>DDFE01000211.1:0-2440 GCA_002336985.1 Sphingomonadales bacterium UBA1936
TCGACGATGCGCGCGGTTATCGCCTTGACCGCAGGGTTAAGCGTCATGCCAACTTGCCCCGTCGCGCTCGATCATGCCCGCCGATGCGGATGGACCCCAGCTGCCCGCGGTATAAGGTTTGGCGGCAACGCCCGCGGCTTTCCAGGCGTCGTGGATCGAATCGATCCACGTCCATGCAGCCTCGATCTCATCGGCGCGGACGAACAGCGTGGTGTCACCCTCGAGCAAGTCGAGCAGCAGCCGTTCATAGGCGATGCGGCGACGCTGGCCTGCGAACGCGGCAGTCAGGCTGACGTCGAGGTCGACCTTCTTTAGCGCGACGCCGCCGCGGTCGAGGCCCGGTTCCTTCGTCATCACCGACAGCGACATGCCTTCTTCGGGCTGCAGGCGGATGACGAGTGCGTTTGGATCGAGCTTCGGCCCGCGCCCGGAGAAGATCGAATGCGGCACCGGCCGGAACTGGATGAGAATTTCGGAATGCCTCTGCGGCAGGCGCTTACCGGTGCGCAGATAGAAGGGGACGTTCTTCCACCGCCAGTTGTCGATGAATGCCTTCACCGCGACGAAAGTCTCGGTGTCCGATGGCTTGCCGAGTTCGTCGATGTATCCGGCGACCGGCTTCCCGTCGATCGCTCCCGCACGGTACTGACCTTTCACGCTGTTGGATGCGGCGGTCGCGGCATCCATCGGGCGCAGCGAGCGCAGAACCTTCACCTTTTCATCGCGCACCGAGGTTGCGTCGTATTTCGCGGGTACTTCCATCGCGACCAGCGCGAGGAGCTGAAGCATGTGGTTCTGCACCATGTCCGACAGCGCGCCGACCCCATCATAATATGACACGCGCCCTTCGAGTCCCACGGTCTCGGCAACGGTGATCTGGACATGCTCTATGCTGGCGGCGTTCCACAGCGGCTCGAACAGCATGTTGCCGAAGCGCAGGACCAGCAGGTTCTGGACGGTTTCCTTGCCGAGATAATGATCGACGCGGAAAACGCGGTCTTCGGAGAACCCGTGCGCGACCGCGGCGTTGACTTCGCGGCTCGACTTCAGATCGTAACCGATCGGTTTTTCCATCGCGATGCGGGTCATGGGGCCGGTCAGGCCGACTGCTTCAAGCCCGGCAACAACCGGCGCGAACAGCGAGGGCGGGGTGGACAGGTAAAAGGCGACGCCCTTGTCCTTCGCGCCGCCGATCTTGCTGGCAAGGCAGTCGAAGTCCTTCGGGTTCGCGATATCCACGGTGCAATAGCCGAGCCGGGCCAGGAAACGCTTTTGGACATCGTCTTTCAACTGCTCGGCCGGCAGGTGATCGATCAGGCTCTTCGTAACCTGTTCGACGAACGCCGCATCGTCGAGCGCGCTTCGTGCCGCGCCATGGATACGAAGATCCTTGGGAAGCAACCCGTCGGCGTCGAGATTGTAGAGCGACGGAAACAACATGCGCTGCGCCAGATCGCCGGTCGCGCCGAAGATGACGATGGTTTCGAACGCTTCTGACAACGCTGTCTCCTTTGGCTGGCCCTATGCTCCTTAGCGCCGGTGACGGTAATCGCAATGACGCGAACGGGTTGCATTTCGCGACGGGAATGCAACACGGTATTTCAATAAACAGAGGAGCGGGCGTGATGGCAGATGCGGAAACCGGGCAACTGACCGACGTGCTGGGCGTGCAGCGCTCTGCGTTCAATGCCGAGCTGCCCGTAAGCGAGGGGGCACGGCGGGACAGGCTAAAGCGCGCGATCGCCATGATGGTCGAAAACGGCGATGCTTTCGCCGCCGCCATGTCGGACGACTTCGGACACCGCAGTCACGAACAGTCGATGATGACCGATATCGGCGTGTCGATCGGCGCGGCGAAGCACGCGCTGAAACACCTGTCGGCCTGGATGCGTCCGGAAAAGCGTCCGGTGCGGTTTCCGCTCGGCCTGCTCGGCGCCCGTGCGCGTATCGAATACCAGCCGAAGGGCGTGGTCGGCATCATCTCGCCGTGGAACTTCCCCGTGAATCTGACGATGTCGCCGCTTGCTGGCGCGCTCGCCGGGGGCAACCGGGCGATGGTCAAGCTGTCCGAATACACACCTGCGACAGCGGCACTGTTCGAAGCGCTGGGTCCGAAATATTTCGCCGGCGACGAGGTCGTATTCTTCAGCGGCGGGCCGGAGGTCGGGCAGGCATTTTCCAGACTCGCCTTCGACCATTTGCTGTTCACGGGCGCGACGGGGATCGGCCGCCACATCCTGCATGCTGCCGCCGATAACCTGACGCCGGTTACGCTGGAGCTGGGCGGGAAGTCACCGGTCATCATCGGCGATTCCGCCAACCTGAAACAGGCGGCGGAGCGCATCGCCATCGGCAAGATGCTCAACGCCGGGCAGATATGCCTCGCGCCGGATTACGTCCTGGTGCCACGTCGTCACGAGGCGGAGTTCGTGGACGAGAT
>DDFE01000211.1:2480-7892 GCA_002336985.1 Sphingomonadales bacterium UBA1936
CGTTGCATATCGTGCGCAATCCAACCGACGACATGGCCGTCATGCAGGAAGAGATTTTCGGTCCCGTCCTGCCGGTTCGTGCAGTCGAGAATACCGAAGAAGCGGTCGCCTATGTCAACGCGCACGACCGCCCGCTCGGCCTCTATTATTTTGGCCGGGACGCTTCAGAGGAGCGTCGCGTCCTTGACCGGACGATCTCCGGCGGCGTGACGGTCAACGACGTGATTTTTCACACCAGCATGGAGGACCTGCCATTCGGCGGTATCGGTCCATCGGGCACGGGATCCTATCACGGCGTCGACGGGTTCCGCACCTTCAGTCATGCAAAGGCGGTCTACCGGCAACCGAGGATCGACGTGGCGGGTTTGGCGGGACTGAAACCGCCTTATGGTTCAAGGACGCGAAAAACGATTGCGCGGGAAATCCGGTAAAATCCCGTCCGGGGGGGTAAAAACGCCCAATTATGACCTGCCGCTAACCAAATCTTGGCAAACGGCAATTAGATCGTTTCAGGCGGAGCACGTTGCCCGCGTGGAACAGTATCGATGGCGCACGACTGGAACAGCATTTTGGCGCAAGGCGGCACCGCATAGCCGTGGGTATTGCTGCAACCTTTTCCGGTACGCGCAAACGCTGGCGCAGTGCGGCGCGTACGCGCATCCTCGTCTATGCAGCGCTGATTTCCATGTTCCTGGGCGGCATCGGTTTTCTCGAGCCGGTCGACGACGCCATCCGCAACCTGCGTTTCCTTGCGCGATCCGTGCCAGCCGACAGTACCGTCGTGGTGGTCGGCATCGACGAGAAGAGCCTCGCCGCGATGAACCAGCGCTATCCTTGGCCGCGCGCGGAATTCGCGAAGCTTGTCGACAACCTGAAGAAAGCCGGCGCGAACAAGATCCTGTTCGACAAGGCGTTGGCCGACACCGACACGCCCGACAACGATCGCGCGTTCATCGACGTTGCGAACCGATACAAGGGCGACATTTTCCTGGGCGCGGGGTTCGGGCAGAGCCAGAACGGAAGCATCGATGGAATGCTGCTGCCGGCGGAGACGATCCGCCCGCACGTCGGCGTCGCGACATTCAAGACCCGGTACAATCTGCTGGGCCAGATCGATCAGGTCTATCTTCAGGCTGCGAACGGCAAGAATCATTATCCGTCGATTTCGGCGGTCGTTTCCGGCCAGCGTGCCGAAGCGGGCGTGCGCGTTCGTCCGGACTTTTCGATTGCCGCGACCAGCATTCCCTACCTGTCGGCGAGCGACGTTATCCGGAAGCCCGGCAGCATCCGTCCGCTCAAGGGCGCCGACGTCATCGTGGGCGATGTGGCACGTTCGCTGGGCGATATCCGCTTCCTGCCCAGCCAGGGTGCGCACCCCGGGGTTTATGTCCACGCGATTGCCGCCCAGACGCTGCGGTCCGGCATGCCTGTCGATGCGGGCTGGTTCGCGCCATGGTTGCTAGCCGTCGCCGCGAGTGTCCTGATCGTTTTCGTCCGCAGCCGTTTCTGGCAGATTTCCGTCAACCTGTTGGCCGTTGTCGCCGCAGCGGCTGTGCCGATCCTTCTCGACAGCAACCACATCTCGATCGAACTTTCACCGGCCTTGCTGATGCTGGGCATTGCGGCCGTGCAGAATGCGCGCCTGCGCCTTGGCTGGCAGAAGAGCCGGATGAACGAGAATTCCGGGCTCGCGAACATCGTTGCCCTGCGCGAGCTGAAAAGCCTGCCCGGTACGGCTGTGGTCGCAGCGAAGATCGACAATTACGCCGCCATTTGCGCAAGTTTCCCGCGCGATGTTGAGGGAACGATCGTCGCCGAAATCGTCAGCCGTTTGCGGCTGAGGGATGAAGGCATTGAAATCTACCAGGCGGACGACGGTGTTTTCTATTGGGTTTCGCATGTCGATGGACCCACCGAACTTGGCCACCATCTCGAAGGTCTGAAGGCCCTGTTTTCGGCAGCGCTGCAGATCGGCGACCGTCGCGTGGACGTCGCCATTTCTTTCGGCGCCGATCTCGACAGCAGCCGTACCGTTGCGAGCCGCGCGAGCAGTGCGCTGCTCTGCGCCGAAGAGGCGCTGCGCACGGGCAAGCGCTGGAAACTCTACGATCCGAAGCGCACGGCCGATGCCGCCTGGCAGCTGTCGCTGGCGAGCGAAATCGACCGGGGAATCGAGGCGGAGGAGTTCTGGCTGGCTTACCAGCCGAAGCTCGACCTCAAGACCGGGCGCATTACCGGCGCGGAAATCCTGCTCCGCTGGCAACATCCCGACCGTGGCAACATCAGCCCGGCCGAGTTCATTCCGGCCGCTGAGCGGAGCCAGCGTATCGGCCCGTTGACCGATTACGTCGTCGACCGCGCACTCGCCGCATCGCAGCTGTTGTCCGCCGATGGCGACTACAAGCTTGCGATCAACGTGTCGGTGCCGATCCTCGGTGATTCGGAATTTGCGGCGACCCTGGCGTCAAAGTGCAAGAAAGCCGGTGTCCCGGCCAAGCGGATCATGGTGGAAATCACCGAATCCGTCCTCATGTCGGCGGACGACGACCAGGTCGAAAAGACGCTGGAGGCACTGCGCCAGTCCGGCTTCGGCCTGTCGATCGACGATTTCGGCACCGGCTTCTCGTCGCTGGAATATGTCCGCAGCATTCCCGCACACGAAATGAAGATCGACCAGAGCTTCGTGAAGCGCGTACTCACCAGCGCTGCCGACCGCGTCGTCGTGGAATCGGTCCTGCGCATGGCGCACGAACTTGGCCGCAATGTCGTTGCCGAGGGCGTGGAGGATGCCGAAACGCTTGATCTGCTGCGCAAATTGGGTTGCGACGAGGTACAGGGATACCATGTCGGCCGGCCCGTTGACTTCATGAGTTTCCGCGCACGGCTGCAAAAGGACCGTACCGATGCGCATATCGCCGGGCAGGCGGCAGCATAGTTAACGATTGCTAACCAATTAACCTTTTGGTAACCATGTTTCACCGCACAGCTGTCTGCGCGGTAGGACTAAGGGGACCAAAATGCGTAAGGTTGCGCGTCCGACCCGCGGTTTCTGGGATTGGCTCTATGGTGACGGCGACGCCGGCACCCGCTAATCAGCGGTTAGGATTTCAAGAAGGGCTTCGAGGAAACTCGAGGCCCTTTTTCTTTGCGAGTAGGTGCAAACCATCGTCGGCCATGGAGCCTGCCGATCAGGATACCCCGATAATGCTAAGTGGCTGACAAAAATGGCCGAAATTTCCAATGAGGGCTCGCCGTGGATCGTGTGAGCGGGCGGACTCAGGTTCGAGAGAACGCCCTCGGCAGACCGCTTGTCAACAGATTCAAGCGATCGTTTCGAGTAAGTGTCGGCCGACATTACTCCTGATCACCTGAGGTCATATTGAGTATTACTGTGGCCAATACTTGCGATTGCGGGCCAACGGCCAATCGAGAACGAATCGGGTCCGAATCGAGTCGCGAAACGGATCGGTTTTACCGTGACTGATTCGTCGAGGATGGATCGGTTGATCTGGTCGATCCGGCGAACACCGGTCAGCGCCATCGCTACATTCATTTCTGCCGCGAACAGTTCGAGAAGTCGCGCGACCCCGGCTTCGCCTTGCGCAGCCAGTGCGAAGACCCATGCCCGGCCCAGCAACACGCCCTTGGCTCCGAGTGCGAGCATACGGACCACGTCGAGACCCGAACGGATGCCCGAGTCTACCAGCACCGTCAGCTGATCGCCGACGCTGTCCGCAATCCCGGGCAAGGCACGCGCGGTCGACATTACGCCGTCCAGCTGCCGCCCCCCGTGATTGGACACGACGATCCCCTGCGCACCGATGTTCGCTGCTTCACGTGCGTCCTCCGGATCGAGAATGCCCTTGATGATCAGCGGCCCGTCCCATTCGGACCGGATCCAGTCGAGATCGGCCCAGCCGATCGACGGATCGAAATTGCTGCCCAGCCAGCCCATGTAGTCGTTGATGCCAGCGCGCTTGCCCAGCATCGGTTCCAGATTGCCCAACCGGTGCGGGCGGCCCAGCAGCCCGACATCCCAGGCCCAGCGCGGATTGCCGATCGCCTGCATGATCCGCCGCGCGCCCGAATAAGGACCGGACATGCCCGAATGGGCGTCGCGATAGCGCGAACCCGCAACCGGCAAATCGACGGTGAAAACGAGCGCTATAGCACCGGCCGCTTTGGCGCTGGCGATCATCTCGCGCATGACAAACCGGTCGCGCAGGACATAGAGCTGGAACCAGTTCGGTCCGTCGGTCGCGGCCGAAATCTCCTTCATCGAACAGATCGCGACTGTGGAGAGCGTGAAGGGAATACCCGCGCGGTGCGCCGCGGCAGCCGCCTGACGCTCGCCCCGTCGCCGGAACATGCCGCCGATCCCGACCGGGCCGAGGACGACCGGCATCGCCAGATCCATGCCGAACAGGCTTGTCGTCAGGTCGATATTCTCGACATTCTGCAGCACGCGCTGGCGCAGCGCCACTTCGGCGAGATCGCTGATATTGCGGCGCATCGTTTCTTCGGCGTTGGCGCCGCCATCGGCATAGTCGAACAGGAAACGCGGTAACCGGCGACGGGCGGCCTCGTGGAAATCGAGCGGGGAGGAGATGATCATTCGGTCGAGTTCCAGTCGGTTTGGCGTTCGGTGAACCTCGTCGCGTTTCGCTTTTCGTCAAGGTCGATTACAAGGTTTGCGCGGTTGGGCATCTCGGCAAGGATGTGCCGAGTCAATCGTTCGTAATGCGCGATGAAACGGATCACCTGGTGATCGTCCATCACTCCAGCCGATCCGGCAGGGCTTACCGCCCGCAAGGCGTGTTCCTGTTCTAGCCGCCAGCCCTGCACGATCGAGAAATCCGGTGCGCGCAACATCGCCAGCATGTCGATGCGTGCGAACAGCGCCTGATAAGGCCCGGCCAGCGCCTCGTTCACGAAACTACGCCAGGAGCCGTCCGAGTCTTCAGAAGCTTCCAAAGCGTTGACAGGCACGGCGAGGGCGGCAGGCGGCTGGGGCAGGGCGCCGACGCACCATCCCTCGAACAGCACAATATCGATCGGTGCTGGAGCCGTCGGCCATGTCTCGGCAGGGCTTCTGTCATCGCGCGCCTTGTCGAAGCGCGGCAAGCGAATCGCTTGACCGGCGTCGATCCCGTGCAGCGTCGCGAGGCCTAGCGGGATATCGTGGGTGCCCGGCACGCCGCGGGTGCGCAGCAGCGGGTGAACGTCGCGCGCCAGGCGCTCACGCTCGGCTTTGGTATGATAGAGATCGTCGATCGAAAGCACGGCGGTGGTTAGCCCGTCGCTGCTGAGCGCGATCGCGAGCTTGTCGGCAAGCGTCGACTTTCCGCTGCCCTGCGCACCGCAGATGCCGACAACCAAGGGACTTTGCGGACGGCCGCTCCATTTCCGGGC
>DDFE01000211.1:8049-35945 GCA_002336985.1 Sphingomonadales bacterium UBA1936
CCTCCGCCGCCAAGGCATCCAGTGTTGGCACGTAGGTTGCGTTGCAGGCCGCCTCTACGTCAGGCGATGCCCGGTTACGGCTGTGATAAAGGATGCGCATGCCGAACCCCGCGCTTGCCCGGCGCGCCGTCGCCTGGGCGATCCGTCCGAAACCGGCCAGCCCCAGCGTTTTGCCGCTTACGCCCTGACCTGTAAGATGTGTGGGCCGCCAGCCCGTCCACCGGCCGGCGCGCAATTCCCGTTCGCCCTCGCCCGCGCGCCGTGCGGCCATCAGCATGAGCAGGATTGCTAGATCCGCTGTCGTTTCGGTCAGTGCACCGGGCGTGTTAGTGACGACAATCCCGGCGGCCTTGGCCGTGTCGAGATCGATGTGTTCGAAGCCGGCGCCGAAATTGGCGAGCATGCGCACACGCGTGCCCGGCGTCGCAAGGATTTCGGCATCGAAGCGGTCGGTGATCGTCGGGCAGATCGCGTCGTAGCGCGTCATCGCTTCGAAGAGAGCGCAGCGATCGAGATGCTCGTCAGATTCGTTAAGTGTGACGTCGAAATGCGTGCAGAGATGCTCTTCGACAGCGGCGGGCCATTTGCGGGTGACGAGTAGGCAGGGCTTCATCGTTGATCTTCTCCCTGACCTCCCGTTAGCCCGTCAATATGACAGCGCAAGACATAATAGCGCGCTTCAATGCCAATTCCGTAACGAAAATCGCCTTCTTTTCTCCGGATTGGCGTGCAATAAGACAGCGATGTCATTTGGGTCGGCGGGGTTGGCCGTTCTATCCGCGCCGAACCACATGGCCATTCAAAGGAGAGACTGCATGACACAAGAGGTTCGCTACGGCCTGGTGGGCGGCGGCATGATGGGGATCGAGCACATCAGGAATCTCGCGCTGACACCCGGTGCGAAACTCGTGGCGGTCGCAGATCCGCGTGGCAGTGCGTTTTCGACCAGCCAGAGTGCCGCGGGTGACGCTGTTTCGCTTGCGACGTTCGAGGATTCGGCCGCGCTCGCAAAAAGCGGACTGGTCGACGCGGTGATCGTCGCGAGTCCGAACAATACGCATCGCCGGGTTCTGGAACCCTTGTTCGACGCGGGCCTTCACATTCTGTGCGAAAAGCCGCTGGCGACGACGATCGACGATGCGCGCTGGATCGTCGAACGCGCCGCGAAATCGCCCGGCATTTTCTGGACCGCAATGGAATATCGCTTCATGCCGCCGGCCGCCGAGTTCATCCGCCAAGTGCACGCCGAACGCATGGGACCGCTGCGCATGCTGGCGATCCGCGAGCATCGCTATCCATTCCAGGTGAAATTCGGCGACTGGAACCGGTTCAACGAAAACACTGGTGGAACGATGGTTGAGAAATGCTGCCATTTCTTCGACCTGATGCGCCTGATTACCCAGTCTGAGGCCGTCCGTGTCTATTGTTCCGGAGCGATGGACGTGAACCACGTCGACGAGCGCTATGACGGTCGCAAGCCGGACATCATCGACAACAGTTACACCGTCGTCGATTTCGCGAACGGCGTCCGTGCGATGCTCGACCTCTGCATGTTTGCGGACGGCGCGGAAAACGAGGAAGAGATCATGGCCGTTGGCGACAATGCCAGGCTGGAAGTCCTCATTCCGGAAGGTGCGATCCTCTATTCGCCGCGCACGGGCCGCAAGGCCGCGAAGCAGGTCGAACGTACGGTCGTGCCGGTCGACGAGGTCGCAATGAACGCGGGCGCGCACTTCGGTTCGACGCTTTACGAGCACCAGCATTTCCTGGCTGCGGTTCGCGGTGAGGGGCCGGTAATGGTGACGGCCGAGGATGGGTTGCGCGCGGTCGCGATCGGGACGGCGGCTGAGATCAGTGCGCGCGAAGGGCGGGCAGTGGATATGGCGGAATTGGGTTTTTAATGCTGGCTCGCGCCTTTGGCGCTCACGGCATCCTTTGGATGCCGTCACCACAAGCTGAAATTTGCCCCCGGCAAATTTCGGTCTTGTGGTGACCCCTACGAATAGTCTGGCCCCATCGCGCTAGATTTCAAACGATCCCAACCCATTGAGATCGTTGGAGATGTGGCGTGAGGTGGATGCCGCATAGTCCCAGGAAAGTGCCCGTAGGCTCATTTTTTCCGGGGGACTGAGTGCGGGACTATTTTTGGGTGATTCGATGCCGCTCACCGCGTTGAAGGTCAAAAGTGCTGGACCAGGCCGTCACTCCGATGTGCACGGGCTCTGCCTCGTCGTTCGGTCGAGCGGATCGCGAGCATGGGTGCTGCGTATGCAGCACAAGGGCAAGCGCCGCGAGTTCGGACTTGGCCCCGCGCACGACGTGCCGCTTGCCGAGGCGCGGTGCCAAGCGATGGAGTTGCGCAAGATGGTGCGAGCGGGCCTCGATCCGGTGGTTGAGCGCGGGCTTCGCCGGGTTAACCTTCCGACCTTCGAGACGGTCGCGCGCGAGTGTTACGAGTCGTTGCGCGGCGGCTGGAAGGACCAGCGCTGCGTCTCGTGGCTGTCCAGCATGCAACGCTATGTGTTTCCGGCGATCGGCAAGAAGCGCGTCGATGCCATCGTCAGCAGCGACGTGCTCGCGCTGTTGGCGCCGATCTGGCTCAAGATCCCCGATACCGCCAAGCGCATCCTGCGGCGGATCGGGATCATTCTCGATTATGCGCACATCAAGGGACTGCTTCCGAACGAGGTGTCGCTGCGCTCGGTTACGCGTGGCCTGCCGCGTAACACCAAGCATCGCACGCACAGGGCGGCAATGCCGTATGCGGAGATCCCGGCGTTCCTGATCAAGCTCCGGTCGCAGGAGATCACGGTTGCGCGCGACACGCTGCAGCTGATCATCCTGACCGCCGTGCGGTCGAACGAAGCGCGCTGCGCGACCTGGGGCGAGTTCGATCTCGATGCAGCTGTCTGGTCCATCCCGGCCAAGCGCATGAAGATGAAGCTGCCGCATATCATCCCGCTGTCGCCGCCAGCGGTCGCGCTGCTGCGGCGCGTGCGTGCCGAGCATGAAGCGCTCGACGGCGTCGTGCGCGCGGATCGGCTGCTGTTCAGCTATGATGAGAAAACACCAATCAGCACGACCAGCGTCCTTGGTGCCTTGCGCAATGCCGACATCATGACGCTGACCGTCCATGGCTTCCGGAGCAGCTTCACCGACTGGACGGCGGAACGCACCGATTATCCCAAGGAAGTCGCCGACAAGGCACTGGCGCATTGCGTGCCCGACGAGGTCGAAGCGGCGTATCGCCGGACCGACTTCTTTGAGAAGCGTCGCGCGCTCATGAACGAGTGGGCAGCGTACCTGCTTCCTCAGCCATGACCGCCTTGATCGCCTTTGCAAACGCGGGCGCATCGTCCAGCTTGTGGGCGACCGCCCTGATCTTGCGACGGCGATATGCGACAGGCGGATCGAGTTCGATCATGATATTCGGCCACGTTGCTAGCGCGAGATTGAGGACGCCGCGCTTCTTGAGCGCGGCCCCATCCCAATGCTCGCGCAAGCCCGCGACATGACTGACCGGAATCGGAAGCACTTTGAGATTGCCGACGCGCATCGTCAGGATGCGATTGCGGATCGTCACCGGCTGGCGCTTGATCGCGCGCAAAAGGCTGAGCAACGCGAACACCGCCGACACGTCGATGATACCCAGCACGATGGCGACGGTCCATCCCCACAGCGCAACCGCGAGAAGGTGGACGACGACTGTCTCGATGAGTGCCAGTGTCAGCAATACGCCCAGATTGGGCAGGACGCTCCGGTGATATGCAAACTCATCCTTGGTCTCTGTCACGCCCACCCCATGCCCTGTGTCGGTCGCCCCTTAGACATCATCGACGCTGTAGAAAATCGGATTGCGCTGCCATGCAGCGATGGCGGACTCGCGCCAGCCGGTGCAGCGCGTCGCAATCCGGATCTGCGGCGGGAAGGTGCCCGCCTGGATCTTCCGGTAGAGCGTCGACCGGCTGAGGCCGGTCGTCTCGAGAACGGCTTTGAGACGAAGGATACGGTCGAGCGGAGGATGAGAGGCCATGACATGTCCTTGTGGCGGGTGAGGCCGAATGCCTCGCGTTCGACCACGATTGTGGGCCGCGAGCGCTGCCGCAAGAGCACTGGGCGCGAGGGGCCTCACTTGGCCGCGTGTAGCCGTATGGTGCGTCACAAAGGCACCTCGGCCCTCGACGCGAGCACCCCGATTTCGCGCCGCACTGGCAATCGTTTCGTCAGCGTCTAAGGTCGATCCACCATGCGCACGGACCTCGATCACCTGCCGCCCGCCAAGCAGCGCGAGCTGGAACGCGTCGTCCGGATTCTGTTCGAGCAGTTCGGCGATGCGACGGCGATCGCGACGTCGGACTGGAAGAAGCAGGCGCGCATCCTGAAGGTCATTCTCTACGGCAGCTATGCACGCGGTGGCTGGGTCGACGAGCCGCACACGGCAAAAGGCTATCAGTCAGATTTCGACCTGCTGATCATCGTCAACCACGAGAAGCTGACCGACCGCGTCGAATTCTGGAGTAGTGCGGAAGACAAGCTCAATCAGGAACTGGCGATCACCAGGACCGTGCGCACGCCGGTCAACTTCATTGTGCATACTCAGCAGGAAGTGAACGCAGGTCTGCTCGAAGGTCGCTACTTCTTCATCGACATCGCGAACGATGGCATCGCGCTTTACCAGAGCGACGACACCGATCTTCCCGAGCCGCAGCCCAAGACACCCGCGCAAGCGCTCGCTATGGCTCAGGAGTATTTTAATGAGTGGTTGCCCGCTGCTCAGGGCATGCTTGAAACGGCGCAGTTCAGCTTGTCGCAGGGAAGATTGAAGGACGCTGCATTCCTCACGCACCAAGCGACCGAGCGATATTACCACTGTGTTCTGCTGGTCTGCACGTTCTACACTCCTCACGTGCACAATCTCGGTTTCCTGCGCACCCAGGCCGAACGGATCGAAACACGACTGATAGACGTCTGGCCCCGTGAGACGAAAGCGGACCGCGCACGGTTCGAGAAGCTCAAGGAAGCCTATGTGAAGGCGCGTTACTCCAAACACTATCGCATCACCGAGGACGAACTTGCCTGGTTGGGCGAGCGCGTTGAGGCATTGGGCAAAGTGGTAGAGCTCATCTGCAACGAGCGGATCGAAGCATTGCAACGAACAGTGCGCGCCGCCTGAGACAGTTCGGGCAGTTGAGGGGGCTCTCCCAGCAAAGCAGGACTGATCCCGTCACGGATCGCCGTGACCTAGGATCGGGCGGTGCCTTACGAAACCGGCGTTGCCGCCATTTTTCCCCGCCGTCTGCGCGGCTCCTCGCGGCATCAAAAATAGCGGCAACGCCAGTCCTGCGCTGACGCTGCGGCCGCATGCGGTGCGCAAGCCACCTGATACCCGATCCTGATGGTCGGCTGTCGACGGGAACAGGTCCCGCTTCGCATCAGGAGTAACTGCAATGCCTGCCATCGGATATGTCGCAAAGGCCGACGACGGATCGCTCAAAGGCCAGCTCAAGACGCTCAGCATCCGGGCTGAGATCACCATCATGCCCAGCAAGACCAAGACCAGCGCCGCACAACCAGACTACAAGGTGTTCTCCGGGGACGTCGAGATCGGTGCAGGATGGATCCGCCGTGAGGTGCTCCCCATTTCTCCTCCAGTCATAACTGGGGTCCGGGGTTGTCATCGTGCCCATGTGGGCGGTGTTGCACAACCCGCCTGGCAGTATCGGCGGGCGTCAGCCCGCCTATCCCGCTGTGCGGTCGCACATGGTTGTAATCGTAGCGCCAGCCGCTCAGCACTGAGCGGGCATGGCTCAACGACGCGAACAGCGTCTCGTTCAGGCATTCGTCGCGCAAGCGACCATTAAAGCTCTCGACGTAGCCGTTCTGCTGCGGCTTGCCGGGAGCGATGTAATGCCACTCGATCTGCCGGTCCTGCGACCAGCGCAGGATCGCCAGGCTGGTCAGCTCGGTCCCGTTGTCGCTCACGATCATCAGCGGCTTGCCGCGAACGGCGATGATCGCATCGAGCTCGCGCGCAACACGAGCGCCCGATAGCGACGTGTCGGCCACCAGCGCGAGGTTCTCGCGCGTGAAGTCATCGACGACAGCAAGGATGCGGATACGCCGGCTGCAGACCAGCGTATCGCTGACGAAGTCTAGGCTCCAGCGCTGGTTCGGCCCTTGCGGCAGCGTCATCGGTGCTCGCGTTCCCATTGCTCGCTTCCGGCCTCGGCGACGCCGCACGCGCAAGTTCTCCTCGCGATACAGCCGCAGCAGCTTCTTGTGGTTCATGACCAGCCCCTCGCGCGCCAGCATGATCCCCAGCCGCCGGTAACCGAACCGGCGACGCTCAAGTGCGATCTCGCGAAGACGCGACCGCAGGTCGCCATCATCACCACGCCGATGCGCATAGCGCATCGACGATCGATCCACGCCAAGGATGGTACAGGCCCGACGCTCGCTGATGCCAAAGAGCTGCCGAACATCCTCGACAGCCCTTCGACGAACGGCAGGCCCTACCAGTTTTTTGAGGCAACCTCCTTCAGCACCGCATTGTCGAGCATCGCATCGGCCAGCAGCCGCTTCAGTCGCGCGTTCTCGTCCTCCAGCACCTTCAGCTTGCGCGCCTGCGACACGTCCATGCCGCCATAGCTAGCCTTCCACTTGTAGAACGTCGCACTGCTCACGCCGTGCTTGCGGCACACATCCGCCGTCGACGATCCAGCTTCCTGCTCACGCAATATCGCTATGATCTGCTCCTCGCTAAACCTGCTGCGCTTCATCTCCGTCCTCCTCAATGAAGGACTCTAGCTCAGACTGGCGGAGTTTCAGGGGAGCACGTCAACCGCTCCGAGGCCTCAGGCAATGAGTATATCTCACTCAGCCTTGCAGCGCCCGAGTTCGGGCCGCGTCGACTCTACGCTAACCTCGGTCGCGCGGCTGGCACCGACAATAACGATCGGTACGCCATTATCTGGAACCCTGCCGATTGAACACGCGGGCTCGCAACCGAACGGTTGCGGGCCCACTTACCAGACGCATGCGGCAATCGCGCTGATGATAGCGATGTCCCAACATCACTTAGCTCTGCAAAATGACAGTTCATTTGCAGAAAGTAATCGACTTTCTATCTACTCATCTGATCGCATGTTAATGTGATAATTAGACCGGTCAAAGCCGATTCAATTTGGAGAATCAAAAGCTGCTCCATAGGTTGTGATCGGCCGAGTTGGCGCGGTGCCGCTATGGAAGACGAGAAACTTGGGCTGATTTATGCTGTGCGCGTCAAACTGGCGTCGGCTCCGAGTGGCATTCAACCGGCAGTATGCATGATCGCAACGGCTGATATCCGTAACGGCGAGAGGCCACTGCTGAGCTATCTCGTCAGTCCGATTAAGGAAACTTGTTTCACGGCAGGGAGGGAACGATTGTATGGTTAGCCGATGTATCGCGGCAATACCGTTGTGCCTCTTATGCAGCCCAACAGAAGCCAACGCTGTGCCGGGCACTGATGACCCAGCGATTAAGTTGTGCATCTCTGTCCACGCGACGCCGGGAATGTGGTCATTGTCCAATGCGAATGACAATAAAAACCTGACGACCGCATTAATTAGTCGCCTTCTGACTCATAGAATGAGAGACGTAACCGTCAACAAATTTAAGAAAACACAATTCATGATCGTTGGATACGACAGTTTTCCCGAATGCAAATTACGAAAACTGCCATCAGTTAGACTGTATTACCGCCACGACACTTCCAGGAATATCATGCACATCACCGTGATTACGCGCGACGGAACGGCAGAGTCGAACGCCTCGTATAATGTTGATTATTCCAACAATGGTGCGATGGTTCAACAAAGACCCGTTCAGAAAGCAATTTCTGACGACCTAGAAAAGCGCTCTACGATTATATACCGCCAGTTTCGCAAATATCTAAAATACCCAAGTTAGCGTCACGGAGAGCAAGAAAGGCGACGAATGGCTTAAATCGCTTCGGAAGAAAGATGCTAAGGTGAATAGAAAATACCAACATATTATGCTGATTATAAGCGCTCAATCCTTTTGCTTTCCCCAAGCTGAAGCACGTAGCCGAATTGCAGATCCAGACATTCGACTCTGCGTGTCGGTAGACATTCCAAAGGGAATTTGGTCAAATGAGCAAGATACAACGGACAGTGACAATTTAAGTATAGGTCTTGTACAGCAAATTACAGAACTATACTCGAAAAGGAGGCCAAATTTCCCAACGCAGTTCAGAATTGTGCGCATTAAAGACACGGGTCAATGCAATCTTGCTCGCATCCCAAAGGCTATCATCCGCTACGGGCTTGACCCGCATCGTCAGAGGCTCCGTGTAGAAATCACTTATTTGGTTTTCGGACGAAAGAGTGAGACCATCATCGATCGCGATGTCTCAAAAGAGCCGAGCTACCGGTTAATCAACCGGCCACAAATGATTATCGGAAATGATCTTAAATTGCGATCTGACCAAATTTTCAAGAAATTTGAACGCGAAATTACGAGGATGTAACCATGACGCATCGCACTATAACGCATAGCGTTGCATTTGCTGTCAGCGGTTGACTCAGGCGCTGCGTTCATTCGGTCTCCAGTCTTCCGGCGACGATTCAGTGTTGAACTCTCGCTGCCCGCGCCGCTTCCAAATTTTCAAGTAGCTGTCGCCGTTCTCGCCACGGAGCCTGCCTGCGCTTTCTAGTAGAAGACCGAAAATTACTGCCCGATTGTCATCGGTCAGTGTGACCAGACCCGCCTTGGCGATTAGGCCGCCAAGCTCGATCAGCTGACGCGTTCGTTCGCGACGCTTCACTTGCCAAGCTCGCGTACCGGTTCGGGCGCGGGCAGCGTCATGACGATGGCGCGCCGCTGTCAATCTGTTGACCGCTTTGATCATCACGGCGAGATCCGCTGCGAGCCCTGGATGATGTCCCCTGAAAGAATGCCGCGCCCCGCTCGCGCCACACCTCCATCCTTGCTTTGTCTTTTGTCTCGGCCACCGCGAGCAGTGCTCCAGCAAGCACTTCGACCGGCACCAGATCGGCCCCGGTGGCGATAACGACTTCGCCCAGCTGTAGGATCTTGCGATCCTTCAGCAGCTTGGCCTTGTCGGTCAGCGCTTTCAGTTCGGCATCGTAATCGCGTGGTCGGCGCATCGGCGGCATCCCCGTTTGTGGAGTCGATGCCACAGCGGTAGTGCGCACGCATCCCGCGCTCAAGCTGCTGCAATCTCTTGGGATTTTGTGGTCCCGAGCGCGAAAAATTCGTGCAAGGGCGCGCTTATACGTCGTGCCGACGTGCTTGCTGAAGTGTAGATGGATTGCCGCCATGGCGATCTACCATTTCTCGGCGAAGATGATCAGCCGCGCGACCGGCAGCAGCGCGGTGGCGTCTGCGGCATACCGCTCAGCGTCGCGGCTGCACGATGCGCGGATCGACCGGCATCACGACTTCTCGAACAAGGCGGGTGTCGTCCATTCCGAAGTGGTGCTGCCGGACGGCTCGCCGGATGCGCTGCGCGACCGATCGACCCTGTGGAATGCGGTCGAAGCCGCAGAAAGGAGGATCGATGCACAGCTGGCGCGCGAGATCGAGTTCGCGATTCCGCGCGAGCTTGATCAGGCCGAGGGCATTCGGCTCGCCCGCGACTTTGTCAGTCGCGAGTTCGTCGCACGCGGTATGATCGCGGATCTCAATGTTCATTGGGACATCGGCGCCGATACGGAACCCAAACCACACGCCCATGTGATGCTGACCACGCGCGAAGTCGGCGAAGAGGGTTTCGGCGCCAAGGTCCGCGACTGGAACCGCACTGATCTTTTGCAGCACTGGCGCGGGAGTTGGGGCGAGCATGTGAACACGCGGCTCGCCGAGCTCGATATCGATGTCCGCGTCGATCACCGCTCGCTCGAAGCGCAGGGCATCGACCTTGAGCCCCAGCACAAGATCGGTCCTGCCGCATCACGCATGGCCGCGAATGGGCTCGAGCCTGAACGCGTCGACGAGCACCGCGAGATCGCGCGATCCAACGGCGCGAAGATCATCGCCGCGCCACGGATCGCGCTCGACGCGATCACACACAACCAAGCCACGTTCACGGCGCGCGACCTCGCCAAGTTTGTGCATCGGCATAGCGAGGGGAAGGACCAGTTCGAGCGGGTGATGGCGGCGGTACGCGCGTCGCCGGAACTGGTGACGCTCGGCAAAGATGGGCGCGGGTACGATCGCTTCACCAGCCGCGACATGATCGAGACGGAAACGCGGCTCGAGCGTGCCACCGTTCGGCTCGAGGCGGGGCGGCGGCACGGCATGGACGAGCAACATCGCAAGCTCGCGCTCACGCGTGCCGAAATGCGCGGGCTCGTGCTGTCGACCGAACAGCGCAGTGCTTTCGATCATGTGACGAAGGGCCAAGGGCTTGGCGTCGTCATCGGCTATGCCGGGACCGGCAAATCCGCGATGCTGGGTGTCGCGCGCGAGGCATGGGAAGGTGCCGGATACACAGTCCGCGGGGTGGCGCTCTCCGGCATCGCCGCTGAGAATCTCGAAAGTGGATCGGGCATCGCGTCGCGGACGATCGCCAGCATGGAGCATCAATGGGCCGAAGGCCGGGCGTTGCTCAGCAATCGCGATGTCCTGGTGATTGATGAGGCCGGGATGATCGGGACGCGTCAGATGGAACGTGTTCTGTCCGAAGCCGAGAAGCGTGGTGCCAAGGTCGTACTGGTCGGCGATCCAGAGCAACTGCAGGCGATCGAGGCTGGTGCCGCATTCCGGGCGACGGCCGAGCGGCATGGCAGTGTCGAGATCACCGAGATCCGCCGGCAGCGCGAAGACTGGCAACGTGACGCTACACGCTATCTTGCCACCGAGCGAACCGCAGAAGCCGTCAGCGCCTATGGCCGCCATGACCGCATCCATATCGCCGAGACCCGCGACCATGCCCGCGCCGATTTGATCGATCGCTGGGATCGTGATCGTTCCGAAGCATCAGGCGCCTCGCGGATCATCCTGACGCACACCAATGACGAAGTGCGTGCGCTCAATAGCGCCGCACGCGCTAGGCTGCTGGCGAGCGGCGCATTGGGCGAGGACATGACTATTGCCACCGAGCGCGGGCAGCGGAAATTTGCAGCGGGAGACCGGGTGATGTTCCTGCGCAACGAGCGCAGCATGGGCGTGAAGAACGGAACCCTCGGTCAGGTGGAGTCGATCACCCAGGCGCGCATGGCGGTAATTCTCGACGACGGACGATCGATCGCGTTCGATGTGAAGGATTACGCGAACATCGACCATGGCTATGCGGCGACGGTTCACAAAGCGCAGGGCGTGACGGTCGACCGGGTGCATGTGCTCGCGACGCCGGGGCTCGACCGGCATGCCGCCTATGTCGCCCTGTCGCGACATCGCGACCGGGTCGATCTTCACTATGGGCGGGACGATTTTGCTGACCAGCAAGCGCTGACCAAAGCGCTGTCGCGCGAGCGCGGCAAAGACATGGCCGCCGATTATCCGGCCCCCGAAAAGATTCAGGTACCGCAGCCGGCGCGCAACCCCTTTGCTGGCCTGAAGCTCAACGTTACGCCGGATGTGCCGGAGCTAAGCCCGTTCGAACGCGCCGTGGTGCGCGTCGCACGCGCGGCGGCCGACATCCTGCGCGGCCGAACGGAGGGCTACGCCGAGCTGCCGCATCACCGTGCCGCGCTCGACAAGGCAGTCGCTGCGATGGAAGAGCTTCGTCCCGGCGTTAAGCGCGACTTGCAGACCGTGTTCAACGCCGACCCCACAATGATCGAGGAGGCTGCGGCCGGTCGGCCGCAACGTGCGATCCAGGCAATCCGCGCGATGGCACTGGAAGCCGAACTACAGGCCGACCCGACCCGGCGCGCCGACCAGTTCGTTGCGCGTTGGGACAAACTGCAGAAGCAATCCGAGCGAGCCTATGTTGCTGGCGATACGGCCGGTCACAAAGCGACCCGAAACGAAATGGCAGGCATGGCCATGAGCCTTGAACGAGACCCGCAAACGGAGTCGATCCTCGCAGCCCGGAAGGCACAGCTGGGCATCATGATCGACAGCGGTCGCCGGTTAGGCGCTGAGTTGGCGTTCAATCACGGTATCGACATCGGGAGGGGACGCGGACTTTGGCGCTGACGACGGTGCTAGTTTTCAGCGCCCATTTGGTCGCTCTTGTGCGCTAGCAGAGATACCGCGTTGAACGGCTACGATGGGCACGTGATAGCCGTGCATGCTCGGACGCGCCTTAATAGTCGCGCGGTAAGGTGCACAAAATCCGGGATGAGCGGAACATTCGGACTTGATCTGGATTATATTACGACCCGGTCAATGGGACGCTCCGGCCTTTTGCATTCTACACATTTGGCGCCCACATGCCGCACGGGGGAAACACCATGACGTACATCTGCCTGCACCACACGGCGGGATCGGAGGAATTGCATAGGGTTGTCATTGCTGTTCCTGCGAGGCCGTGACCGCGCACGATGTGGAGTTAAGCCCCACATCCAAGACGGTCCTCGTCGTCGAGGACGAGCCCCTGGTTCGGTGGATGGTCGCAGACGCTTTGCGTGACGCCGGATATTCGGTTGTGGAGGCCATAACAGCGGACGAGGCACTGCTCTATGCGAGGGCGAGGCCGGTCGACTTCGTTTTTACCGATGTGCGGATGCCGGGAAGCATGGACGGTGTGCAACTTGCCCACATGCTCAAGCGGGAGTTTCCTCGCCTTCCGATCGTCGTGACCTCGGGTCACCTGACCCGCTCTGAACTGCACCCTGATATCCCCCTCGTCAGCAAGCCTTACGGGCTTTACGACATCGTCGCCTTGGTAACGGCTGCGATCGGTGAGGGATTGAATCAAGGTGGCAAGGAATGACCCCTTCATATTGCTGATCGAGGCCGATTTGGCAGTACGCCATCCGCTCTCGGAGTATCTGCGCACGTGTGGGTACAAAGTGCTGGAGGCGGGCACGACCGACGAGGCGTTGATCATTCTGAAATCCGCTGATCGCGGCTTTGAAATCGACGTCCTGCTCTGCGACGTGAACAGTCCTGGTTCGATCGACGGGTTCGGCCTGTCGCGGTGGGTACGCGAACACCAGCCGGGCTTACGGGTTATTTTGGCGGGCTCGATCGAGCGGATGACCGAACAAGCGGGCGACCTGTGCGAAAAGGGGCTGATCCTCGAGAAACCCTACCATTATCAAACCCTACTCGATCGCATCAAGCGCGAGAAGGCGCGTCACGACAATATACGATCCAGGAACTGATCAAGGCGATCATACCCGGTTGAGCGCGTGATGCTAACGGCGCAAGGGCGTGCACCGCCGCTCGGCCCCCAAAACGGCCGAAGTGTGCCGCACCCCAGAGTTCGCATTTCAAGCTGTCGGTGCAACGTAAACATCTTTGGCGATTCTATGTCATGTAGGGCCACCACATGAACGCGACGGTGCCGAAAACGCCGATCGCGGTGATCACCGTTAGCGCGGCGATCATTCCAGCAGCCAGTCGCTTGATCGCCGTTCGACGGCTTCGCTGCGCCCAGAAATATGCTTCCAGCGCTGCTAGCGGAATGAGGTAGGACCCAAATTCAAGCGTGATGTCAGCTGGACCGGACATGGTGGTGTTCATGCCCAGACGCCCGGCCGTAAGCATCCAGGCCATGATGCCGACGCGCAAGAACCATACGCCGCTAACCACCATGAATGTGCGCATCGCCCAGCGGCGATGCGCGGCAAACCGGCGGCGAACGGCCAGCCGCCACGCCACTGCGGTGAAGACCAGGATCAAAAAGCCGTCGATCGACACGGCGATCGCTGACACCGGCGACAGCCAGGTCCGACGAATCCAGGTCAGCCAAAGCCCGCCTATCGCCATTATCACTGCGAGAACGAGAAACAGACGGCCGTTCCAGCGGTGGAACTGCGGAGCGCGTTCGCGAATCGTTGGCACCAGTTGGGCCAGCCCGCCAAGCGTTATCACTGCGGCGAGGAGAACATGGACGCCGAACATCACATTGCCGCCGGTGTCGCCTGGGACATAGCCTTTGATAAGCGGCTTGTCGTTCCAAGCAGCGATATTGCCTGACACTGTGTTAGTGCCGTAATGCACCAGGATCATGATAACAAACGCGATCTGGCCCGTGGCTGCGACGGCAAACCATGCGATTGCTGCGCGCCGCAGCGCCATGTCCCCCACCGGACCGCGTTCGATATGTGTCTCTGATTCGATCGTCACTCTGTTCACTCCTTGCGCAATCTCTCTTCGGCAATCGGGTGATGCACGTGGCGATGGCGGTCTCGCCGATTTGGAAATCGGCCATGGATTTTTGATTTCGTTGTTCAGATGGGACGGCCAATGATGGCGGGTATGATGTCGGCGGGGCCTTGGTTAGGGGCGATCGATTCCAGGCGTCATGGATTATATCTCTACGCCGCACTGTTCGCCGGAGCTGTGCTGTCGTTCTGCCTAGTTCGGACGCTGGGTGACCGGATCGGACTAGCCGCTGAACCGCTTGCTATCGCGGGCAGTGCGACCTGCGGCTGGTCGTGGCTTGTATCGCGCGCCCTATTTCGTGCGCCCGACATTCGGCGCCAGTTCTGGCCGCTGGTGTTGGTGTTGGGACTGATCGCCGTCGAAACGTTCCTGCGTTTCGGCGATCGCGCATCACTGCTAGCGCGAATAATCGGTAATGTGGAAACGCTCGTGAGTTCGACGCTGCTCCTGCTGGCAATGGCCGAACCGCTGACAGGATATCGAGGGGAGATCGCGCGCTCTGAACGGCAGTTCCGCGTCGCTTTCGCCGCAGGCTACGGGCTTTTACTTATCATCGCGGTGATCGGGATCGACGGGGCGAAGCCCGGGAGTGCCGCGGCCACATGGGGTGGCCCGATCAAGACGGCGTGCGCGGCACTGGCCCTAGCAGGGACGGCGCTGGCGGTGCGATATCGCGGCGCCAATCCCTTGCCGTCGGGACGCCCGCACCAGCGACGCGTTACAATCGCCAATGGTGATCTGGGCGAGCGGCTAGCGGCGGTGATCTGTGACGCTGCCGTCTATACGCTGCCCGATCTTCGGGTCGCCGACGTCGCGCGTCGCTTAGGCGAAGCCGAGTATAAGGTAACGCAGTGCATCACTGGAACACTGGGATTCCGCAACTTCAACCATTTGGTAAACCATGCCCGTGTTGCGGCAGCGAGGCGGATGTTCGCGGACGCCGCGTTCGACCGACTGCCCGTGCTGACCATCGCGCTCGATTGCGGCTTCGGATCGATTGGACCATTCAATCGTGCGTTCAAAGCCGAGACGGGCATGACACCGCTGCACTTTCGCCGGTCATGTCGTGTATTGGATCAAACCCATCGAGCCGACGCTTAACGGAGTGCAACACCAGTAAATTCTCGATCAACGCATGCAGCGTCGCGTTCTGATACGGTAGTCCGGAAGGGGGGCGGGATAATGCGACCAGCCGATCGCGGTCATTATCAGAACCGCATTACAGAGAAAAAAGAGTGAGCGGCGACGGCGGTTGATGACGACGTCCGCGTGACGCACGAAGCGCTGTTGGCCTCATTCGATGACGAGCTGTCTCTGCGTATCGTTGGCAATGACATATGACTTCGCCGCAGATGTAAAAGCGGCCCGGCGTTTCCGCCGGGCCAGGAAAATCACAAGATGTGATTTCGGGTCGCGCGGCCGCGGATAAACGGCGCACTTTCATATGGATTGTACAAAATCGACATGCCAGCTGCATGTCTCAAACTTGAACATTTAAAAAAGGTGTTAAGCGTGTTGCTCGCGCCATGAGAAACCTATTGGCGCCCGGCCCGATCAGTGCCAGCAGGCGCTGTCAGGCCAAATGCGCCATCCGTAAATGGTGATAGCTAGCTTCGCTTTAGGACCTTTTCCGGGTTGCAACATTGATATCGCCCAAGTGATGGGGCATCACTTCGTAAGCCCGAGATCTGAAACTTCATCCCACCACCAATGTCTCCGCGTCTGGGCCGCTTTGTGCGCTCGTTTCAGATATTCAAGTCAAACGTTCTCCATTCCGAAAAGCGGTCATGCGTGAAGCTCGCCGGGAACTACATATGTTGGGTAGATTACGGACCGGCGGTTCATTTCGTTCGTACTGCCGGCACGCCAATAACCTCGTCGAGAACAGTCATATACCGCTGCGCAGGCGTGAGCGGGCGATGCTGAGGTTCCGAGGAATGAAGTCGCTCCAGAAGTTCGCCGCGGTCCAGGCCAACGTCCACAACCAGCTCAACCTCGAACGCCATCTCGTCGACCGCCAGACCTTCAAGCAGCGCCGCTCAGCGGAACTCGCCCAGTGGCGGCAACTGGCCAGCTAGGCCGCTAACCTAAAAAGCCGGCCTGCATCGTGGAGAGATCGGTTCGCAGAGAACTGATGGTGTGGACGGCTCCACCCAACGGCATCTGGAAGCGTGCGCGACGTCGCACTATTGGGCGCGGCAGATCCGGGAGCTTGGTCACGATGTTCGCCTGATTCCACCCGCCTATGTGAAGCCATATGTTCAGCGGCAAAAGAATGACGCCGCCGATGCCGCCGCGATCTGCGAAGCGGTCAGCCGACCCCATATGCGTAACGTGCCGATCAAGACCGAAGAGCAGCAAGGTGCTCTTGTCCTGCACCGTGCCCGTGACCTGCTGACGCGACAGAGGACCATGATCCTCAACGCGATCCGGGCGCATCTGGCCGAGTTCGGCATCGTCGCGCCGCAAGGACCGCGCCATGTCGTCGAGCTTCTCACTCAGCTACAGGGCGCCGCCAGCTCGACCCTTCCCGTTGTCGCCAAGCGAGCGATCATGGCGCTCGCGGCTCAACTGGCCAGCATCGTTCAGCAGATCCGTGCGCTCGAGTGTGATCTGCTGATCTGGCACCGCACAAGCGCCGCAAGCCAGCGGCTTGCGACCATACCCGGGATCGGGATCATCACCGCTACTGCGCTGGCCGCGAGTGTTCCCGATGCTGGCGTGTTTAAATCCGGGCGGCAGTTCGCGGCGTTCCTGGGGCTTGTGCCAAGGCAGAACTCATCGGGCGGCAAAAGCCGGCTCGGACACATCTCCAAGATGGGCAACGGCGATCTGCGTAAGCTGCTGGTCGTGGGCGCAACCTCGGTGCTGCGCCGCGCGCGGGCCAGCGATGCCAGCCAGATCCCATGGGTGCATGCACTGCTCGAGCGTAAGCCTGCCCAGGTGGTCACCGTCGCGATCGCCAACAAGACCGCACGAACCGCATGGGCTTTGCTCAGTCACGAGGCAGTTTATCGGCGCATAGCCGTCTGAGAATGCGAGGGCAGATGTAAGTGATGATGCAAATGGGAACCGCTGCCGGGACACTCCGAGGTGTTGTCAGGGCGTCATAGCTCGATAGACTGATTGGAACCTGGCTAGCGGACTTCATCAGGGCCAGCGGTCACCGCCGCGTCAACAGGCCGGACACATGACCGCTCCCGCAAACGCAGCCGCACGAACCATCACCCCTTGCAGAAACGGGGCCGTCCACACATGACAGCACCCGTGGAAATCACTGACTAGGGCTAGTTCCTGTGCAAGCGCTAGTTATCGCCGCGCCAGCAATTTGCGCCTGGTCTTCAGGCGGATTTAACCGGGCGTGAGCCTTCTAAATTCACGCAGCGGGACATCTTGAAAGCAGCCGCCTGCTTCCTAGTTTTTTGTCGCTGCGCGACGGTTTTGCGCGGCAGAGTTGAGGGCACCGGCTCTCTCCCGGTGCTCCTTGTGCTCAAATTGCTCAATGGAGGATTCGGATATGAGGAACAGTTTTGATCTTGCGCCCTACAGGCGTTCGACGATCGGCTTCGATCGTTTCTTCGACCTGCTCGAGACCGGGGCACGTCCCGAGGATGGGTACCCAGCGTTCGATATCGAACGAGCGAGTGAAGATCGTTATACGATCAGTCTTGCAGTACCGGGCTTTCGGCCTGGCGACATCGAGATCGTTGCGCAGAATAACCTGCTGACGGTTACGGGCCGCAAGCCAGACGCCGTCGACGACGATGCCCACTACCTGCATCGGGGCATCTCGAGAGACGCGTTCGAACGGCGTTTTCAGCTTGCCGATTTCGTTGTCGTGGAGCGTGCGGACATCGAGCATGGTCTGCTGCGGGTTGCGCTACGGCACGAGGTCCCAGAGGCTATGAAACCTCGCCGTATCCCGATTGGCGCAGGTAAGATCGGTCAGATCGCAAATGATCGTGCGGACGATCTGCGGTCCGATCGGGGAGCGGCTTGAGGCGTTGCCCGCCCTGCGCCGAGCAGGGCGGGTATTTCATCGATTTGATCGTTTAAGAAAGGAGTGAACCATGTCGGCCGGGCAGTTCGGCTCGTACATCGATGGCGTTGTTAGCCATCCGCAACTCGAACCCGAAGTCAAACGTGCAATCCTTGCTTCCTGGGCGTCGGATGCTTTCGCGATAAGGTCGCGTCCGGCGCTCCGTCGTCCACCCGGCGCGCGGCACCTGGTTGCGGTGCGGGACGTGCTCGATGCACTGGCTCGGCTTGATAACGCCGAACCAGGGCACCGAAATGGAAGCAATGACAACAGCCCGGAGGGAGCCGATGAAAGGCGCCGTTGATGGTCGGACCACCATTCCGCCAGCAGTCTTGCGCTGCATCAACCTTGGTAAGCCACCAACCGTGCACGACCTTTGCACGGTGGCCGACCACATCCGATCGGATTTGAAGTCCAGATGCCAGAAAGGTCAGCGCAACGAGGGGAGTGGGGCCTTATTCGGCTCGTCGATTTACCGCGCGGCCCATGCTGCGCTGCTCGGAACGCCTGATCGAGAGCTCATTACGTAAGCGATTGTCCTGAAAAGCAATCGAAGGAGGGGAGCGATAAATCGCTCCCCTCTGCGGTTCAGACCGTCGTCGCAGGGGCGTGCGGCGCGACCGCTTTTGCAGGCGCTGGTGGACGCGTCCCGTTTTCCGCGCAGTCACCGGATTTTGCGGACACGAGTTTCGGCTGCGCGCCAGCACCTTGCGATGTCCACTGCCAGCTTTGCGTGCAAGCACGGTGCCCGTCGCCGGTCGATACGAAGCGATAGCTGACCATTGTGGCTGGCCCATTCCCGAACGCCGCGACGCCGGGGCCGGGTTGAGCGTCGAGACGGGTTTGCGCCGACCGCAATTGCTGCATCATTGTCGCGAGTTGTCGATCCATGTTCGCGAAAACACGATCGGCGGTGCCATTCAGTTCTGGCTCGTCCCAAACGTCTTCAAAGCCGACCGGCACGAACTGAATGCCCCGATCGATTTTTACCCTTGGGGCGACGTCCCCAGCGTACGCGATCCTTGCGACCGAGCCATCAGGCAAATCGACGCTCATGACATGAAATTTATTGTTCGCCGCCAACGCCGCACCTGCGACCCCGAGAGTCGCGATCCCGGCAAAGACGGCCATACGAACGTGTCGCATCTGCGTCCTCCATCGAGAATGATAATTGCTCGGAAAATATAGCCATGGAAGCTGAACGCTCAATGAGCGGCGGATAGGTTGAACCAGCGCACCTCAAACCGTCGAGGCTTGCTCTCCTGGTGTTGTCTCACTTTGTCTAATTGGAGATTCGGAAATCTCAGTACCAAACGCCCGCTTCGCGCCGCCATAGTGGCCGTTCTGCTGAACGCGAGGCGTTCCCGAAAGCCGCCATCTTCTTCGTTGAGAGGCCAGCGTTCGGAAAACTAGCGAGCCGGATTGCGGAGCGGGCATTAGTTCAATCGCCCCTCGAGGTGGTGCAGCTAATCAGGATTGCGCATCACGTAGATCGCTTTGACGCGGCCTGCCTCGATCAGCAGCGCCGTGGTTTGGAGAATGCCATCGGCTTCACGCGTTATGAAACCCGGTAGCCCATTCACATAAGCGTATCGGATCAACTCCGCTGCTCCACTCCGCGCCAAGCGGGCGATCGCTGCGAACGTGCGCGTAACTTCGTCGGACCCGAGCATGACACGCGCCGCGGCAGGCCGCTTGCCGCCGCCATCAGAATAGAGACTGACATCGGTCGCTAGCATGTGGCTCAAGCGGCCGATCTCGCCGCCGCGCGAAGCGGCGAAGAAAGCCTGCGCAATCTCAAGGCCGTGCGCTCGCTCGATCGGAAAGCGCAGCTTTTCAGCCCGGACATGTTCCCGGGCGCGGCTTGCGAGCTGGCGACATGCGGCAGCGTCACGTCCCAGGCTGTCGGCGATATCGTCGAAGCTTTCGCCGAACACGTCGTGCAATAGGAACGCTGCCCGCTCGAGCGGAGACAGTCGTTCGAGCGCCAGCATCAATGGCAAGGTAACGTCTTCTATCGCATCCATCTCGACGACAGGGTCGGGCAACCAAGGTCCGATGTATTCCTCATGCCGAACCCGCGCCGACTTGAGGTGGTCCAGACACAACCGGGTAATGACACGACGCAGAAACGCCTCCGGTACATGAACAGTGTCCCGGTCCGTGTCTGCCCACCGCAGTCAGGCGTCCTGTACAACGTCCTCGGCATCCGCCACTGATCCGAGCATCCGGTAAGCGACGCGCGTAAGCCGGGGTCGCAGAACGTCGAACGCGGCAGCCGCGTCGTTCACGCTTTCCAGCCGAGTTCCGGAGCAAACAGACCAAAGCCGACTGCCAGTCGGTTCCAGCTGTTGATGACATTGATCATCATTGTCAGCTTCACCTGTTCTTCCGCATCGAACTGCGCGTTGAGCGCATCATATACATGTTGCGGCGCGCGCCTGTCAGCAACCAGCGTCAGATGCTCAGTCCAGGCAAGTGCGGCCCGCTCGCGATCTGAGTACAGCGGCGCCTCCTGCCATGCTGACAGCACCGCGATGCGCTGCTCAGTTTCCCCGGCCCGGCGCGCTTCATATGTATGCATGTTCAGGCAATTGGCGCAGCCATTGATCTGCGATGCCCGGATTTTCACGAGCTCGAGCAGGGGCTTCTCAAGGCCACTTGCCGCGACCTGATTGGAAAAGTTCAGGAACAGCTTTAGCAGCTCGGGTGCGGCGGCGTAGGGATTGGCGCGGGTGGTCATGATCATCGTCCTTCCATCAGGGTCTCGTGATCCTGACGAGGCAACCGGCGCTAATGTGACATGCGAATTAGAAAAACTGCGATGGCGTATAAACGTCATGCAAGCATGACAGCAAAGCGCNNCATTGTTGTCGTTGCGCGATGTGACGAGCCAACCCGGAAGCTGCCATTCAAGCGTACCGACTTCGAATGACCGCTATGGGGTAGATTGCGGCCCGTCCGGTTTCTGGGCATTTAGTAAGGCAATGAAGTATAAACGGGTGCAAGAGTAATCAAAATGACTCAGCACGACGCTCATTTTTCGCGTCCTGTTGATCGAAGATCAGGCGAGCGGTCAGCAGCTGATCCAGCGCCTGCGTGATGAGGAACCGCGTCAAGTCCCGGCGCCGATCGCGCGCCAGCCCGAAGGCGATAAGAAAACGCGGCTTGCCGGGATCAGCCCGATGATAGAGGCGGGGCAACTTTTCCTGCCCGAGGACGCGCCGTGGAAGGGCGAATTCCTGAAAGAGCTGCTGGCGTTTCCGTCGTCGCGTCTGCCGATCAGGTAGACGCCCTGTCACATCTCATAACCTAGGTGTCCCGAAATTCGTGGAAGCCGACGCCTCTGGCTGGGCCGATCGTGTTCTACAACTACGGCTACGGGACCATGGTCTACGACGAGCACGGCATTCACACAGCGGACGAGTATTTTGGGCGTTACGATCCAATGATCGATCCGTGGGGGCTTAATCTAATTGAAACACGACGCGCGAGGGCGGGCGCGTTCCACAGCGTGTCGGCCTTCCACGTAATGAATTCAGTCTAATGAACTAGGAGAAATAATCGAAAATTCGAGCAAGAAGACCGCGGCGATTGCTTTTGTCTTGTTTTTCGGTGGTCGCGGCCGCGGGTTCGTCAGGTTTGCGGTTGGACAGCAGGATTTCGGGTTCCAGCGAGTACAGACGTTCCCGATCCACCTTGTCTCTTGCTCGAACGGCCTCGATTTTTTCGCGGGAGAACTTGGTGCCCCATTCCACCTTGCCCCGCCGAATCCAGTAATGGGATTTGCAAGGGAAAGCCCAATTGCCGATCGATGGCGAGAGCGAAACCGAGCGCCCATCGTACGTTAAAGACCATTCGGCGGGCGACAATGGGGTCACCACTTCTTGCCCACAACCGCAAGCGCACCGATGGATGGCCGTGTCGAATTCAATCGAGACATAAAGCGTTCCATCGTCGATTTGATCGGGGATATGAGTTACGAACTCATGCTTCATTTTAAGCGAGCTCCTCCGACAGACCGGCAGGTTGGCTGCCGTCCGATGACTGGGCGCTATATGCATTGATGACCACGTTGCCATCGATCGGATAAATGCTGTGCTGTTCGCATTCCAAATCAAGGTAGAAGCCCATTAACTTCTTCCATTTGATCACAGCGAGCGAAGCATTCAGCATGTTTAAGTCGGCGATTTGAATGTTTCGACTATACTCATTTCCGATATCTTCTTCCGCAAATGAGATCGCCCCCTTTTTCCAGATGTGATCTGCATATCCGCCTGGGCTAGTTGTAATTCTGACCTGACCGGTCAGCTTGCCATCAACTTCTTCGATTCCCATTCCACAGTCGATATATGGGATACCGCGTTGCTCCAGGCCTTCCAGTACAAATTTCTTGCCAGATCCCCCATCAATTGCGACGAATGCGAAACTGGATCCATCAAGTAAGTGGATCGTATCAGGGTTTATAAAAACGCAGTGGGGGACGACTCCTCGACGCATATTTGCGTATATGTTCGTAAATCGTTCGACCTTGGTTTCCTGTTTCCTCAGCTCTTCCAAAGAAGGAGCTCCAGGGCTCCGGAATGCGTTATGTGAATAGTACCGGTCTGCATCAAAGAGGTGTATCTCTCCCACGGGGGTTTTTGAGATCAGATCGAGGATGTACGATCCTGTACCGCCCAATCCGATTATCGCGACCCTGGGAACGTCCAGTTTTTTGGCGAGAGTCGATATGCCTGCCCGGCTAGACGCCGTGTCGACGTACGCGAAAACGGAATCATCTTCTGACGATTGAATTGCGATGAATTTCCGGGGGTCATTCGCTGGATCGAGCGATTGTGCCGGTCCCGATATGATGTTCGCATAAGTGGTCATCTTGTGATGGTAATCTCGATAGCCCTCGGGCGGCTTATTCGAGAATGAGCGGTTAGCGACCAAGCCCGGAGCAAGCGCAATGTCGGTAATCTGATGGACGATTTGCTGAATATGCTGTCCAGTTTTGTGGCATGGCTGACCGCCAATGAACTGTGCGACGTGGTCATCCGGCCTTAGCACCGTGTCGCCACTCAGGCTCAACGTCGAGACGAGCGTGCCAGTCTCAACCGCGCCCGTTTCCGCTACATAGGGGACGTGGTGAACAAGAAGGAATGCCCCCCTCACTTCCACCGCGTAGCCCTCGTCTCGAAGGCGTCTAAGATCGGCGCTATGATCGATTAGTCGCTGAGACATTGAAGGTCGTACCTTTCTTCACCTTGATGACGTCACCCGCGACCATCACGCCCTCTGGCCGGTGCTCATTTCCGCCTTTTCGATACGTCACCGAAAAGATCGTCTCATCACCGTGCGGCGCATTGTCGAAAGCGAGTTTGACGACGTCGTCAAACGTCAGTTCATCGCCTTCAATCGTCTTCTGACGACCGTTTACGATGATGTCCGTGGTCTTACCCTTTTTGTCATCGTTCATAGCTCAACTCCATTGGTTTCATATTTGCAATTGATTCGATATTTCGCATAGGCTATGGCGAATTGCAAGAGTGTAATCGGTTCGATAAATCAAATAGGATGATATGGCACATCGCTTTAACGTCGTAGCATTTTACTCCGCGCTCGATGCCGTGCGCGATGCGCGCGGCCAGAATTGGAAGGACGTCGCTCAGCAATCCGGTGTCAATGCGTCGACGCTTTCCCGCATTGGGCAAGGAAAGAAACCTGATGTGGATGGACTGTCAGCCCTTTTGGTGTGGTCAAACCTAAAGGCAGAAATGTTTATCGCAGATGCGGTCGACGGCGGCGTGGAACCGCTTGCTGAGATCACGCGCATTATTCGGATGGATAACACGCTTTCACACAGCAGCGCGCGTATTGTAGAAGATATAGTGAAAAGCGCGTATAACAGACTCAAATCTGAATAGGATTACCTGATGACGATCGCATGTTGTTACGTTGTTCCCGAGGGCATTGTTCTCGGATCTGACAGCACGATCACCACAGAAGTCGACAACGCTCTTCACTATCTCAATCATAATCAGAAGATTTTCGAGGTCGGCGCCGACAGCACTTTTGGAATTGTAACTTGGGGACTGACGTCATTTGGAAACGTTAGTTATCGATCCCTAATAGCTCTGTTGGGTGACCGCTTCCGGACGGCCGCGCCTCAGTCGGTGCTGGATGCAGCCAACATCTGGAGCTCGATTGCCTGGAGTGCCTATCGGGCATGCTTTGCAGAAAAGATTGATCGTTACCAGCAGCTCGAAACATCGATCCGAAATCGGGCGGAGCCTGTTCCAGAAACTGAGAAAAAAGCAGACGATGCAGAACGGGACGAGCTTAATAAGATTTACAACGAGATACGTTGCGGATTTTGCCTGGCGGGCTACGTCGTACGAGACAGGATGCCGCACGCTTACGAAATCGAACTCACTCCAAATTTGAGGTCGCAACCGTTTCCGAGCGAAATCAACAAAGTAAAACATTTTGGGCGCGACAGCATCGTATCACGGATAATCGGTGCCTTCGATGGCGATATTAAGCGAGCAATTCTTGCCTCAAATTATTGGAAGGGCGACAGCGACGATTTGGATAACCTGCTGGCGACGGTAAAGCTTGAACGCCCCGACATGACCATTCGAGACGCCATAGATTATGTGCATTTCACCATTTACTCGACGGTGAAAGCGACAAAATTTTCCACGCGAGACAAGGACTGCGGCGGACCGATCGAATTGGCTGTCATAACTACCGATCGGAATTTTCGATGGGTGAGACATAAGGGCTGGGATTCTGCAATTTCTGACTGGAACCCCTGAAAGCTTGGAGAGATGCAAGGTATCTGCAGTTTAAGAGCGACGCCCTGTGCATCTGGTTTCGTCTTGGCATGTCACAGCAAGTCTGAAGGGGGCGACCGCATCAATCGGTATGTTTATTCCGTTTCACTTACTTGAGTAAGGCGTAAGAGCGGCATTATCAGAATTTCTGATTTTGGCGTCTCGCCATCGGCGATCGGCAACGGCTCGACACTCTGATTGGCTTTCGAGGGCTGACCGGTCGTTGTTGCGATGTAAGTGATCTCGAGCTTGGCGGCACCTAATACTATAATCCGCTTGAGCGTAAAGACGCCGTCGACCGCGCCGGGATGACCTTTACCCGGATTTACCGCGGCTCTGCTCGCAAAGCGCCCATTTCGGTGGCGCTTATCCTCAGTCATTTTTCCTCGCTCACGCCTGCTTATCGGCGACCGCGTTTTGCTGTCGCCTAGGCCCGTATGCACTAGAGGCCGATGGTCACAACCACCTCTTAGTCACTTTATCAAAGGTCGGGCCCACCCGATCGCAAATGTCAGGTGCAAAGTCGCCGGTCGAGAACCCACCCAGAACCTGACGGACGGTTGGACGCGCCCATGTCGTTTATTCCATCTATCTAATTGCCGCCCTAATACGCGGCACTCGGTGACGCTAAGAGATGGGCACCGGCGCACCTACTCTGGCGCCCGCGGAGTAGCTGGGATACAACTTAAGTTCCGCACCGCGCCCTTTTGAGGCCACGCATGATACGCTCGATTGATATTCGCAACTTCAGGTGCTTTGGCCGCCTCAAGATTGAGGACTGTGCCCGCCTTAATGTGATCGTGGGAGACAACGGAGCTGGTAAAACAGCACTGCTAGAATCGGTGTTTTTGGCTCTCGGCTGTACCACGGAACTTGGGCTCAGGTTTCGACAACAGCGCGGACTAGATGGCGCTTTTCAGGGGCAGGCATCGAAAATCGAAGCGGCGCTATGGGGTGGATACTTTACTGACAACGATATGTCGCAAACGATCTCCATCACGCTTGAGGGGGATGGCGCAGAATCCAGATCGCTCAGTATTTCCCGGGATTCGACGCAAGAAACGCTTTATCGGCAAGTCGACACGTCGATCGACGCTCTTGAATCCTCTCTCAAACTTACGTGGCGAGATCATACGGGTCAGATTTTGAGTGTCTCTCCCCGCATCTCTGACAAAGGATTAACTTTTCCGTCGACTGGCGAAGAACTTAATTCTTTTTACTATTTTGCTGCCAACCAGAACGTCGGCTCGGTCGACACCGCAAGTCGATATTCAGAACTCAGTCAAAGCAATAAGCATCGCCGCTTTATTGAACTATTCTCGAAAGAATATGATTGGATTACTGACCTAAACGTCGAAGTTTATGGCGGTTCTCCTGTTTTGTTCGCCACGATAAGGGGTGAAAACCGAAAACTTCCTCTTCCAAATGTGTCGACAGGGATCAATCGAGCGGTAGGTATTTTACTGGCGATTGCGTCTGCAAAAGACGGCGTGATCTTGATCGACGAAATCGAAAACGGCATACATTATTCGCACCTAGCAGGAATTTGGCGCGTTCTGTTGGCGTTTGCCGAAGAATACGATTGTCAGATTTTTGTAACTACCCATAGCCAAGAATGTTTGATGGCGCTTTCTAAAGCGGTCGGGAAAAGCATGTCGAACGTTTCCTTGTGGCAGGTTGAACGTAGGAGCGGCGACAACGCTGTAACTCAGTTCACGGGTGATGATCTTACGCTCGCTCTCGAATACCACGAGGAAGTTCGCTAGGTGCCAAGCGCCCCCAAGGTGTACAGTCACAGAACGCTAATTCTGTGTGAAGGCCCTGAGGACGTGGCATTTTTTCGAGCGCTTAAGTCTCAAAGAAACCTTCCACATGTTCATATCGATCATACTGGGGAAGAACGATGGAGCGCCGGTGGTAACGGAAAATTTGGCAAAAAACTCAGTTCTCTAAAAATGAACCGGACTTTCCGGAGCATTATCGATCGAGTTCTTATTTTTACCGATAGTGACGAAGATCAGACAGCAGCCTTCGAAAATGTTCGGGCGCAATTAGAGGCTATAGGATATCCTTGCCCTGCTGCGCCATTTACAACTGCTTTGGGACAAAAGCGCGTTTGTGTAGCAACCATCCCATTCCAGGGACCCGGTAATCTTGAGTGCTTCCTGTGGGAAGCAGCGGCTTCTCAACGCATGGATATCGCGGCTCATGTCGATCACTTTGCGGATCAGGTTGCAATTGGTGACGACTGGACTCCGCCCAAGAAAGGCAAGCTTAAATCAAGAGCACTTTTTGCCGCACGCTGGCCGCGCGATCCCTGTCTAAACATTGCTCCGATGCTGAAAGACGCGCTCGCACAGACAGTGATCCCTGTCACACACAATTCATTCAACCAGATTGCCGACTTTGTGACCGCATTTGCGAACGCAGATTAAGATATTAGCGGATCTAAGCCGCATCGGCGATAGCTGGTTTCGTGTTCAAGTCGCCAGTAGCCGTCAGTCCGCTAGCGGCCCCGAATCGGCCGTTACCGAGAATTCGCTTGGCGGACGCTTAATGCCACGTGTCAGGTCTTGCCCCTGACCAACGGACGGCCAAGAGGTGTCAGATTGCTCGATTTAAGCTTAGAAACACTGGGCGACGAAGTGGGGGACTGAATATTGTCAACGCCATTAAAATCGCAGATTTCTGCGGTGTTTACCTTGACTCTGGTGACCCCTACGGGA
>DDFE01000145.1:0-3277 GCA_002336985.1 Sphingomonadales bacterium UBA1936
CCCGCCAGGTCTTTCCGAAGCGGGTTGCCGCGCATTGGCATGGTATCGACCGGCCCCGGCAGCGGTTCATTTGGCCGGGTCGCCCAGATATTTTTCGAGCCAGGCAAAGACGCGCTGCTTTGCGTCGGCCTGTTCCGGTGTGTCGCCATGCATGAACGTGTGTCCGCCGGGCGCGTTCTCATAGATTTTCGATTCATAGACCTTGCCCCGGGCTTTCAGCGCATCGAGCAGGCGGCCGGTGTGAAGCGAGAGCGGTGCGATCTTGTCGCCTGTGGTTGCCATGACCAGCAGCGGCGTTTCGATCTTGTCCACGAAATTGATCGGCGACACCGCCATATAGGCCGGCAGGTTCCGGTCCGGCAGCTGTCCCTTGAAGCTGGGGTTGGTATTGGCGATTTCGGCACGCCGGTATTCCGGCTTGTATGCCATATAGGCAACGAAGTCGGTCAGGCCGACGATATCGACGGCTGCCTTGAAGAGTTTTGGCGCCTGCTGGATCGAGAGCAGGGTCAGCATGCCGCCGCGGCTTTCCCCGACGATCGCCACTCGCTCCGGATCGACGAAAGGCTGGCTTGCGATGTACTTGCCGCTGGCGATCACGTCGGCGGTATCGGTCACGCCGTAATCGTTCTGGTAGATGGCCGATCCGAAACCCCTGCTGCCCCGGTATTCGGGGAAGATCACGACATAGCCCTTCGAAACCATGGCATCGACCATCGGGAAATTCCACTGGTCGAACCGTTCGTGAAATCCGCCATGTAGCAAGACCACGGCCGGATAGCGGCGTCCGGGGACCATCACCTTCGGCTTGAACACATGCGCGGGGATGAGTTCGCCGCCCGAGTTGTAGTTCAGATTGTCCATCCTGATGCGGTCGCCGTATTGCAGGATGAACTGGTTCTCGATCGCGCGCTGCTGCGTTGCGTAGGTTTCTTGCAGCAGCAATTCCATCTGCGCCGCAGGATCGTCGGTATCCATGTTGACGTAGCTGTTCAGCGCGCCTTCGCGGTTGTCGGTATTGGCCTTGTACTGGTTCGCTGCACCCTGACCCTTGGCTTTGCCTTGCGCGAAAGCGGCCTGGGGGCCGGTGATTGCCAGCGCCAATGCCAGTGCGAGACGCAGCCCGGATTTTCCAACTTCCAACATCGATACGACCCCTTGCTATTCCGTTAGCCGGTCAGCTCCTGTCCGGCATGTTCAGGTTTCAACTGGCTGGCGAGTTCGAGATGGCGGCGCATGAGAGCGGACGCCCATGCGGCGTCGCCGGACTCCAGTGCATCCAGGATGCCGATATGTTCGTGGCAGCAGGCGGCGATACGGTCTTCGCCGTACGTCCAGCTGTAGTTCTGGAACCGGCGGATCTGGTTCTGCTGCTGGACGGCATTGTGGAAAAACGCGTTGTTGGAACACAGCGCCAGCGTTTCATGGAAGTCGGCGTTCATCTCGAAGAAGCGCACCATCGACACCTTGTGCGCCGGTGTTTCCAATACGGTCCGATGCTCTCGCCGCGATCGCTCGGCCCAACGGCGGTCGAGCGAAAAGCCGGGTTCGACGATCGCCACCGGCTCGATCGCCAGGCGGAAACGATAGCTTTCGTCATGGCTTTCGATCGAGCGCAACAACGGGGCGAAGCGCCAGCCGTATCCCGAATTACGTTCGATCACGCGGTCGCTCGCCATGCGCTGCAGCACGCGCAGAAGGGTCGAACGTGCGACCGGATAATGCCGCAGCATGTCGGCTTCGGTGAAATTCTCGTCGATGCGGTGCGCGAGGAAATCCTGGGCGATGGTGACGTACAGCCCTTCTTCCTCGTCCGACGCGATCGCCTTGCTCGACAATGCCCGCACGCGATCGGCGGACGCGATGACGGTGAAGCCGCGCCGGGGACCGACAGGCTTGACGATCTTGAGTTCGATGAGCTGTTCGAGCGCGGCACGCACGGGTGTGCGTGAAACGTTCAACGCCGCGGCCAGGCCGGATTCGCTCAGGTGCCCGCCATCGTACAAGCCCCCGTCCAGGATATGGTCGAGGATCTGTCCCGTGACCTTGCGCCCCAGCTTGGCCGGTTCGGCGCGGACATTGTCCCGTACGATACGAAGCGTCATTGGCCCTCGCTCACGAATTTGGTCACCAGATAAGCGTCGAGCCCTTCGGTGCCGCCTTCGCTGCCATAGCCGCTGTCCTTTACGCCGCCGAACGGTGTTTCGGGCCAGGTGAGGCTATAGCTGTTCAGGCCCAGCATGCCGGTTTCGATTTCGCCGCGAATATGATTGGCGGTCTCTCGATCGTTCGTAAAGGCATAGGCGGCGAGCCCGTAGGGCAGGCGGTTCGCCTCCGTCAGCGCTTCGTCGATATCGCCGAAACGGCGCGTGAAGGCCACGGGGCCGAAGGGTTCGTGGTTCATGCCCTTCGCATCCAGCGGGACATCGGCGACGAGGGCGGGCGTGCGGAAATGTCCCGCGTTGAACAGCCGTTCGCCGCCGCCGATCAGCCGTCCGCCCCGTTCGACCGCATCTGCGATCAGCCCGGCGACTTCCTGTTCGCGCCGCGCATTGACCATGGGGCCGACATCGACATCCGCGTCCAGGCCATTGCCGATCCGCAAGGCGGCAAGAGCCTTGGAAAAACGGTCGACGAAGGCATCGTGAATGCCGTCCTGGACCAGGAAGCGGGTCGGCGACGTGCAGACCTGCCCGGCATTGCGCGTCTTTGCGAGTGCGCTCATTTTGGCGACGAGATCGATGTCGGCATCAGCGCAGACGATGACCGGCGCGTGACCGCCCAGTTCGAGGGTCGCCCGCTTCAATTGATCGCCCGCCTGCCGTGCGATCAGCCTGCCGACGGCGGTCGACCCGGTGAACGACAATTTGCGGATTTCCGGGCGTCCGATCAGATATTCGGAAATCGCGGCCGGTATGCCGAAGACGACGCTCAACACGCCCTTCGGCAACCCGGCATCGTCGAGCGCACGAGCAATCGCGAGGGCTGCGGCGGGCGTTTCTTCCGATGGCTTGACGACGCAGGTGCACCCGGCTGCGAGCGCAGGCGCCAGCTTGCGCGCCATCTGGCTCACGGGGAAGTTCCAGGGCGCGAACGCGGCAACCGGCCCCACCGGTTCATGAAAGGCCGCGGCCATGGCGATCCCCGGCCGGGCAGGAACGATCCGGCCATAGGCGCGCCGAGCCTCTTCGGCATACCAGTCGAAGAAGTCGGCGGACGCCAGCAATTCGACGCGCGATTGCGTCAGCGGCTTTCCCTGCTCCCGCGTCAGGATCCA
>DDFE01000145.1:3355-30251 GCA_002336985.1 Sphingomonadales bacterium UBA1936
TATACCGGCAGCGTGTCGCGATCCGATGGGCCGATCCACTCGCCCGCGACGAACAATCGCAGCTCAGGATACTCCCTCGCCATGCCTATTCGGTTCCGGTGAGAGCCGTGCGGATCGTCTCGACGAGCATCGAGATCTGGTCGGCTGAAATGATTAGCGGCGGTGACAACATCATCGTGTCGCCGGCCGTACGCACCAGCACGCCCGCGTCATAACACGCCTGGTTCACCGCGGTCCCCCGCGCACCCGGCGCACCGTCGCGCGGCGCGATATCGATGCCGGCGAGCAGGCCGAAAGTCCGTACGTCGGCAACATGCGGCGCGTCGCGCAGCGAATGCAGCGCGTCCTCCCACACCGGCATGATGGCCCCCCCCTGATCGAGCAGTCCTCCCTGGTAGACGTCGAGCGCGGCCAGGGCCGCGGCACAGGCGAGCGGATGAGCGGAATAGGTGTACCCGTGCGCGAGCTCGATCTGCGATGCGGGCTTTTCCATATAAGCGTCGTACACCGCGCCGCTGACGATCACGCCGCCCATCGGTACCGATCCGTTGGTCATGCCCTTTGCGCAGGTGATGATGTCGGGCGTGATGCCGAGGCGCTGGGCACCGAATAGCGGACCCGTGCGTCCGAAACCGGTAATGACCTCGTCGAAGATCAGCAGGATGCCGTGTTCGCTGCAAAGCGCGCGAAGCCGTTCGAGATAACCGACCGGCGGCGGATAGACGCCGCCCGATCCCGTCACAGGTTCGACGATCACCGCGGCGATCGTCGCCGGATCGTGCAACGTGATCAGCTGGGCGAGTTCTTCCGCATAATGCGCGCCGTCGGCGGGCTGTCCACGCGAAAACGCCGAGACCTTCGGGTCATAGGGCAATGAAAGGAAATCGACGTCCGGAAGTAGCGGGCCGAACTCGCGCTTGTGGCGGGAGATGCCGCCGACCGAAAGGCCGCCGAAGTTCACGCCGTGATAGCTCTTGTGGCGTCCGATGAAACGGATGCGATCGAAGTCGCCGCGCGCGCGGTGATAGCCGCGTGCGATCTTGAGGGCGGTATCGACGGACTCCGAACCGGAATTCGTGAAGAATACGTGCCGCATGCCTTCGGGCGCGGCGGCAACGATGCGGTTGGCAAGTTCGAATGCCGCCGGATGGCTCATCGAGAACGACGACACGAAATCGAGCTTTGCCGCCTGCTGCTGGATGGCCTCGACGATGCGCGGCTGGCCGTGACCGGCGTTCACGCACCACAGTCCGCCGATGCCATCGAGCACCTTGCGGCCCTCGTCGGTCGTATAGTGGACGCCCTCGGCCGCGACAAAGGTCCGCTTCGCCTGCTGGTAAGCGCGCTGAGCCGTGAAGGGCATCCAGAATGGTTCGGGCGAATTCTGCAGCGTCGATGCAGCGGACATACGATCTTCCTGTTGTCTTTTTCAAATGACAAATACGTTCATATCTCTTGGATTTTATATGCGCAAGAGACAAACGTGATTGAAATGCGCCTGTGTGAACCCCCCTACTTCTGCGACGGGGCAACCTCGGTTACAATGAGGTGAGGAGAAAATTCGTTCTTTTCACATGAAAAGGACAATGATACGTTGCCGTGATAAAAGGGATTCGACGCGTGAAAAAAACATGCCGGCTTATCGAGATCGCAGGTGCGCCGTTCGAGCGCGGGTGCAGCTATGGCGAGCAGGCGCAGCGGGAAATCCGCACGGGCATCGGCCATTATTCGACGCAAGTGCGCGATCTGAACCTGGATGATGCGGCGCTCGGCCGCGTGATCGATGCCTATCTGCCCACGATCGAAGCTTTCGATACATCCTATGTCGACGAGATGCGCGGCATAGCGGCGGGTGCCGACGTCGCATTCCATCATGTCGTGATGCTCAACGCACGCACCGAAGTGCTGAAACTCGCGACCAATCCCTCCCTCCGCGAAGCCCTGCTGGACGGTGTCGAGCCCGACGGTTGCACGGCACTGGTGATTGCTCCTGAAGCGACCGCCGATGGTCGCCTGATCCACGCCCATAACTGGGACTGGAAGATGGAAAGCGCCGATGCGTCGATCGTCGTGCGTGTCCGCAATGACGACAAGCCGGACATATTGATGTTCGCGGAAGCAGGAGCGCTCGGCCGGTTCGGACTCAACTCGGTCGGTATTTCCGTTACCGCCAATTACCTGGAGTGCGAGCGCGACTATCGCGAGATCGGCGTTCCCCTGGCGCTGCTCCGTCGCAAGGCGCTGGAGCAGGCCGAATTCGCGCTCGCGCTGCGCTCCGCCTACACGACGCGCAAGTCTGGCTCGAACAACATGGTGCTGAGCCATAGGGACGGCCTGATCTTCGATTTCGAATGCGCGCCGGACGAGACGTTCCAGGTCGAACCGAAGGACGGCGTGCTGGTCCATGCCAATCACTGGCAAAGTCCGGTGGCCCTTTCGAAAATCGTCGAGCGCGGCGTCCTGACGATGCCCGACAGCCTTTACCGCGACCGCAGGCTGCGTTCGCTGGTCGAACCGAAAATCGGGTCGCTGACGGTCGACGATGTAAAGGCCGCGCTCCTCGACGACTGGGCATCGCCATGGTCGATCTGCCGCCCGCCCCGGCCATCGCTCATGAGCAACCTCAGTGCCACCGTCGTGACGCTGGTCATGCAGCCTGCCGCCGGCCTGATGGAGATTGCCGTCCTCCCCGCACTCGATCCCACGTTCACCAGCTACACACTCGAAATGGAAAGCGGCGCCGCAGGGCATGTCTAAGGGCGGCGCCCGGATCGCCTTGCTGGCGCTGGCGGCCTTGCTCGCCACGGCGCCGGCCGATGCGGCGATGCTGCGAGCGCGGCTCAACACCGATATCGCTTCCACCAACCCGGGCGTGACGCGCGACGAGAATACCGACGCGGTGCTGATGCACGTCGTCGAAGGACTGGTCGCTTATCGCGAGGACGGTTCGGTCGGCCCGATGCTGGCGAGCGGATGGCAGGTTTCGCCTGACGGCAAGAACTATCTCTTCCGCCTGCGCCCCGGCATTCGCTTTCACAACAATGCCGTGATGACGAGCGCGGACGTGGTGTGGTCGCTGCGCCGCTATCTCGCGCCCGCGACGCACTGGCGCTGCCTCAGCGAGTTCAACGGCGGCGGTTACGCCCGTATCATCGACGTGCAGGCCGCCGGGCCGCTCGCGGTCCGGATCACGCTCGACCGCGCCTCTCCGACATTTCTTGCGACGCTTGCGCGCGTCGATTGCGGCAGCGCTGCGATCCTTCATCGCAACTCGATCGGCGCGGATGGCAAATGGCGCGTGCCGATCGGGACGGGGCCTTTCCGGTTCGACGCATGGCGCCGCAACCAGTTCGTCGATCTGGCCCGATGGCCCGCTTACCAGGCGCTTCCCGGCGCGCGCGACGGGAATGCGGGGCGCAAGCAGGCCCTGGTCGATCGCATCCGTTTCCTGATCATCCCGGACGTCGCGGCGGCGCAGGCCGCACTCCTGCGCGGCGACATCGATGTGCTCGACAACATCCTGCCGCTCGATGCGCGCCAGCTGAAATCGCGGCGCGACATCCGCCTGTCGGTCGCACACGGCATGGATATCTTTGCACTGCTGTTCCAGACGGCGCGGGGGCGGCTGATCGACGTCCGTCTGCGGCAGGCGATTGCGGCGACACTCGACGTGCCTGGTCTCGTCAACGCGATCACGGAGGGCGCATCGAGGCCCAACCGTTCGATCGTGCCGGCCGCCAGCCCTTACTATGATGCGGTCCAGGCGGCGATGCCCCGTCCCGATCTCGCCCGCGCGCGCAGCTTGGCCGCCGCCGCGGGCTACAAGGGCGAGCCGATCCGCCTGATCGCGAACAAACGCTATCCCGACCTGTTCGACGCCGCGATCCTGGTACAGGCGATGGCGCTGGAAGCGGGCATCAACATCCAGATCGACACGCTCGACTGGGCCGCGCAGCTCGATCGTTATTACAGCGGAAATTATGAGGCGATGATGTTCGCCTATTCGGCGCGGCTCGACCCCAGCCTCAGCTACGAAAGCTTTATCGGCGACAAGAAGCGCGACCCGCGCAAGGTCTGGGACGACGCGGGCGCGCGTGCGCTGCTCCAGCAATCCCGCGCGACCGGCGATCGTGCCCAGCGACAGGCGGTGTTCGACCAGTTGCACCGCCGCTTCATGGCGCAGGCTCCCGCGGTCGTGCTGTTCAACCAGGGGCATATCACCGCGACCCGCGCGAATGTGATCGGGTACAAGGGATGGCCGGCGGCGCAGATGCGCCTGTGGGGGGTGGCGCTGCGATGAACATCGGCACCCTGCGCTATATCGGCCGCCGCCTGCTGCTGACGGTCCCGACGCTGTTGATCGTCGCGATCCTAGTGTTCATGCTCGTCAGGCTCGTTCCCGGCGATCCCGCGCAGGTGATGCTTGGGGATGCCGCGACGCCCGAAGCACTGGCCGCCCTGCGCGCGGAAATGGGTTTGGACGCACCGCTCTGGACGCAGTTCGTCACCTGGCTGGGCCATGTCGTGACGGGCGATCTCGGCGCCTCGATCATCACGGGCGAAGCGGTCGGCGGCCTGATCCTCGAACGGTTTGCGGTCACGGCATCGATCGTCGTCAGCGCCATCGTGATCGCGACGCTGGTCGCAGTCGGCCTCGGCCTGACTGCCGCGGCGCATCACCGGCGCGGCAGCGACAGCGCCATCGTGGCGCTTGCGACGCTCGCGATGTCGATCCCCAGCTTCTGGCTGGGCCTGATGCTGATCCTCGTTTTCGGCGTGAAACTCGGCTGGCTGCCGGTCGTCGGCTATGTATCGCTCAGCGACGGCCTTGCCGGTGTGCCCTATCTGGTCATGCCCGTACTCACGCTGGCGATCGCCGAGTCCGGCGCCCTGATCCGCATGATGCGCGCGAGCGCCATCGATGTGCTCGGCCTCGACTACATCACGCATGCGCGCGCTAAGGGGCAGTCGGAACCGCGCGTCCTGTTCTTTCATGTCCTGCCAAACGCCTTTGCGCCGACGATGACGCTGGTCGGGCTGACGCTCGGCCACCTGCTGGGCGGCGCGGCGGTCGTCGAGACCGTGTTCACCTTGCCTGGCCTCGGCCGCTTGATGGTCGATGCCGTCCTGTCCCGTGACTATCCCGTGGTGCAGGGGTGCCTGTTGTTCACGGCGGCGGTCTATGTGCTGGTGAACCTGACCACCGACCTGCTCTACCCGCTGCTCGATCCGCGCGTGAGGCTGGAAGCATGAGCGGCGCCGGCAAATTTCGCGGATCGGCGCTGGTGGGTGGCGCTCTGGTCGCGGTGCTCCTCGCGGTCGTCCTGATCGCGGCTGTCTGGACGCCCTATAACCCGCTGTCGATCGACCTGAACACGCGCTTCGCGGGTCCGTCCGGTGCGCACTGGCTGGGCACCGACCAGTTCGGCCGCGACGTGCTCAGCCGCGCCATGGCGGGTGCACGGATCAGCGTGCCGCTTGCGCTGCTTGTCGTCGCCTTGGCAACGACGCTGGGCCTCGCCGTCGGTACGCTCGCCGGCTTTCTGCGCGGACCGGTCGAAGCGGTACTGATGTCGGTGAACGACGCGCTCATGGCATTTCCGAGCATCCTGCTGGCGTTGACGCTCGCTGCGGTATTCGGTGCGGGCGCCACCGGGATCGTGATCGCACTGACCATCGCCTACACGCCCACCGTCGTCCGGGTGGTGCGGGCAAGCGTGCTGTCGATCCGCACCCGCGAATATCTCGAGGCGTCGGCGGTGATGGGCAACAGCCGGCTCTATTCGATGCTGCGGCACGTCATCCCCAACACCTTGCCGCAAGTCGCGGTGCTGGCGACGAGCATGTTCGGCTGGGTCCTGCTGTCCGAAAGCGCGCTGAGCTTTCTGGGCGTCGGCGTGCCTGCCCCCGCGCCGACATGGGGCAACATGCTGTCGTCCGCCCGTCCCTATCTCAGCACTGCGGGCGGCCTGGTGGTGGTGCCGGGCCTTTGCATTGCCGCCACGGTCCTCGGCGCGACATTGCTGGCGGACGCATTGAGCGACACACTTCGCCGCCGGGGGCTGCAATGACGGGCCCGCTGCTTGCAATCGACGGACTGAGCATCGCCGCTGGACAGCGTGTGCTGCTCGATGATTTCTCCATGACCCTCGATCCCGGCGAGTTCGTGGCGATCGTCGGGGAATCGGGTAGTGGCAAGACGCTCGCCACACGTGCGATCGTCGGCCTGTTGCCGCCCGGCATCGCGCGGTCGGCCGGAAGCATCACCTTCGCCGGTCGCGATCTCAATGCCCTGCCGGCCGCCGCCATGCGCCATATTCGCGGCAACGAAATCGGCATGGTGTTCCAGGAGCCCATGACCTCGCTCAACCCGGCGATGAGGATCGGACGGCAACTGGACGAGGCGTTACGCCTGCACCGGCCGATGACCGCGGCCGAGCGTCGCGCGGCATGCATCGCGATGCTGCGGCGCGTCCGCGTCCTCGATCCCGAGGCCTGCCTGTCGTCCTATCCCCATGAATTCTCCGGCGGCATGCGCCAGCGGATCATGTTGGCGGCGGTCATGTTGCTGAAACCCCGCCTGCTGATCGCCGACGAGCCGACGACGGCGCTCGATACGCTCAGCCAGCGCGATGTGATGGACATCATGGCCGAACTTGCCGCCGAGGAGGGCACCGCGGTCATCCTCATCACCCACAACCTGGGGCTCGTCGCGCAATACGCCTCGCGCGCAATCGTCCTCGAAAAGGGCCGGATGGTGGAACAGGGTGACACGACGCAAATCCTGGCCGCACCCGCCGAACCTTATACGCGCCGGCTGGTCGGTTCGCTCCCGTCGCGCGGACCCGCGCGACCACCGTGCGGCGGCGATCTGGTGAAAGTCGACAACCTCGTCGTCGCGTTCAGGCGGCGCGGGCATCGGGACGTGTTTCATGCCGTTGATGATGTCAGCCTGACGGTCGCCCCCGGCGAAGTCGTCGCGGTCGTCGGCGGCAGCGGCTCCGGCAAGACGACCCTCGGTCGCGCGGTGCTCGGCCTGACCGATGTCGCGCGCGGGTCGATCGCATTCGACGGATTGGACCCGAAATCGAAGGACAAGGGCGAGCAAAAGGCGTTTCGCCGCGAAACCCAGCTCGTATTTCAGGATCCCTATTCGTCGCTCGATCCGCGCATGACGGTACGCGACATCGTCGCACAGCCGTTGCGCCACTTCGCGGACATGTCGCTCGCCGATCGCCGCAAGCGGACTGACGAGATCATCGGCGAAGTTGGACTCGCCGATTTTCAGGATCGCTATCCGCACCAGCTTTCGGGCGGACAGCGGCAACGCGTCGCGATCGGTCGCGCCCTGGTTACCCATCCGAAATTCGTCGTTGCGGACGAACCGGTCTCGGCACTCGACGCGTCGATCCAGGCACAGGTGCTGCGATTGTTCGCGAGGCTGCAGGCCCAGCACGGTTTTGCCTGCCTGTTCATCTCGCACGACCTAGGTGTCGTCGAACAGATCGCGGACCGGGTGGTGGTGATGTCCGCCGGCCGGATCGTGGAGCAGGGTTCCCGCGACGCGATCTTCGATGCGCCACGTCATGAATTCACACGCCAGCTACTCGCGGCGACACCGCGCTATTCCGTGGAGCAGCGGTTCCGGGCGAATACGGGCGACCTGCCATGCGCATGAACGACGCTTTTGCCGTCGATCGGGGCGCTTTCGCAAATTGCGCATCGGATGTGAGCAGTTTGCATAGATCGCGCGGCAAAATGGGGGACAACGCGCATTTTCTTACCGCGTCTACGCGACTTAGCCTGCGAGGACGCCTTCCGTTCAACGAAACAGGATTTTGAAACAGGATGGTCAGGGGAATTTTTATGATACGGGTAGGGCGTTCGAACGCATCTAATTCCAAAAGGGGTGGCCTTGCTGTTCGGTGGGCGATCGCCGCCGCCGTTGCGATATCTGCCGCGTTGCCGGCGGCGGCACAGACGCAGATGCGGGTCGCGGACTGGCGCGCGGAGGGACCCAAAGGACTGGTGATCACCTACAAGGTCGCCCCGGCCGCCCGCACGACCTTTCGCGCCGCCGCGCGAAAAACGCTGCTGCCGAGGCTGGAGACGCTGCGTGCGAAAGGCAGCCTGGCGTCGTACCGGGTCCTTGCCAATCGCTATATCGACGCCGCGACCTGGGACATGATGGTCGTTCTTGATTTCAAGAATGCCGCCGAACTCGCACGCTGGCGTACCGTCGAAGAGGCGGCCCCCGGCGGCCTTTCGCCCGACATGCTCACACTCCTTCAGTCGGCTGAAACCGCGCCGGGCGAACTGCTGCGCGCGCGAACCGCAGTGCCGAAGGCGGGCGATCCGAAGCCCGTCTATCTCGTCATTCCCTACGACTACATGGTCTCGACCGACGAATATCTGCGCTACGTTGACGGCTATCTGCTGCCCCAGGTCGATGGCTGGCTCGATGCCGGGGCGCTGACAAGTTACGGCGTCTACCTGCCACGCTATGCCGCCGGGCGTAACTGGGCCTCGCTCCTCGTGCTCGCCTATCGCGGCGACGCCGGCCTCGCCTCGCGCGACCGCGTGACGAACGAGGTGCGCACGCGCCTCACAAAGACATCGCCCGAGTGGAAGGCGTTTTCCGAAAACAAGACCAACATCCGTGTGGAGAGGCAACCGATCGTCGCCGACGAAATCCTGCCCTGATCAGGCGCACATCAACAACAAAACGAAACGAATACAGGGAGTAAGACAATGAAAAATTTTGGAATTTCGACGATTGCGCTCGCCACCGCCTTCGTTTCCGGCGCAGCGCATGCACAGACGGCGCCGGCCGAGAAGGACAAGCTCGAACTGGAAGACATCGTCGTAACCGCCGACAAGTCGGGCTATGGCGCGAACCTCGTTCAGGTCGGCACTTTCCGGAATGCACGCATCATCGACGTGCCGTTGACCGTCAACGTCGTACCGCAGGAACTGCTCAGGGCCCAGGCCGCGCAGGGTTTGTTCGATGCACTCCGCAATACGGCGGGTGTCAGCCGTTCGAACGCCAGCGGGGTCAGCGCAGACAACTTCACTATCCGCGGCATTCGCGTCGAGAACCGCACCAGCTTCCGCCTCAACGGATCGCTGCCCGTCATCAACCTCGTCGACTTGCCCATCGAGAACAAGGACCGTGTCGAGGTACTGAAAGGTGTCGGCGCGCTCTACTATGGCTATTCGCCGCCGTCGGGCATCATCAACATGGTGACCAAGCGCGCCGACCGTGATGTCACCGACTTTACCGCAAGCGTCAACGACTCGGGCGGTACGCGTACGGCGATCGATATCGGCCGCAAGATCACGGACAACTTCGGTCTGCGTGTGAACGCTGGCGCAGGTATCGTCGCGCCCGGCATCAAGAACGTGACCGGCGATCGCTATTTCGCGTCGCTTGCCGCCGATTTCGCCGTGAGCGATGCGCTGAAATTCCGTTTCGACATCGAGCATGTTCAGAAGGATATTCCCGAAGTCGCTACCCTGACCGCGCCCGCCGTCGCGTCCGTGCTGGTCCCGCCGGTGGTTGCCGGGAAGCGTACGATTCCGGATATTCCCGCGATCGACGTCAACCTCGGCGGGTCGGGCCTGCGCAGCTATGCGCGCGCGACGAATTTCCTGCTGCGTGCCGACCTGAAGCTGGGATCACAGTTCGCGCTGACCCTGGAGGGCGGACAGGCGCAGACGACGCGCGATCGCGATTCACCGACGCTGACCAATTACGACCTGCGCCCGACGTCGGCGAACTATGGCAACGGTACGCTCAGCATCTCGCGCACGCGCGACCAGCAGTACCGCAACCGCAATGTCCGCGCAGAACTTGCCGGCGTGTTCATGACGGGGCCGGTCAAGCACAACCTGATCGTCGGCGGGAACATGAACTGGCGATACCAAAACGGCCGCTCATCGACGACGGTGACGGTTGCCCAGAACATCTTCAACCCGATCAACATCCAGTTGCAGGAGCCGACGACCTTCACGACGTCTCCGCTCGATGTGCGCGACACGGGTGCTTACGTCACGGACCGCCTCGAAATCGGTCCTGTCGACCTGCTCGCCGGCGTCCGTTACAGCGACTATCAAAGCCGGACCGCCTCAACGACAGGTGCCATCACGGAATTCCAGGTGCAGACTTGGACGCCGAGCTACGGCATCGTCGTGAAGCCGATGTCGAACCTCAGCCTCTACGCGACCTATCTCGAAGGGCTCGAGGAAGTGACCCCAGCGCCGCTGAACGCCGCCAACGCGCAGGCTGTACTGCCGCCCGCAAAGTCCGAACAATATGAGGTGGGCATCAAATACGAGCCACGCACCGGCTTCTTGATCCAGCTTGCAGGCTTTCAGATCGAGCGCGCCTCGGCGTTCACCGATCCGGTCGACAATATCTACAAGCTGGCGGGACGCGCGCGCTACAAGGGGATCGAGGCATCGGCCGCGGGTGAAATCACGCGCGACCTGTCGCTTTACCTGAGCGGCACGTACCTTGATGCGAAGGTCATAAATGCCACGCCGGCAACGCTGATCGGCAACAGGCCGGAAGAAACGCCGGAATGGACGGGCAGCGCGTCGTTCGAATACCGCTTGCCGATGATCCGCGGCCTCGCAGTCGGCGCCAGCGCCTTCTACGTGTCCAGCCGTCCCATCAACGCGCAGAATGAAGCGTTCATCGACGGCAGCACCGTCTATGGCGCATCGATCCGTTACAAGGTGCCGGGCGTTGCCAAGGACATGACGATCCAGCTGAACGTCGATAACCTGACCAACCTGCGCTACTGGGCCGGGACCGGTTCGAACCTGCTCGGCTATGGCGTGCCGCGCCAGGCGAAGCTGACCGTCCGCGTCGGTCTGTAGGAGCGATGGGCATGATGATCGGCCGGTCCAAACCGTTCGCGCTCGCCGCTGCGGCGCTGTTGACTTTCGGTTCGGGTACCGGTGCACGTGCTGCACCGCCGGCCGACATCATCCTTTACAACGGCCATGTCTGGACGGCCGACGACAAGCAGCCAGAGGCACGGGCGGTCGCGATTGCCGGCAATCGCATCGCTCGTGTCGGCAGCGTGAAAGACGTCATGTCCCTGCGCGGCAAGGCGACCCGGATGATCGATGTCGCAGGCAAGCTCGTCGTCCCGGGCTTCATCGACGCCCACACGCATTTCGAGAATGCGACCGAATGGTTCTACGAAGTGGCACTCGGTGCGGTACACGACGACGATGCGCTCGCCGCCGAAGTGACGCAGGCCGTCAAACGCGTGCCGAAGGGGATGTGGATCACCGGTGGCGAATGGGACCGCGATGTCGCCCGCAAGGCCGCGCACGGCGGCAGCTATGTGCCGTTCCGGCCGTCGCTGGCGAAACTCGACGCCGTGTCCCCCGATCATCCGGTCCTCATCCGCCGTTTCGACGGGGCATATTTCATCAACTCGAAGGGGCTGGCGATCCTCCACCTCGACCGGCTTTCGCCCAACCCGGCCGACGGAAGCTTCGAACGCGACCTGAAAACGGGCGCGCTGACCGGCCTGCTGCTGGGACATGCCGGGCCCAAGGTCGAATCCCAGCTGCCGCCGAAATCGCGCGCCCAGACACTGGTCGCGGCGCGGGCATTGCTGCGCGACCTGAATGAGCTGGGCATCACCGGCATTCACGATATCTCGCGGGTCGACGGCGTTTCGCAGACGCGACTGTTTCCGTCTGCTGTCGAAAGGAGTTTTTCCGACGTCAGCATCTTTACCGACCTGAAGGCCGCGAACCAGTTGACCGTCCGGGTCCATCCGCTGCTTGCGCTCAACAGTGCGCCCGACCTCATCCGTTTCGGGATCAAGCCGGGATCTGGTGACGACTGGATCCGCTACGGCGGCACGAAGCTGATGATCGACGGGTCGCAGATGGACGCGCCGTTCAGCAACAATCCGCCTGAACGTGCGGACTATGCGGGAGACTTTGCTTTCCGCGTGACGAACGGCGACGACCTGCAAAACCAGGTCATTGCCGCCGACGCGCTGGGCTTCGACATCGGGACGCATGTGCTGGGCGACAAGGCGCATCGCCTGCTGATGAACTGGTATGAAAAGGCGGCGCAGGTGAACCCGCCGCGCGAACGCCGCTTTCGATGGATCCACGCGTGGTTTCCGGCGATGGCCGAAATAGAGCGTGCCGGGCGGATGCACATCATCGCGGACATTACGCCGCAGCAGATGATGGACGATATCGACACGGTTGCCGCCAAGCTCGGGCCGGAACGCACGAAGACGGCCTATGCGTGGCGCACGCTCATCGATCACGGCATTCGAATCAATATCGTGTCGGACTGGCCGGGGACCTATGATAAAGCGCGGGCTTCTCCCATTTCGCCCCTCGAGAATATCTACATGGCGGTCGCGCGTCGCGAGCCTGGCTCGAACCGGACAGAGAACCGCCGTCTGGATCAGGCTTTGACGGTTGAAGAGGCTCTGCGGGCTTACACGATCAATCCGGCATTCTCGTCGCGCGAGGAGAACGTCAAAGGATCGATCTCGACGGGCAAGCTGGCGGACATCGTCGTCCTGTCGCACGACATACTGAAAAGCACGGCCGAGGACATATTGAAAGCCCGGGTCGAGCGGACGATCCTCGATGGACGGATTATCTACTCGGCACCGGGAATTGTCCCTTAGAAGTGCTTCTGTCGCCGTTCATGTCAGCTTGAATGCACGGCCTGCCTCCAGGAAGTTCATCGCGAATTTCTGGCCGATTACGACTTTTCCGGTGCGACGATCGGCGTATGAAATCGAAAACTCCGGTACGCGTCGCATTGTCGAGGCGGCACGGTTCGCGATGGAGGTATGATGGCGGCGGGCGGTGTTCTTTCCGGATTCCGGATCATCGAAATGGCGGGGATAGGACCTGCGCCTTTCTGCGGCATGATGCTGGCCGATCATGGTGCAGAAGTCATTCGCGTCGAACGACCGGGTACCGCGCCCGACAAGCGCGATCCGCTATTGCGCTCGCGACGGTCGATCGCGCTGGACCTGAAGGACTCGAAGGCGATCGAGACGCTGACCGCGCTGGCGCGATATAGCGACGGGTTGATCGAGGGATATCGCCCCGGCGTCATGGAGCGCCTCGGCCTTGGTCCCGATGTGCTGATCGGCGCCAATCCCAAGCTGGTCTATGGACGGATGACCGGTTGGGGGCAGACAGGCCCCTATGCGAATGCCGCCGGGCACGACATCAACTATATCGCGCTGTCGGGCATGCTGCACGCCGTCGGCCGCGCGGGCGAGCGGCCCGTGCCGCCGCTCAACCTGTTCGGCGACTTCGGTGGCGGCGCCATGATGCTCGCCTTTGGCATGGTCGCGGCGTTTCTCCACGTCCAACGCGGTGGCGCGGGGCAGGTGATCGACTGTGCGATGACCGATGGCGCGGCGACGCTGGGCTCGATGATCTATGGCTTTTTCGCCAAGGGGCAGTGGCAGGATGAGCGCGGCGCAAATATCCTGGACGGGGCAGCGCCTTTCTACGACACTTATGAGTGCGCCGACGGCCGCTATGTCGCGGTCGGATCGATCGAACCGCAGTTCTATGCACTACTGCGGCAAGCCACCGGAACCGCTGACGATCCGTCGTTCGATGCGCAGTACGACAAGGGCCAATGGTCTTCGCTCAAGGACAAGTTCGCAGCAATTTTCCGGATGAAGACCCGCGAAGAATGGTGCGCGATAATGGAGTTCGGCGACGCCTGCTTCGCACCGGTGCTGTCACTGGCCGAGGCGCCCGGCCATCCGCACAATGTCGAGCGAGGAGCGTTCATCGAGCTCGACGGCACCGTCCAGCCAGCGCCTTCTCCACGTTTCCTCGGTACGCCCGCCGCTCCGCCCAAGCCGTATGATAATGCCAATATCGACACGGACGCCTTACTCGCGGAACTTGGGATCTCGGCCGGCTAGGCGGTTCCGGCGAAACGCCGTTTCAACGATGTCTGCTGAAGCACCGTCGCATTCAGTCCCGACGCGATGGCTCCGAGCGCGGCTTCCAGATCGTGCGCGCGTCCGCACATGAAGATGTCGACACATGCGCTGCCATGTTCAGGCCAAGTGTGGATCGAGATATGCGATTCCGCAAGCAATGCGACCCCGGTCACGCCCATGCCCGGGCCGAAGGCGTGAAGTCGCACTTCGAGCAGCGTCGCCCCAGCCACGGCTGCCGCCTCCCTGAGGCAGGTTTCCACATGATCGACATCGTCCAGCCGGTGCCCGCCGACCAGATCCGCGATCAGGTGGTGTCCCTCATACTGGTCGGTCACAGCAAACTTTCATGGCGGAAATCGAGGAATGTCATCGCAGCCTCGGCGGCGCGAACGCCGTGATAATGCGCTTCTTCGAATAGGGAGAGGCCGCTCAGGTCTGAGTGTGCAAGGAACAGCGGCGCTTCGGGTTGCATCTTGTCGGCCTGCCAGAGAAACCCCGGCGTCGGCCGGGCCATTGCATGGCCCCAGCGCCACAGGTCGATCCGCTCTATCGCAGAGTCGAGATCAGGATGCATTTCCAGCATGTCGTCGCGCACGATGCGTTTCCACTCGTCCGCCGCACGCTCGACCAGCAGGCGACGTCCCGCTTCGGGCGTGACGTTAGATAGGGGAAGGTACCAGGTCACGACGGTATGCGGGGCGATTGCATCCGGTCCCTGATGCGTCGCGACGACATATCCAAGCGAGTTGCTCGTGCTCGAAACATTGTCCCAGGCGAGCGGCACTCCGCGCCCCGCCGGCAGGCGCGAAAGCGTTATATTGGCGACGATCCACGGCGCGTAGCTTATCGCCCTGTCATTGCCCAGATCCTTGCAGATCCGCGTTGCCACGAAATGAGGTGTCGCAATGATCGCCGCGCGTGCCCGCGTCCGCGTGGTCGTCGCAGTGGCAACGTCGAAGCTGTCGACCAGCACATGATCCTGGTCACGGGCGACGCCGTGTACGATCTGTCCACGCCCGATGTTCTGCGGAAAAAATTTCGCGAGCAGGCCGACCAGTCTGCCGTTCCCCTCTGGCCAAGTCAGTTCATTGTCGCCTGCTGCATTCGCGGCCCAGCCGCGCCTGCTCGCAAAATAATGAATGCCGGCCCAGGCCGACACGTTGCGGGGTTCGGTTCCATAGTCGTCGCGCATGGCATAGCGGATGTATGCGCGAAGAGCAGGCGCTCTCCAGCCCTGCGCGTCGAGCCATTGCGCGAAATTCTGTGTGTCGAGCGCCGCCAGGTCGGCATCGCGCGAACTATACGCCATCGGCACGGTAAAGGCGGGCCGGCCGTCGCTGCCGGTCCGGTCCGAGAATGCGCGCATGACCTTGGCAAAGGCATCGAACTGCTCGCGGTCGCGCTTCGGCAAACCCGTGCGCGGGATCAAGCCTTCCTGCCAGCGCCCCTGCCAGAAAAGCCGTTCCTGCATATCCGCGCAGAGCTGCTCTGGATCGTAGACGGGGACGCCATCCGCATCCCCGATAATCATGCCCAGCTGGCGCAGGAGGTGGCGGAGTGCGCGCGCCTCCTTGTTGGCAACCGGCAGGTAATGCGCGCCAAGCGGATAGGCGGACACCGTGTTGCGGCCGCTCCGTGCATTGCCGCCGACCTGGTCCTCGAGTTCGAGAAGCCTGAACCGGTCGAACCCGGCGTCTTTGAGACGCCATCCCGCGGACAGACCCGCAGCGCCACCTCCGGCGATGACGACATCCACCTCATCGTGCCGGCTGGGCGCCGGAAAATTGCCGCTCCTCAGGCGATGGCCGCGCGCCATGTCGGCGCCGCCAAGGTCTCCGTCGGGCAATGCCGGTTCGCGCTGCAGGGCGTAAGCGAGACCGCCGCCCGCAACAGCAACGGCCCCGACGCCAAGGCCTAACACGGTTCGGCGGTCAGCCTTCATATTGACCCCAGGCATCGGCGAATTCCCGGACGAGCACCTGATTGTCGAGGCGATTCACCGGCGTGGGACGGCGAGCCATGTCCGGCGGAAAATCGAACAGCCGCTGATCGATTGCCGGTGTCAGGAACCGGCCATTGAAGATGCGGGCCTGTGTGGGGATGGTGTCCGGCGACGCGAGAACGAAGCCCCATTCGCCAAAGCTCGGCACATAGACATGGTAGCCGCGGGTCTGGAAGCCGGCTGCTTCGAGCGTGGAGGCAACCGTCCAGTAGGCCATGGGAGCGACGAGCGGGGACGTACTCTGCACGACCACCATCCCCCCAGGTGCAACGAGCTTGCGCACGGCGCGATAGAATGTGTCGGTGTAGAGCTTGCCCACCGAATAATCGACGGGATCGGGGAAATCGATGATGATCGCGTCGTACTGGCCCCGCGCTTCGGGGACCCAGCGAAACCCGTCCGCGTTGATGACCGTCATGCGCCGGTCGGTCAGCGAACCCCCGTTGAGGCGCGCCAGCATCCCGGTGCCGGTAAACAGGCTCGTCATCTCTCCGTCGAGATCGACCAGGGTCAGCCGCTCGACACTGGCATGCTTGAGCACCTCCCGTGCGGCGAGACCGTCGCCGCCGCCTAGGATCAGCACGTTGCGCGGATTTGCGACGCGGCCGAGCGCGGGATGCACCAATGCTTCGTGGTAGCGGTATTCGTCGCGCGAGGAAAACTGGAGGTTGCCGTTGAGGTACAGCCGCACGTCGTTGTCGCGCCGGGTTATGACGATGCGCTGGTACTTGCTGGAAACGGCATAGATGACCGGCTCTCCATAGCTCGCAACCTCTGCCCAGCGCTGAAGCCGGTCGGAAGCCGCAAACCCTGCACAAAGGGCGAGCAGGACAAGGACCGCCGTGATCTTTTCGGCGCGGTAGCCGGCGGCGCGCGGCAAGGTTACGAGAAGCGCCAGGGCCACGGCCGCATTGAAGATGCCGAACATGAAGCCGGTCCGGATCATGCCGAGATGCGGCATGAGCAGCAGCGGAAACAACAGGCTGGCGACGAGTGCGCCGACATAGTCGAATGTCAGGACGTTCGACACGGTCTCGCGGAAATCGAAGCCCCGGAGAATGCGGATCAGCAAGGGGATTTCGAGCCCGACCAAGAAGCCGATCGCGACGACCAGGCCATAAAGCGCGACGCGAAAATGCTCGACGACCGGGAAGAGAAGGAACAGCGCCCCGGCGGAGCACCCGCCAAGCAGCGCGATCAGCAGTTCGACGCGCACGAACAGGCGGAGTTCGTCGCGCTTCACATAGCGCGAGCACCAGCTCCCCAGTCCCATGGCGAACAGATAGCTGCCGATGACGGTCGAGAATTGCGTGACGCTGTCGCCGAGCAGGTAGCTTGCGAGCGTGCTGGCAAGAAGTTCGTAGACCAGTCCGCACGTCGAGACGACGAATGCAGAGGCCAGCAGCGCCGCGGTCGGCGCCGAAGCACGGGTCCTGGGACTGGCGGGATCGTCCTCAGCCATGGATTGCGGCAGAGACGATGATCGCGAGCCCGATCGCAACGGCTCCCGCAAAGATCGCCACGGCGACGTTCTGCTTTTTTTCGATCTCGTCCCAGAGCTTGCCCGGGGTCAGCATGTCGAGGATTACGAAGCCGGCGACGAAGACGATGATGCCGATCGCCGAATAAAGCAGCGTGCTGAGCACGGCGGGTAAGGTGGTGACCATTGTCTTCTCCCTATTTGTGGTTCGGACCGTAGAATCCGGACGGCGTCCGCGCCCGGCCCCCTTCGGCGAAGGGTGACCAGGCGTGGTAATTCGTGGCCATGAACATAAGGACGATGCCCATGCACCAGAGGGCGTAGAGGAACGTGCGTAGCGTCATTCGTCGCTTCCCAGGCTGAAATCGCTTTCTTCGCGGCGCGCTTTTTCGAAGTTCAAATGCCGCCACAATGCGAACGCCAGGGGAAGTGCTGCAAGCACCCACGCGATGAGCAGGTTCGAAATATACAGCACGCCGTGGCTCACCTCGATGTTCAGCTGCGGCGAACTCGAAGCAGTCATCCAGCTCCAGTCAAAACCGTTTGCGATGGGCGATTCAGTCCAGCGGTTTCCCTTGTAATCGATCACCAGGTCGTATGTGCCCGCAGGAACGCTTGCGATCGAGATGGTCGAGCGGCGCGAACCCTCCGTCCACGCCCCGTCAGAATCGCGTCCGGCGTAGCGCTCGGCGGCGCCGTAACCCTCGAACACTTGCTGGGTCCGGCGGTCGACAAGGCTGTAGTCGAGATCGACCCAGCCATTTTCGAGCACGGGAACCTCGGCTGCCACCTGCACGCGCTCGTAAGGCCGTGACAGGGTGATGGGGCCAAGGGTCGCGCTTTGCTCGCGTCCATCGGAGGCAATGGGAAAATTGCCGGAGATTGCGCTTTCGGATCCGCCGAAGACGAACGCAATCAGGAATAAGAACGCGAACGCGATGCCGAAAATCTTGAAACCGCTCTTCAGCCAGGCGCCATGCGGTGATGGCTGGTGTGGCAGGGGCGGCCAGACGTAATCCGGCGAGACTCCGAAGGCGCCGCTTATTTCCCCAGGCGGAAGCCACCGGCTGAGCGTCCAGCTGATCTCGTTGCCGCTTTCCTCACGCGACAGCATTACGCCCGGGCGCACCCAGTCGCTGGTCTTGACCTCTTCGCCAACCGAAACGCGCCAGTAGAATTCGCCCAGGACATAATCGACCTGCGCGCGGCCATTCGAAAAAAAGCGGCCATATGTCTCGCCGCCGACCTGCAGCGTATCGAACGACTGGAAGCGCGGCGTTACCGTGAGCAGTTCGCCCAGGCTCCAGCCGTCGCGGACGTTCACGAGCCAGCGATACCCGTAATAGGGATTGAACAGCAGGTATTCTTCCCAGCCGTACGCCTTGTTTTCCGATCTCCGCAGGTATCCGATCGCTTCCCATTCGATGCCATCGAGCACGCCGCGCGCGCCGAGCGGAATGTCGATTTCCCTGCCGGCCCGATTGTGTTCGGTGATGAGCTTGACCTGCGGGCTGTCCACATCGAGCATCGATCCGCAGTACTGGCAGGCGACGTGCACCGTATATCCGGCCGCGCGGATCTGGACGCTTCCCCCGCAGGAGGGGCAGGTTATTGCGCGAACCGCGGGTGCTGCCTGTGCGTCGATACCCGGATCAGGCGGCATAAGCGGGCGTGGCCCATCCTTCCATGACGCGAAGTCCACGCGGTTGGAGTTCGGCGAGAGTCACATATCGCCCTTGGTAGAGCGACGTTCCTTGCTCATCGCGTTGAACCGAGACGCATTCGCCATCGCGTCCGCGCAAGTCGACGCTGTAGAGCTTTAGCCCGGGCTTTGGAACGAAGGGCAGCTCTCCCTCGGAGGTCAGGCAGGTGACATCGCGTGCATCTCCGACGAAAAGCTTCTGTTTGGCGATTTGGACTTCGTGGCCCGGTATTACTTCGCCGCCACTTGCGATGGTTTTGAGAATGCCAATGGGCGCCCTTTCCATGGGGCTTTCCCGAAGCAGCATGAACTGTCCCATGGCCTCGCCCAGCCAGGCGGTGCTGCCGTCGTCGAACAACAGGAACCACTCGTTCCAGGCGCCATCGGTCCAGGACCAGCGGATGCGGCCGATGACCTCGAATCCCGCACCGTCGGCACGCCCCTTCATGCCGATCTGCACCGGACTGACATCGAACGGAAGCGCCGCGGTCTTTCCAGCCACGGCAACGCCGGAATCGCTGCGCACCAGCAACGTCTGGCAGTAATCGCAGACGCGCGCCGGAAGCGCCGCCGATCGAAAGAGAACGTCGGCACCGCAGTTCGGGCAAGGCAGAGCCACACTCATCGTGGTCAGCGAATTCGGCTCAGCAATTCGGTCTTTTTCGCGTCGAATTCGTCTTGGGACAGCGCGCCGATCGTCAGCAGCTTGTGAAGTTTCTCGATCTGCACATATGCATCCTCGCTCGCAACTGCCGGCGTCATTGATCCCGCGCTCGTCATGGCCCCCGCCATGGCCTGGCCGATCGCCATGCCGGCGGCCATGCCCGCCCCGGCACCGGCCACGCCGCCAGGCTGGGCCGCGGCCGTCTCGATCGCTGCACCGCTCTGAAAGCGAATGAAGTTGTCCAGGTCGCCGACCACGCGCATCGAGCTCGCTTTGTCGAGATAGGTCTGCACCTCTTCGGGCAATGACAGGCTTTCGATGAAGAAGCTGCGGCAGCTCAAGCCCCAATACGCCAATGCCGGCTCGACAGCTTTCTTCAGCGTCTCGGAAAGCGCCGCCTGGTTGGCCGCAAGGTCGAGGAAAGCGATTTCGCCGGTACCGAGCGTAGAGGCGATCGCGGTCGCGATGGCGCCGCGAAGCTGGGGTTCGATATCTGCGACCGTCATGCGTTCGAGCGATCCCATCATCTTGACGGCAAAGTCGGGAACGCTCTCGATCCGAAACGAATAGGATCCGAAAGCGCGAATGCGCAGCGGGCCGAAATCCCTGTCGCGGACAGTGATGGGTTGCGTGGTTCCCCATTTCAGCCCCGCCTGCTCTTTCAGGCTGTAGAACTGGACATCCGCCTTGAACGGCGATGCAAAGCCCTTGTCCCAGTTCATCAGTGCCGTGAGCAACGGCAGATTGGCCGTTTCGAGCGTGTACATCCCGGGCTGGAATGCGTCCGCCAATTGGCCCTCGTTGTAGAACAGCGCCGTCTGGCCGCTCCTCACCGTCAGCTGGGCACCATTCTGTATCTCGCGATCCGCCATGGGATAGCGGATCGCGAGCACGCCAGGTTCATCGACCCAGTCGATGACGTCCACGAACTGCTTCGAAAGAAAATCGAATACACCCATATCAACCCTCTCACCCGCGTCGAGTACGGATACTGAAGAGGCGTCGATTCCAGAAGGTTTATTTTTTACGGTTACATGCCGGTCAAGTAATCCAGCTGCTCAACTGATCGAATTTCCACTGCCCCTTCACGCGGCGCATGAGATAGGTGCCGCCAGCCCATCCGGTAGACCATTTGACGAAGCCACGATTGCGTTCCCGGTTGAAGGTGATCGGCGGTAGCTCCACGGCATGAAAATCGGGCGTAAACCGCTGCATGGCCGCGATATCGTTTGCATCATACACGATCATCTGCCGACCAGGGCGCAGGCAGAGGTAATCGTTCGGATCGCCGAGGATGAACAGGGGGCGTTCGGCGGACGCCGCAGCACGCTTCCATCCCGAAAAAATGTCGCCGGACGAACGATCGGTCGGCTCCACAATCGCGGCAGCGCTGGGATCGAAAAGCTTTCCGAGCAGTGCGGCGCGCGCCTCGCGCTCCGGCGATACTGGACCCTTGCACATCGAACGGTCGTCGCTTCCGACCACGAAAGGCGTTGCTCCGGCGGCTTTGGGCTTGTCCAGCAACAGATGTCGAGCAGCGATGTCGGTCAGGCCGTCTCCATCGCTGTCCTTGCGCAACGCCTCGAGCGGGATTTCCAGATAAAGGCCGGTGGCGCGCCGGCGTGTCCGTAATCCGACTGGAGGATAGGTAATGGACGCGGTGTCGATCTCCGCGATGTCGACGGCCAGGTGGATCGTGTCGCCCGAGAGAAGCGGCATGCGCGACCGGGCGACGACGACATATGGAAACCGGTCGGCCAGGCCCGTGTAAAGCGGAGGTTGCCAATGCGCCCCGCCGTCGTTCGACAGATGAATCCAGTAGCCGCCCTGCGACAGTTCACCGGTCGGATCGAGCGTCTGCGACACACTGACGGCAATGGCGCGAGTGCCCGAATGCTCCGCGCGGACAAGGGAGTACCCCCCAGGCAACGCGGCAAACTTGCTCTTTGTCGTTGCGCTGGCCGGGCCGCGAAGGGATTCGGGGACCGGGTGCTCGATGTAGCCGGGAGTAACAGGAATTACCGTGGCACGGCCCGGTCGCGGCAGTTCCGTGCCCGTGGCGTGTGCGCCAAAGAGTTTTGCGGATTCCGCTTCGAAGGCGGCGCGCGCGGGGGCGAATCCGGGCACGAGCCGAGCGAGAACAGTGTCAGCCAGCGTCCTGTCGTCCGCATCGCCCGATCCCTGATCGAGGTCGGCCGAAGCAGCCGCCCATTTACGCGCATCGGCGCATAGACCACCGAACTGGTCGTCGGGAAATGCCCGGCATTTGATATCGGCATTGATCCACGTACCACCATCGTTATCGCTCAGCGTGGTCTCGGCGATGAAATAAGGATCTTCGCCGGGATGATTGAGCACATGATCCAAAACCAGCGCGTAGGTCGGAAGGCGGTTCGAATCGCTGCAGGACGACCGCTTCTCCGCCACGGCGTCGAATTCGCACTCGGCAGTCCTTCGGGCAGCCGCCAAGCCAGGTAATGTTGCGATCAGCTGTCGTGCTTCCGCGTCACGGCGGGCAAGAGTCAGCGCTTCTGCAACCTTGTAAATAGGAGCAGATGTCGGGACATCTGTCTCGACCGCCGGATCAGGTTCGCGGTGTGCGATTGCGGGACGGGCTGCAACAGCCTTGCGTTCCTTGCCGCCGGCCGCTTTACCTCCAAGATCTTCGATCAGGGATTCGGCTGCGTCGGTCGCTGCATCGACGGCGTCGGCGGCCGCTGCAACCTCGTCTGCGGTCGGTCTTTCACTGCTCCGCCCGTAGGCGCTGCCACTTTCACCCCTGAACGTCATCGTCAGGCCGTCGACGGTTGCGCGTTTCAAAGGAGTATCGCGCGCTGCGAGGATTCTGCTGCGCCGGTCTGGCGGCAACGCATCGAGCAGTGCCAGTGCCTTCGTTTCCATGCCGGCCTTGAACAACTGTTCCAGATAACGTTGCCAGAGGAGCGCGGATAACCGCGGCCGATCCGGCTCTGCGATACGTGCCAGCGCTTCGGGGCTCGTCAGCCAACTGTATAGCGGTAACGCTTGGCGCAGTGTCAGCCCTCCATAGCCTGCGACACGGATGAGAGCGGGCATTGCGCGATCAGGGACCGCCAGCGCGGCGCGCAGGAAGTTTCCGGTACAGGTTGCGGTGTCCGCAATCAGGTTGGCGTCCGCTACCGCATTGGTGGACCCGGCCATCAGCGAATCGAAATCCGTCGCCGAACATGAGAGCGGTCCCCGGGCCGCCTCGAGTGCCTCCGTGGCGATCGCGAGGCCCAGCGGCATGTTACGAACCGCCGGCAGTATTTTCAGCACATCGTCGCGGACCGCCGATTGCCAACGGCTGTCCTCCCGGACATCGTAAACCCGCGATTGCGCGATTATCCACGCGTTGGCCAGGCTGCGCATCTGATCGGCCGTGAAACCGTATTTTGCTGCGATCTTTTCGGAAGCACGTGCGACGGAGCTTTTCTTCAGTTCGGCTCGGAGATCGGCCTCCCACTCGTTCAGTCCGGCGGGCGGATAAAACCTGCTCGTTACGCTCGAAGTCAAAACGCTTTTTACGTCGCTGGCGGTCGCGGCGACTGTCTGCGCATCGGCTGCAGTTCCTGCCACGAGAAACGCAACAACTGCCAGAATTCGTAATGACATCCCTGCTCCCGAAGCGATCACTTCAGCGAAAAGGTGCGCCGAACGCGCCAGAGAGACAAGGGCCTCGTCAAAGCGACTCGCGAAACACTGGCGGCGTTCAGTGTGTTAGGGGTCCTGAACTTTTCCTTCGATATCAGCGTCGTGAGGTGTCGAATTCCTGCGGCTTCAGATCGATGAGGGGCGGACGGACGGGGCCGGGATAATCTCGTCCGGGAAAAACGTCATGTGGTCAGGCTATCCTGCAATGTGGTGAGGTCGCCGGGCGAGGCGCACCAGAACTGTTTGAAGACGCCGTTTTCGCCGACGATGGCTTCGGCGATGTGTTCGCGTCCCTGTGTCAGCCACAATGTCGCCAGTTCGCCGGCCATCGGATCGGACACGGCAAAGCGATCGCCTCGAACATAATTTATCCAGGCGGACAGGGCAGCAAGGATCGCCGGGCAGCGCGAGCCGAGCCTTTGATGATATGCCAATGTCTCGAGCCAGCGCTGGGGAATCTTCTGACTGCCGTCCATGGCGATCTGGGCGAGCCGGTGATCGATCGCTGTGTTGGAGAATCGCTCGAGAAGGGCGCCGGCGTATCTTTCCAGGTCCTGTGCCTGCGCAGCCGCGATCGTAGGTGCGGCTTCCCGGCGCATCAGTTGCTCGGCGAGCGCCCTGATCTCGGGATCGGCGACAGCTTGGTGAACGAATTCATGGCCTTTCGCGAGGCCGAGATAGGCGAGCGCGGAGTGCGCGCCGTTCAGCATTCGGAGCTTGGCCGTTTCGAATGCGTGAACGTCGATCGTGAATTCGGCCCCGACATTCTCCCAGCGCGGCCGCGGCCCGGCGAATGCTTCTTCGATCACCCACTGGGTAAACGGTTCGCACACGATCGCGGCATCGTCGCGCAAGCCGAGTTCGGCTTCGATGGTGCGACGGTCGGTGTCGGTCGTTGCGGGCACGATGCGGTCGACCATGGTCGAGGGGCATCTGCATTCGCTTTCGAACCAGTTCCGAACCTCCGGCGCAAAGCGGTCGAGGTATTCGGTCATGAGCCGCGAAAGCTGGGCACCGTTGTCCGCGAGATTGTCGCAGCAAAGCAATGTGAGCCCCGGCAGTCCCTTCGTCATCCGCTCCCGCATCGCGCGGGCGAGATATTCATAAGCGGATCCGGCGACCAATCCGGTGTCGAGCGATCCGTCCGCACGACGGCAATAGCCCTTCTCGGTAATCGTGAAGCTGACGATGTGCGTTGCCGGGGACGATAGTGCTTCAACAACGGCGTCGGACGCCTGCCGCGCGACGATCACCTGCTTCACGGCGCCGATCAGACGCATATGATGCCCGGCACTTGATCGTTCGGTCACTGTGTAAAGCCCGTCTTGCGGGTTCATTTGCGCCGCGACCGATGGCGAACGCAGCGAAATACCTGTGATTGCCCAATCGCGGTCACCCGCGCTCATGGCGTCGTCGGTATAGACGGCCTGGTGCGCGCGGTGGAATGCGCCGATCCCGAAATGGACAATCCCGCAGCGCTGCGCGTCGCGATCATAAGCGGGCCTGACGATATGCGCCGGTAATTGCGGCGCGGTCGCCGCTGAAAGTCTCACAATTTATAAGCCCGCTTGGCGAGGCTATAGGCCAGGTCGGTTGCCAGCTCGGCGGCTTCCCACTCTTCCATCCGGTGTTCCGCGACCAGCCGGGCGAGAAAGCTGCAATCGACGCGCCGTGCGACATCGTGCCGCGCGGGGATCGACAGGAAAGCCCGTGTGTCGTCGTTGAAGCCGACGGTGTTGTGGAACCCCGCCGTTTCGGTCGTCATTTCGCGGAAACGCCGCATCCCCTCGGGGCTGTCGTGGAACCACCACGCCGGACCCAGTTTCAATGCGGGATAATGCCCGGCCAGCGGTGCGAGTTCGCGCGCATATGCGCTCTCGTCCAGCGTGAACAGGATGATCGTCAGCGCAGCGTCATTCCCGTATTTGCCGAGCAGTGGACGAAGCGCGTGGACGTAGTCCGTACGTGTCGGGATGTCCGCGCCCTTGTCGCGCCCGAACCGGGCAAAAAGGGCGGGATTGTGGTTTCGGAACGACCCCGGGTGGATTTGCATGACGAGGCCATCGTCCAGGCTCATTCCGGCCATGATCGTCAGCATGTGTGCGCGGAACAGTTCCGCGTCGGCCGCGGACACATTGTTCGAGGTGACACGGGCAAAGAGCGCTTCGGCCTCCGCCTGCGTCAGGTCCGCTGTTTGCGCTGTCGGATGCCCATGGTCGGTGGAGGTCGCTCCCATCCCGGCGAAAAAGGCCCGGCGTGCCCGGTGGGCCGACAGATAGCCGCGATAGGAAAAGGCATCTTCCCCCGTCAGCGACGAGAGCGTTCGCAGGTTGTCCCGAAACCCTTCGAATTCGGGATCGATCACGGGATCTGGGCGATAGGCGGTGACGACCCGTCCGCTCCACCCGCTGTCGCGGATCGCCTTGTGATGGCGCAGGTCGTCGATCGGCGACTCGGTGGTCGCAATCACTTCGATATTGAAGCGTTCGAACAAGGCACGAGGTCGGAAGGCGCCCGTCTTCAACGCCGCCGTGATCGTGTCGAAGTAAAGGTCTGCCGTCTCGGCACCGAACAGGACGTCGAGGCCGAACACTTCCGCGAAAACCCAGTCCAGCCACATGCGTGAGGGTGTGCCCCGAAACAGATGGTAGCGTTCGGCGAACAGCCGCCAGCTTTCGCGCGGGTCGGCATCGGGATTGCGAATGCCGAGCGCCTCGAGCGGTACGCCCTGCGAATAGAGCATGCGGAAAACATAGTGATCCGGGTGAAGCAGCAACTCCGCAGCATTGCCGAAGGGCGCGTCGGTCGCGAACCATTCGGGGTCGGTGTGACCGTGCGGGCTGATGATGGGCAGGCCGGCCACTTCGGCATACAACCGGCGCGCGATATCTCTCATGCCCGGGTCGGCCGGGAACAGTCGGTCGGGATGGAGCGCTAACGCGTGCGGCATCTGGCGGAACTCAGGACTGTGAAACGGGCTGCAGCTTCGGACTCAGCACATGGACGATGGCGAGCGCAACGAAATAGGCGCTTCCCGCAACGATGAAGATCGGCGTGTAGCTGCCGATGCGATCGAGCACCTGGCCGACATAGAGCGAAAAGATCATCCCGCCGACCGCGCCCACGGTGCCGCCGATTCCCACGACCGAACCGACCGCGGCACGGGGAAACAGGTCGGACGGCAGTGTATAGAGATTGGCAGAGAAGGCTTGGTGCGCCGCGGTCGCAATGCCGATGACGAGTACGGCGACCCACAGGTTGTCGAAATACTGTGCGAAGAACACGGGCGTCACGGCGACGGCGCACGCAAGCATCGTCATCTTGCGGGCATAGTTCACCGATTTCCCGGCCTTCATCATCCGCGACGAGGCCCAGCCGCCGGCGATGCTGCCGATGTCGG
>DDFE01000134.1:0-7673 GCA_002336985.1 Sphingomonadales bacterium UBA1936
TGGATCGAGGCGCGGTTCGCCGGAATCCCTCTCAACGCTTGACCTTCTGCCCCTGCCGCCTCCAATGCGGAAACCATGACCGATACCGTCGAATCCCGGCTCGCCGAGCTGAAGCTCAAGCTTCCCAAACCCGCAGCGCCCGTCGCCGATTACGTGCCGACGGTCGAAGCGAACGGCATGATCTACCTGTCGGGGCAGCTGCCCTTCAAGGACGGTGAAGTGATGCGCGGGCGCCTGGGTGAGGATACCGACATCGCCACCGGCCGCGCCGCCGCGGAAGCATGCGGCGTGATGATCGTCGCGCAGTTGAAGGCCGCACTCGGCGACCTGTCGCGTGTCGAACGGATCGTCCGCCTGGGCGTGTTCGTCGCCAGCGACCCGCGCTTCACCGAACAGCCCAAGGTTGCCGATGGTGCCTCATCGCTGATGGTCGCACTGTTCGGTGACAAGGGCCGTCACGCGCGCAGCGCGGTCGGCGTTCCCGTATTGCCGCTGGGCGCAATGGTCGAAATCGATGCGGTCGTGGCTGTTCGGCCCGCCTGAAGCCTGGGCGATAACCCCGGCTGACCCGGCACGGGTCGCGTTCCTGCTGGCGCAACCCTTTGCCCATCGCGGGCTGCACGACCGGCTGCGTATCGAAAACAGCCGCACGGCATTTCGTGCGGCGATCGCGGCAGGACACGGGATCGAACTCGACATCCAGCCTGCTTCAGGCAGCGAGCCCTTCGTTTTCCACGACGACGATCTCGAACGGCTGACGCAGGAACGTGGCCGTGTGGACGAGCATCGCGCCGACGACGTTGCACGGATCGTCCTTGCCGGAACCGATGAGACGATCCCGCGCCTCGACGAAATCCTGGCGCTGATCGGCGAGCGGGTGCCATTGCTGATCGAGATCAAGATGCCGCGCCACCGCCGCGTGGCGCTGTGCATGGCGGTGCGGCGCGCGCTGGAGGGGTATCGCGGCGACGTCGCGATCATGTCGTTCGACCCACGCATCCCGGCCTGGTTCGCCGAGCACGCGCCGCGCATCGTGCGCGGCCTAGTCGTCACCGATGGCGAACGGCGACGCGGAAAAATACGCCGTAAAATCGAGCGGGTACTGGCATTGCAGCTTGCGAAACCCGATTTCGTTGCCTGTGACGTTCGCGACCTTCCCTCTGCCACCAGCATTGCCGCGCGCAAGCGGGGACTGCCAGTCCTTACCTGGACCGTGCGCGATGCCGAAAGCCGCGCGGTTGCGGCAGAGCACGCCGACCAGCCGATCTACGAGCGCGAACCGTGAGTGAAGGCGATCCCGACGCCGGTGTCGTATTGCGGATCGGTGACGGGGTCGGGAGCTTCGATCCCGCCGCCTGGGACGCGTGCGGCGGGGACAATCCGTTCGTCAGCCATGCCTTTCTGTCGGCGCTCGAGGATTCGGGTAGCGTCGGGCCGATGACCGGCTGGCAGCCGGTACCGATCGCGCTCGACGGACCGGACGGTGCGCTGGCCGCCGTCGCCCCTGCCTATGTGAAGAGCCACAGCCAGGGCGAATATGTCTTCGACCACAGCTGGGCAGAAGCGTGGGAACATGCGGGCGGGCGCTACTACCCAAAGCTGCTGGTTGCCGCGCCGTTCTCGCCGGTTCCCGGACCGCGCCTGCTTGCACACACCGATGGCGATGCGCGCGCGCTGATCGCGGGCGCGGAGGCCGTGGTCGACCGTCACGGCATGTCGAGCGCGCACGCCAATTTCGTAAGCGAAGACCAGTTGGACCTGTTCCGCGATGCCGGCTGGCTGATCCGCGAGGGGACGCAATTCCACTGGGCGAACCGCGGCTATGCGGACTTCGAAGCCTTCCTTGACGACCTCGCTTCACGCAAGCGCAAGGCGATCCGCAAGGAACGCGCACGGGCGGTCGAGGGGCTGGAGATCGTCCACCTGACCGGTGATGCGATCACCGAGGAGCATTGGGACGCGTTCTGGACCTTCTACCAGGACACTGGGTCGCGGAAATGGGGACGGCCCTATCTGACGCGCCAGTTCTTCACGCTGCTCTCCGCACGCATGGCGGAAAAGGTGCTGTTGATGTTCGCGATGCGCGACGGACAGCCGGTCGCGGGCGCGCTCAACCTGATCGGCGCCGACACACTCTATGGCCGCTATTGGGGTTGTACGGAGGACGTGCCGTTCCTCCATTTCGAGCTTTGTTATTACCAGGCGATCGAAGCCGCCATCGCGCGCGGCCTGTCGCGGGTAGAGGCGGGCGCACAGGGCGAGCACAAGCTGGCGCGGGGATATGTACCGGTTCCGACATGGTCGGCGCACTATATTCCGAACGCGGGCTTTCGGTCGGCCATCGCCGACTTCCTCGTCCGCGAACGTCGCGCGGTCGATGAGAACATGGCGTTCCTGGGCGAGATGACGCCCTTCAAACGATCGGGTTAAGCTGCCCGCCGCATCGAAGCGCCCAGCCACGCACGCGCCTGGCGCTGGGCTTCGGCGATTTCGCGCGCCGTCATGTCCCAGGCGATCTCGGCACGGCTGTCATGGCCGCGCGGGTTGCCGTTGAGCGCCGCTAGGTTGAACCACTTATGTGCCTGGACCAGGTCGATCTCGGTCCCCCCGCTGCCGGTCGAATATGCGANNCATGCGGCTTTCCATAAGGAACGCCGCGCTCTTCAAGCTGCTTGCCATGAGATACCAAACCCCCGGTTGCCCACTACCCCTTGCAGGAGTGTCAAGCGCGACCTTCGCCGGAATGGTGAAAACAAATGGTTAACGCGCGTTTGTCTTTTTATTTCGGCGGGAGCGCGAGGTTGTCGATCAGGCGTGTGGTGCCGATTTTGGCGGCCGCGAGTAGTCGTCCGCCCTCGAGCGATTCGGTTGCGGGCTGCAAGTCGGGGCCGACCAGCTCGACGTAATCGACCACGAATCCCGCTTTCTCCAGCGTCACGCGTGCCCGGGCGAGTGCTTCACCCGAATCGCCGCCGTCGCCGATCGCGCTGGCCGCCTCGCCCAGAGCACGCGGCAGCATGCGGGCATTGAGCCGTTCCTCTTCGGACAGGTAGATATTGCGCGATGACAGGGCGAGGCCGTCGGCATCGCGCTGGGTCGGCAGGCCGACGATCTCGACGCCCAGGTCGAGGTCCAGCGTCATGCGGCGCACGATCGCCAGTTGCTGCCAGTCCTTTTCTCCGAACACGGCGATATCGGGGCGCACCTGGTTGAACAGCTTGGCGACCACGGTTGCGACGCCGTCGAAATGGCCGGGACGGGCGGCACCGTCGAGGCCATCGCCCAGCTTCGCCACGCTGACGGTCGTCGCAAACCCGTCCGGATATACCGTCGCGACATCGGGCGCCCACAGTACCGCAACACCGGCGTCCTTCAGCAACGCGGCATCGGTCGCTTCGCGCCGGGGATAGCGCGACAGGTCTTCGTTCGGGCCGAATTGCATCGGGTTCACGAAGATCGACGCAACGACATGGTCGGCCTTGGCGCGAGCCTCTGCGACCAGCGCCATGTGCCCGTCGTGAAGCGCGCCCATCGTCGGCACCAGCGCGACTGTCCCATTCACGGACGCGCGCCATGTGCGCAGTTCGGAAAGGTCTCGGATCGTTTGCACGGGCAGTCTCGCTTCACTATGGCCCGATGGGTCGGTGCGGGCGGGGCCTTTGGCAGATGCATGCGCGGCGAATCAAGTGGGCTGGGGGGCCGAACACAGGACCGTGATGAATTCCGCACGCGCACATCGCATTGTTTTTGCCAATGAAAAGGGCGGAACGGGGAAATCGACGACGGCGGTCCATGTCGCGATCGCACTGGCGGCCGCGGGGCATAAGGTCGCGGGTCTCGATCTCGACGTGCGGCAGCGCACCTTTGCGCGCTATCTCGAAAACCGCGAGGCGACGATGCGGCGGCGCGACCTGCCGCTGCCGATGGCCAATTTTGCGACACTATCGCTGCTGACGCCTGCGGGCCTCGAACAGGAAGTTGCTCGCCTGGGACACGGCGCCGATTTCGTGATCGTCGACACGCCCGGCCGCGACGACCCGCTCGCGCGCGCAGCGGTGACGCTGGCCGATACGCTGGTTACGCCGATGAACGACAGTTTCATCGACCTCGACCTTATCGGACAAGTCGATGCCGAGACGTTCAAGGTGAAGAAGCCGAGCTTCTATTCCGAACTCATCTGGGACCTGCGCAAGATCCGCGCGAAGGCGGATGGCGGCACGGTCGACTGGGTGGTCCTGCGTAACCGCCTCCAGCACCTCGACGCGCACAACATGCGGCGCGTGGGGGCGGCGCTCAACGACCTGTCGAAGCGTGTCGGCTTCCGCGTCATCCCGGGCCTCGGCGAACGCGTGATCTATCGCGAGCTGTTTCCCAAGGGGCTGACGCTCCTCGACCTCGAGGCGATGAAGGAAGGCGGTGGCCTCGGCCTCAGCCAGATCGCCGCGCGGCAGGAATTGCGCGAGATGGTCTCCGGCCTGTCCTTGCCGGACTCGACGGTTCAGGCCAAGCTGGCGCTATGATCAAGTTCCTGATTTTCGCCGCGCTGATCGGCACCGCCATCTGGATGGTGATGAACAAGAAGCCCGCCAGCCGGATGCCGAAGTCCGAAGCGGCGAAACTGCTGGGCGTTGCGGCCGATGCCTCGACCGACTCCGTACTCGATGCGCACCGCCGCCTGATCGCCAAGGTTCACCCTGATGCCGGTGGCAGTGCGGAACTTGCCGCGCGCATCAATCAGGCGCGTGACACGCTTTTGAAACCTTGACGCGGCTTAGAGGTTAGGACGCCGCAGTTACCGCCTTCGAAAGGACAATCATGACCCATCGTTTCGACCCGACCGCTCTTCGCGAATACGACATCCGCGGCGTCGTCGGCAAAACGCTGGGCGACGCGGACGCCTATGCCATCGGCCGCGGCTTCGGCACGCGCGTGCGCCGCAACGGCGGAACGCGGGTCGCGGTCGGCTATGACGGGCGTGTTTCGTCGCCGTCGCTGGAAGCTGCGCTGGTCAAAGGCTTCGTCGAGACCGGCGTCGACGTCGTCCGCGTCGGCCTAGGCCCGACACCCATGCTCTATTATGCGGAGGCCACCTTGGAAGTGGACGGCGCGGTTCAGGTGACCGGCAGCCACAACCCGGCCGATTATAACGGCTTCAAGATGGTCCTCGCCCATGCGCCGTTCTTCGGGGAAGATATCCTCGATCTCGGCAAGCTTGCCGAGGAGGGCGACTGGGAAGAGGGTTCGGGGACCGTCAGCGAATATTCGGTGTTCGACGATTATGTCGCGCGGCTGGTCGAGGGCTATGACGGAGGCGCCTTCCGTATCGGCTGGGACGCAGGCAACGGTGCGGCGGGTGCCGTAATCGACAAGCTGGTCACCCTGTTGCCCGGCGAGCACAAGACGATCTTCACCGACATCGACGGCACGTTCCCCAACCACCATCCCGATCCGACCGAGGAAAAGAACCTCGCCGACCTGAAAAAGCTGGTTGCGGACAACAACCTCGATTTCGGCCTCGCCTTCGACGGTGACGGCGACCGCATCGGCGCGATCGACGGGCAGGGCCGTGTCGTCTGGGGCGACCAGATCCTGTCGATCCTCGCCGCCCCCGTCCTGGAAGCACTGCCCGGCGCCACGATCATCGCCGACGTGAAGGCCAGCCAGGCGCTTTACGACCGCGTCGCCGAACTCGGCGGTACGCCCGTCATGTGGAAGACCGGCCACAGCCTGATCAAGACCAAGATGAAGGAAACCGGCGCACCGCTGGCGGGCGAGATGTCGGGGCACATCTTTTTCGCCAAGGACTATTACGACTTCTACGGCTTCGACGATGCGCAGTTCGCCGCTGTCCAGCTGATCCGCGCCATTGCGGCGCAGGGCGGATCGCTGACCGCGCTGAAGGACGCGATGCCCAAGCTCGTCAACACGCCCGAAATGCGCTTTCAGGTCGATGAGAGCCGCAAGTTCGCGGTCGTCGATGAAGTGCTCGACCGGCTGGAGGCTGACGGTGCCGAGGTCAACCGCACCGACGGCGCCCGTGTCAACACGCCCGACGGCTGGTGGCTGCTCCGCGCGTCGAACACGCAGGACGTGCTGGTCGCGCGGGCCGAGGCGAGCGACCAGGCCGGGCTCGATCGCCTGCTCGCGCAGATCGACGACCAGCTCGCCAAGTCGGGCCTTCAGCGCGGACCGCAGGCCGGGCATTGATCGTCACGCGGCCGCCCGGCTTTCCGGCGGATCGAGCGGACCGGGCTTGTCCCAGTCACCTTCGGGACGGATGATGACATAGGGCGACCGGTTGCGGCCGACCTGCGGCCCCGTGCCGGGGATCGCCCCCTCCATCTCGACATAATCGACGCCCGAAAAGGAAAAGTGCGGCCGGTCGGGAATGGGACGAAAACCGAACCGCGCCCAGAAATCGACGAGATCGTGCCGCGCGTGTCCGTACATCGTCCGAAAGCCCTTGGCGCGGGCATAGTCGATGGCGGTGCGGACCAGCCGGAAAGCGAGGCTCGACTTGCGATATTCGCGCCGCACCGCCANNNNTCGCCGTCGATTTCGCCCAGGATGTGCGCGGCGCAGAAGTCATTGCCGTCGAATTCCTCTTCATAGGGACAGGCCTGATCCGCGATGTAAGTCGCCGCGCGGATCGAAAAGACCTTCAGCGTATCCTCGACCGTCCGCGCGACGCGCGTAACGGTCACCGGCGCCCGTTTTTGGGCAGCGTGGCGGCTGGCTCACCGGGCTGCTGCGGAAAAATGGTGAGCACGTCGCTCTCCGCCTCGGGAAAATGGTCGCTGGCGGGCGTGAACCCCAGCGATTTGAACAGCCGGGCTGCCGGCGCGGTAGCGGCACTTGTGAACATCGGCACGCCATCAGGCGCGATTTCCTCGAAATGCGCGGCGATAGCGGCAATCGCGGGCACGAAATTGCCGGGCGCGTAGACACACCACATGTACAGCGCGACGGGCGCCTCGTCCGGCCGGCACAAATGCGCGAGATCGGGCGACCGCCGCGACAATTCGCCCCACTGAAGCGCGGTATATCCCGCCGCATTCAGCGGCAGGTATGCGACGAACCCCGGTTCGCCCTCCCCCGGCCGGTCGGCAAGTCGGATGATCTCCGGGTTATGGCGCAGGACGCGCAACAGCGTCGCATCATCGGCGGTTTCACCCACCGCATCGCGTAATTTCGACGCCAGATCGCGTGCCTCGTCTTCCGAAACGGGCCGCGATGCAGACATCGACCGAAATCCGCGCGCATCGATCAAGCGGGAAAACTGGTCTGTAAATGCAACCGTCTTGTAACTTGACCTCTTAACAGGCAGGACTTTTTCATTGATCATGGAGTCGCCTCGTCGAATTACTGCCGGGGGATTCGAGTACTTGTCCCGGAGGAAGTTTGTCGGATCTGATCCAAAGCCTTCTTACGCACGGTCGCGGGCGTGATGTCGTCGAGTTCGCTCCGAATCGGAGGAAACCGACGCTCGACCGGCTCGCATGGGACAGTTTGCGCCTGCTGCTGGCACTCGCGGAGTCGGGCAGCTTCCGGTCGGCGGCAGCACTTGCGGGCGTCGCGCTCAACACGATCCGCAGCAAGATCGACCGGCTCGAGGTCCAGTTCGGCACGCCGCTGATCGTACGAAGCGTCGAAGGCGTGCGCCTGACCCAGGA
>DDFE01000134.1:7759-8683 GCA_002336985.1 Sphingomonadales bacterium UBA1936
CCGCGCAGTCCCGGCCTGATCGCCGAGCGGCTGGGCTCATTGCATGTGATGCCCTTCGCATCGGCCGACTATCTCGCGCGCCGTGGCATGCCGGCGTCGCTCGAGGACGCGATCCATCACGATCTCGTCTGGCAGGAATCCGACCAGATCGCGACCGAGGCGCTTAACGGATATATCGCCGCGACCAACGCGCAGCCCAAGATCGTGCTCAGCACCAACACCTCGTCCTCGCACTACTGGGCCGTGACCCGGGGGGCCGGGATCGGATTCCTGCCGACTTACGCCCGCGCCATCGGGACGGCGGCGAGACCGATCAGCATCGGCGTGAATTTCCGGCGCGATATCTTCGTCGTCTATCACCCCGGCGCAAAGAACTCGCCCCAGGTCGGCAGCGTGCTGGCCGGGTTGCGCGCGGCATTCGACGCGGATCGTTTCCCTTGGTTCGCCGAGGACTTCATCCATCCCGACAAATTCGAGGGATTGTTGAGCCCCGAAGATCGTTCGCGCCTGGACGGGTTCGGCGGCTAAGGAACAGGCCATGACAGGCCTTCTGATTTCGGCAGTGGCGATGACGGTGATCGTCGGCGTGCGCTATCTGTTCGCGTCGGGCGCGTTCGCCTGGGCAACGCGGTGGCGGCATCCCGGCCTTTATGCGCAGCTGGGCCGGCAGATATCGTCCGAAATCCGCTGGTCGCTGTTGAGCGCGGCCATTTACGGTGTGCCGGCGGGTATCGTCGCCTGGGGCTGGCAGAACCGTGGCTGGACGCTCATCTACACCGACGGCCTCGATTATTCGGCCTTGTACCTGCCGGTTTCGGTCCTGCTTTACCTCGCCGTGCACGACACCTGGTTCTACTGGACGCACCGGTGGATGCACACGCCGCGGCTGTTCCGCATGGCGCATGCCGTCCATCACGCCAGCCG
>DDFE01000213.1:0-1023 GCA_002336985.1 Sphingomonadales bacterium UBA1936
GCGAGCCGTGTACGCATCGCTACCACCCCTGAAGACCTTGCCCGCGTTAGAGTCGACCGTACCTGTCCCCACAATGAATCGCGCGGCCAACCGAGTCGGTTTTGCGATGAAGCGAGTCTCGCGCGGATTGTGCGCCACCCTGTTGATCGCCCGCCACACCGACGCTATAGCCCCGCCCTGCCAAACGCCGGAGACGTGGGTGAGCGGCTGAAACCAACGGTTTGCTAAACCGTCATAGGGGGATTACTCCTATCGAGGGTTCGAATCCCTCCGTCTCCGCCAGAATCCGGTATCGTCTTATACCCAGTCCGGCATTGACCTGACCGGCGATAAAATGTTTTATTGAATTCAAAGAAGCAATTTATCGGGGTGGACAGTTAGGCCCATGTGTTTTGGCGAGCTACTCCGGTCCCCGTGCGCTTGTGCGATTGCGGCGCTCGCTCTTGTGCTGCCTGCGGCCGCCCGTGCGGAAACCGCCAGCGAAAAGGCCGGTCCCGAAATCTCGCTGCGTTATATCGGTGACGCGATAGCCGTCGTCGATGGAGGGCTCGAGCGAGGCGCGCGCGGGCTGGGCCGATTCGATATCGGCCTGTCGAGCGGGGATGATTTCCTGGGCCTTTCAGGCGTGCGTGCGCACATCGACATCATGCTCGTGCACGGTGGCGGCTTGTCCGATACGCTGATCGGAGACGCGCAGGTGGCGAGCAATGTCGATGCGCCGTGGGCGATCCGCCCGTTCGAAGCATGGGTCGAGGCACCACTGGGCGGAGACGTGCGGGCGAAGGCCGGATATATCGACCTCAACAGCGAATTCGACGTCCAGCCGGTCGGCGCGACCTTCCTAAACAGTTCGTTCGGCATCGCCCCCGATTATTCGCAATCGGGCGAGAATGGTCCGTCGATCTTTCCGGTCACATCACCCGGCCTCGTCGTCACGATCGAAAAGTCCCGCTGGTCGGCGAAATTCGCGCTGTTCGACGCCCTGCCGGGCGATCCGGCGCGTCCGCATCGTTTCGTCCCGCC
>DDFE01000213.1:1069-8998 GCA_002336985.1 Sphingomonadales bacterium UBA1936
GGCGACGAAGACGGGGATTCGTTCAAGGGATGGGTGCGCGTCGGGTATGCGGCGGATGCGGTCAACGTCATCGGCCTTTATACCGGCGGCGGGTTCCGGCTCGGCAACGACGACCGGCACCTGGGCCTGGGCATCGCCCATGCGCGGCGCGGCGACCCTGCGGTACAACTGGACCCCGGCTATCGCGCCGAAACCGCATTCGAGCTGACCGGCTACTACCGGCTGGCGCCATGGGTGGCGGTGCAGCCCGACGTTCAGTACATCAAGAATCCCGGCTGGCTGGGCACGCCGGACGCGCTTGTGCTGGGGCTGCGCCTGCACCTGTCGACAGCATTCGGCATCGGCGAAAACTGATCTGCTACTGTGGGATTTCCACATGTCCGCCGAAGCCGAAGCGCATCGCGGACAACAGCTTGTCGCCGAAGGTCGTGTCCACTCGGCTGCGATAACGGGCGAACAACGCGGACGACAGGACATAGGCGGGCACCGCCTCTTCCATCGCGGCATCGATCGTCCATTGCCCTTCTCCGGAGTCTGAAACCTTGCCGGTGAAGTCGCCGAGTTCGACGTCCTTGGCGAGCGCAATGGCGCTGAGGTCGAGCAACCATGAAGAGATGACGCTGCCGCGCCGCCAAACCTCGGCCACATCGGCGAGGTCGATGGTGAAGCGCTGGTCTTCGGGCAGGCGCTCGGACGCCTTGCCCTTCAGGATGTCGAAGCCCTCCGCATAAGCCTGCATCAGGCCGTATTCGATGCCGTTGTGGACCATCTTCACGAAGTGCCCGGCCCCTGACGGGCCGGCATGTATATATCCGCGTTCGGCACGGTCATCCGGCGCGGCGCGGCCCTTGGTGCGGACGACACTGCCATAACCCGGTGCCAGCGTGTCGAAGATCGGGTCGAGCGCGTCGACGATCTCCTTCTCGCCGCCGATCATCATGCAATAGCCGCGTTCCAGACCCCAGATCCCGCCCGAGGTGCCGACATCGACATAGTGGATCTTGCATTCGCCGCATGATGCCGCGCGGCGGATGTCGTCCTTGTAGAAAGTGTTGCCGCCGTCGATGATGATGTCGCCGGGCGAGGCGATCTTGCACAGGGTCTCGATGGTCTGCTCGGTCGGCGGTCCGGCGGGCAGCATGATCCAGAAGATGCGCTGGCCATCGAACTTGGTGATCGTGTCCTCGAGCGACGCCGCGGCGATCGCCCCGTCCGCCGCGAACTCGTCGACGGCCGCCTTGTTGCGGTCGAACGCGACGATTTCGTGCCCGCCCTGCATCAGGCGGCGCGCGATGTTGCCACCCATTCTTCCCAGACCGATAACTGCGAGGCGCATGGATCACTCCCTAGAAAATGCGACCGTCCGAACGCGTCAGTCGCGGGGTCGTTGCCAAAGATCGACACGGGGCCGGGGTTTCGGACGATTGACGATCGCCTGCCCCAGCGCGCGGACCAGCCATCCCGCCTTCTCGACCTTGGTCGTCACGACGCGGTGGTCCCACGCCTTGTGGTCGAGCGCGTCGACCTTGCGCGCAATCGTGCCATAGATTCCCGCTGCCGCCAGCACGGCCCAGCGCGAGCGGAACGGCAGCTTGACCGTGCCGACGCGGGCGGATTCCTCGTAATCCTCCTCCATGTTCGCCAGCCACCACGCCATGTCGGCAAGACGGCTGCGGAAATGGGGGCGCATATGTTCGCCGGGCGGAATGTCGGCCTCGACCAGCCAATCGACGGGCAGGTAGCATCGCCCGACCGCGTCATCCTCATTGATGTCGCGTGCGATGTTCGACAGCTGGAAGGCGATGCCGAGGTCGCAAGCGCGGTCGATCGTTCCTTCATCCGCCGGATCGACGCCCATCACGATCGCCATCATGCAGCCGACGACGCCGGCGACATGGTAGCAGTAACGGAGGAGATCGGCCTCGTGCCGGGGCTGCCACTCATCGGTGTCGAGCGCGAAGCCGGCGATATGGTCGTCGATGTAGCGGTGCGGGATCGCGCATTCGCGGGCGACCACGCCCAGCGCATCGAACGCGGTGTCGCCGGTTTCCTTGCCCGCCAGCGCCGCATCGGTGAGGGCACGAACCATCTCGATGCGCAGCTGCGGATTGCCGACATGTTCGCGCGCGCCGCCATGGTCCTGCCCGTCGATCAGGTCGTCGCAGCGGCGGCACCAGCTGTAGAGCAGCCACGCCCGCTCACGTGTCACACGGTCGAAGATCTGAGATGCGAGATGGAACGACTTCGACCCGCGCGCGATCGAGGCTGCCGCTGCCGCGACCAGTTCGTCGCGGCGTGCACTCACAGCTGGTCCGCCGTCATCTTGAAGATGGTTTCGTGCGGGCGATAGGCGGCCATGCGATCAAGGAGTGCTTCAAACGCGCGGTCATAAATCATGATGCCGGCGTGCTGCGGACGGATGAAGCCTGTCGAAATCATGTGTAAATTGAATGAGATAAGCCCGTCATAGAATCCCGCGACGTTGAGCACGCCGACCGGTTTTTCGTGATAGCCGAGCTGTGCCCAGCTGATCGCTTCCCAGAGTTCGTCCATCGTACCGACACCACCGGGCAGCGTGACGAAGCCGTCCGACAATTCGGTGAACCGCGCCTTGCGCTCGTGCATGCCCTTCACGATGTGGAGTTCGGTGCACCCGCGGTGCGCTACTTCCCCCTTCACCAGTGCTTCGGGGATGATGCCGATCACCTCCCCGCCCGCCGCTAGCGCCGCGTCGGCAACCGCGCCCATCAGGCCAAGCCTGCCGCCGCCATAAACGACGCCGATCCCGCGTTTCGCCAGCGTTTCGCCGACCATGCGCGCGGTTTCGATATAGACAGGGTCAGCAGGTGTTGCCGAACCGCAATAGATGGCGAGACGTTTCATCTTAAATCCTGAAGCATGAGGGCCGCCGTCGCCTTCGCACTGCCGACCACGCCCGGAATCCCCGCGCCCGGATGCGTGCCGGCGCCGGTAAAGTACAGGTTCGGGATGGCGTCGTCACGGTTGTGTACACGGAAATAGGCCGATTGCATGAGCGTGGGTTCCAGGCTGAACGCGCTGCCCATGTGGGCGTTCAGGTCGCGGGTGAAATCGTTCGGGGTATAGTGGAACTGCGTCACGATGCGGCTGCGGATATCGGGGATCAGCCGCCGTTCGATCTCGTCGAGGATGCGTTCTTTCAGCATCTCGCCCACCGTCCCGTCCCAATCCGCCGGGAATTTGCCCGTGTGCGGCACGGGCGCCAGCGCATAAAAGGTGGAGCATCCCTCCGGCGCCAGCGACGGGTCGGTCACGGTCGGATGGTGGAGGTAAAGGCTGAAGTCCTCGCTCAGCACGCCGTGGTCGTAGATGTCCTTCAGCAGCCCGGCATAGCGCGGTCCGAACAGGATCATGTGATGCGGAATGCCCGGCCATGTCCCCTTGATGCCGAAATGCAGGACGAACAGCGATGGCGAAAAGCTCTTGCGCGTCAGCGACCGCGCCGCGCGCTGCGCCCGCGGGCTGTGCGGCATCAGGTCGCGATAGCTGTGGACGATGTCGGCGTTCGACGCGACCGCATCGACCGCGCCGTGCCAGCCGCTGGCCGTGCGCACGCCCGTCACCTTGTCGCCCTGCGTCTCGATCTCCGCCACGGCGTCGTTCAGGCGCAGCACGCCGCCGAGCCGTTCGAAATGGGTGACCATGCCGCTGATCAACGCATTGGTGCCGCCCTTGGCGAACCAGACGCCGCCATCTTTTTCGAGTTTATGAATCAGGGCATAGATCGAGCTGGTCTTCATCGGATTGCCGCCGACGAGGAGGGTGTGGAAGCTCAAAGCCTCACGCAGTTTCTCGTTCTTCACGAACGACGACACCATCGAATAGACGCTGCGCCACGCCTGCGCCTTCATCAGTGCGGGCGCCGACGTGATCATCGACTTGAAATCGAGGAAGGCGGTGGTGCCCAGCTTCACATAGCCTTCGCGGTACATCTCCGCCGAAAAATCGAGGAACTTCGCATAGCCCGCAACGTCGGCCGGATTCAGCTTGGCAATTTCCGCGCGCAGCGACGCCTCGTCGTTCGAATAGTCGAAGTTCGTCCCGTCGGGCCAGTTGAGCCGGTAGAAGGGCATGACCGGCATCAACGTCACATCGTCGGCCAGCCGCCGCCCGGACAGCGCCCACAGCTGTTCGAGGCAGTCGGGATCGGTGATCACCGTCGGCCCCGCGTCGAAGGTAAATCCGTCGCGCACCCAATGATAGGCACGCCCGCCGGGCTTGTCGCGTTTCTCCAGGATCGTCGTCTCGATCCCCGCCGACTGCAGCCGGATCGCCAACGCGAGGCCGCCGAAACCGGCGCCGATGACCACCGCGCGTTTCATTTCAATTCTTCCCGAAGCACTTTCAAGGCACGCCCGATAGGGACCGGCGGCTTCCCCGCCAAGACCCGCGCCTTGTCGGCCAGTGTCGAGCGCCCGGCATAGAAGCGTTCGATAAGCGGTGCGCGCAGGCGATAGAAGCGCTGGTAGATGATGTAGCGCTGGTCAGGCACCGCCGCGCGGAACGCCATGCGGTTGAGCAGGCGATAGAAGCCGCCCTCGGTCCAGCGCTGTCTCGCCAGCGCATGAAGCGCGTCGTGGATGGCATCGCCCGACAAGTCGGGCAGCGCCGCGATGGCCGAGGCCGTCCGCACCGCGTCGGGCAGCGAATAGCCGGTCGCGGGATGGAACAGCGCGGCCCGCATGCCGATTTTTCCCGCCTCGCCGCCCTCGCGCCAATAGGCTTCGAAATCGCCCGCCATCGTCACCGGCAGCGCACCACGCTCACGCGAAAGTGTCTCGACGATTTCCCAGTCTTGGGCGGCGGCATAGGCATGGATGCGCGCGGACAGGACGTTTTCGTCGAGGTCCGCGCCCTCGCTGTAATAGGTGTCCTCGATGAACAGCCGGTCCGGTGCGAAGGGCAGGACATAGACGAAGCGGAACCCGTCATGCTGTTCGACGCTGGCATCCATGACGATCGGGCCGGTCAGGCCGTGCGGTTTTGAGAGGCGCACCTCATGGCCAACGAACTTCTGCCAGCCGACCTCCAACAATTCTGTCGGACGCGCGCCGCGTGCATCGATGACACCACGCGCCTCGATCTGGCGTTGGGTGTCGATGGTGACCGTCGTGCGCGACAGGTCGACCGCCGCGGCCTGTACCGGCACCGATGCGGGCAGCAGTTCGCGCAACCTGGCATCGAAATGTTCCGAGCGGATGGAACTATAGCCGGTGTCGAATCGCCGCGCATATTCGGGAAAGCGGACTTCGTAGCCCGGCCAGCGATGATCGATGAAGGGTTCGACAATCCAGCGGTCGCGGTCCGCGACGTCGGTCGAGAAGAACGACCAGACGTGATTGCCGCCAAAGGCAGCTTCAGGCTCGATGATGTGGACGTACAGATCCGGCCGCTCGACCGAGAGTGCATAGGCGGTGAGGCCACCCGCAAGGCCGCCGCCCACGATCGCGATATCGCACATGTCCCGCGCTCTCATGGCAGGCTGACTAGCCGAGTTTGGAATGGGGCGTCTGCAATTTTCCTCTCCCTTCAGGGGAGAGGATACGAAGACTTGGCAGCTTGCTGCCTAGTCGTAGTTGGTGAGGGGCAGCACCGCCTCAATCGAGACGCCGCGCCCCTCACCGCTGCGACTAAGTTCGCTGACGCTCACTAAGTCTCGCGCCTCTCCCTCAAGGGGAGAGGATTAGAGTGTTAGAACCGCACACCCACACCCGCCAGCAGCTGGTGACGGTCGAGATCGATGCTCGATGTAGTGCCGGCTGCATTCAGGTGACGATAGTTCGAGTAACGATACTCGGCCTTCACGAAGCCCGACGGACCAAACAGGTTGAGCTTCTGCTCGATACCCGCACCGATACGATAGCCGTCGAGATCGGCAGACGACAGCGTCGTTACGCCGGCGCCGTTGTTGTACTCGCTCTTGAAGCGGGCATTGGTGTAGCCGCCCTTCGCATAGAGCATCGTCGACGGGGCGACGGCGAAGCCGAGGCGCGCACCGACGTACAGGTCACGCGCAGCACGGATGCTCGCGCTGTCTGCAGCGGTCACGATGCCGTTTTCACGAGCACGTGCGGTCGAATCGGTGAATTCGGCTTCGGCACCGAGTACCGCGCCGCCGATCTGGAAGTCGTAGCCGGCCGATGCGCCATAGAGCAGGCCATCCTTGTTATCGTCGGGTGTGCCGACGACGTCGTAACCCAGCAGCGCTTCGACATGCGGACCCGTGAACGGCGCATTTTCCTGCGCGAGGGCGGGTGCGGCAACCGAACCGAGGGCGGCGGCGAGTAGAACGTAACGCATAATCAACTCCGAGTAACAAAGCCCTCACACTGCGGGGGCCGGTGCTAAATGGTCCTTTTCCCGTGGAGTTTCATGAACCTGAGACAACGATTCCCGGTGTTGCTGCGTTGCAACACTTGAAATCGGGTGGCACGGCTTTTGCCACGCGCGCAGGTCCTGCGCTTGCCGCCGGGACGCCCAGCCGCCATATGCGCGCCCCATGTCCCAGATGCTGAAAATCGCCCTGCCCGATGGTTCCGTTCGCGAAGTCGCGCCCGGAACGACGCCGGGCGACATCGCTGCCGCGATCGGTCCGGGCCTTGCCAAGGCGGCGCTCGCGGCGCGCGTCGACGGCGAATTGCGCGACCTGAACCGGCCGCTGGAAGCCGATGCCACGCTCGCCCTGGTGACGTCGCGCGACGAGGCCGATGCGCTGGAACTCGCCCGCCACGATTACGCGCATGTGCTGGCGGAGGCCGTGCAGCAGCTGTTCCCGGGGACGCAGATCACCTTCGGCCCATCGACCGACGACGGTTTCTATTATGATTTCGCGCCGAAGGACCGGCCGTTCACCGACGACGACCTGCCCGCGATCGAAGAGGCGATGCGCAAGATCATCGCTGCCGACAAGCCGCTGGTGCGGTCGGTCGTCGCACGCGACAAGCTGATCGCCGACTGGAAGGCCGCGGGCGAGACGTTCAAGGCCGAATGGGCCGCCGAATTGCCCGAGGGCGAGGAGCTGACGGTCTATTCGTCGGGAAGCGACTGGTACGACATGTGCCGGGGGCCGCATCTTGCCTCGACCGGCAAGCTGGATCCGGCTGCGTTCAAGCTGACCCGCGTGTCGGGCGCCTATTGGCGCGGCGACCAGAAGAACGCGATGCTGAGCCGCATCTATGGCACCGGCTGGCTCAACAAGAAGCAGCTGGCCGAGCACCTGACGCGGCTGGAAGAAGCGGCCAAGCGCGACCATCGCAAGCTGGGGCAGGAAATGGACCTGTTCCACCTCCAGCAGGAGGCGCACGGTTCGGTCTTCTGGCACCCCAAGGGCTATGTCATCTATCGCGCGCTCGAGGATTACATGCGCCGCGCAATCACCGAGGCCGACTGCCTGGAGGTCAAGACGCCGCAGGTGATGGACGCCCGCCAGTGGGAGAAGTCCGGCCACTGGGGCAAGTACCGCGAGAACATGTTCGTCATACCCGACGAGGTGCCCAATACCGAGGACGAAGGTCCGCTGGTTTCGGACCATGCCGAGTGGATGGCGCTCAAGCCGATGAACTGCCCCGCGCACATCCTGATCTTCAAGCAGGGGATCAAGTCGTACCGCGACCTGCCGCTACGCCTCGTCGAGAATGGCTGCTGCCATCGCAACGAGCCGCACGGCGCGCTGCACGGGCTGATGCGCGTGCGCCAGTTCACGCAGGACGACGGCCACCTGTTCTGCCGCGAGGACCAGATCGTCGAGGAAGTCCGTTCGTTCTGCGCGCTGGCCGACCGGGTCTACAAGGACTTTGGCTTTACCTATGCGATCAAGCTGGCGCTGCGGCCCGACAACCGTATCGGGACCGAGGAACAATGGGACATCGCCGAGGCCGAACTGCGCGATGC
>DDFE01000213.1:9024-11963 GCA_002336985.1 Sphingomonadales bacterium UBA1936
TGACGGATGCGATCGGCCGCACCTGGCAGGTCGGCACGATCCAGTCGGACCGCATGCTCCCGGAACGGCTAGACGCCAGTTACATCGGAGAGGATGGCGAGAAGCACCGCCCGGTGATGCTCCACCGCGCGATCTTCGGGTCGTACGAACGTTTCATCGGCATCCTGATCGAACATTTCGCGGGCAAGTTCCCGTTGTGGCTGGCACCGGTGCAGGCGGTCGTCGCGACAATCGTGTCGGATGCGGACGACTATGCGGGCGATGTGACGGCGGCGCTCACTGCCGCGGGGATCCGCGTCGCGAGCGACCTGCGCAACGAGAAGATCAACTACAAGGTGCGCGAACACTCGCTCGCAAAGGTACCCTATATGCTGGTGCTGGGCCGCCGCGAGGCCGAGGAGGGCACGGTCGCGCTCCGCACGCTGGGCGAAGAGGGGCAGCGGGTGATGACGCTCGACGAAGCGGTCGCACTGCTCAAGGGCGCGGCGATCCCGCCGGACCTGAAAGCCTGAATTCGCACAGGTTGAGCGGGTCGTTCCTGCGGCCGAAGCCGTGGCTGCGGACGAGCATCATGCCGGACCGTGCAACCGGTGACGCGCTGCACCGGTCGGCAACCAGCATGATGACCCGCGGGCGGAATTCTATCGGCCAGACGGGCAGCGTGCGTACCGTCGCGTCGAAGGTCAGCGTGTGCGCCGTGTCCTTCTCGACCGCGACCTTGCCGGGGTTCTCGCGCGCCCATTGACCGGCGAGCGGCCCGGCGATCGTCATGTCGAACCGCTTGCCGGTCGCGATCGCGCCCATGACGACGATGCCCGCCAGCATGATACCGACCAGCACGCGCTCGCCCGCCTCTTGCCACAGCATGACGCCAAGGCGGCCGATGAGCGCGGCGGCGATGGCGGCGGTCGGCAGGAACATCCGCGCCTTTGGGTCGATCGCCAGCGCATAGATGAGCGCGCCCGTGTAAAGCAGCGCCGCCCCGGCCAGCAGCACTTCGGGCGATCGCCAAGCGAGCCGCTTGCGCGCGAGGAACAGCAGCAGCAGCGATCCCAGCAGCACCGGCCCCATCTGCGGGTTCATGAGCAGGTTTACCGCGCCCTGGACGGTCCAGTGGGTATGGATGCACGATGCGGGCGCCCAGCCGCCGATGAACTGCGGATTGAACAGCGGCGAACGCGAACGGTCGACCCAGGCGGGCAGCTCGCTCGACACGATGCGTGTGTGGACGATCGACAGATGCTGGTTGAGCAGCGGGTTGCCGGTCAGGCGCCAGTTGACCAGCATGTCCGCGCCGATGGGAATGGCAAGGCCGACCAGCGCGGGCAGGGCAAGGCGTCGATAACGTCCCGGCACGACCAGCAGCGCGATTGCGAAGATCGGCAACCAGGCGAGCGTCGTCATGCGCGCCTGCACCGCCAGGCCCAGGAACAGTCCCGCAACCAATGCCCACAGCACCGGCCGCGCATTTCCCGTGATGGCGCGCCGCCCGGCCCATGCGGCCGCGATCAACCATGCGACCTCGATCGTTTCGACGTTCGGCTGCAGCAGGCCCTTGGCGAAAGACGCCGTCGCCACGAACGCGACGCCGCCCATCAGCGCCGTCGCGCGGCCCCATGCCTCGTCCAGCACGCGCACGAACAGCAGCACCGCCATGATGCTGTACGCGAACGGCACCACCATCGACTGCCACAGCCCGTCACCGAACAGCGCGAACACCGCCCCCATGGGTGCGACCAGCGGCCAGCGCGCCGCCCAGTGCGTGTCCGGGATGCACCAGCCATGTGCCGCCACGCAGCGCGCGGCCTGCACATAATAGAAGTCATCGCCCGCAGCGCCGACATAGCCCGCCGGATTGGGCAGGACGAGCGCGAGCAACAGCGCGACCGCAACCAGATAGGGATCGGGAAGGGTGCGGGATGAGGGGACACGCGTCGCCATGACTGTTGCGTAGCGGTAACGCTGGCGATCTAAAACCACGTTAAGCGGCCAGCGCCCTTTGCAATAAGGCGTGTGAGCCCCTAAATACGCGCGTCAGTCCGTATCCGGACCTTTTTGGAGAGCCTGTTATCCCACCGCCAATGATGCGCCGTCCGCTGGGCGCGCCGCCTGTTCCCCTGAACGGCCCGCGTTTCAACGAATTCATCCAGTCGCCGAAAGTTCGCGTGATCGACGAGAACGGCGAGAATCTGGGCGTGATGTACACGCGCGAGGCGATGGAAGCAGCACGCGAGATCGGGCTCGACCTGGTCGAGGTTTCCCCGAACGCCGATCCGCCGGTCGCGAAGTACCTGGACGTCGGCAAGTTCAAGTACGAAGCCCAGAAAAAGGCGAATATCGCCCGCAAGTCGCAGAAGACGCAAGAGATCAAGGAGATCAAGATGCGTCCGAACATCGACGACCATGATTACCAGACCAAGATGAAGAAGATCCACGAATTCATCGAGGAAGGTGACAAGGTAAAGGTGACGTTGCGGTTCCGCGGACGCGAGATGAGCCACGCCCAATTGGGTGTTGCCGTTCTGCAACGCGTACAGGCCGATACGATCGAAGTCGCCAAGGTCGAACAGCATCCGCGCATGGAAGCGCGCCAGATGCTGATGGTGCTCGCGCCCAAGGCCTGAAGTCACTGCGGCTAATTCCGTAGCGTCAATCTTTTTGCACTGTTGCATAAAAGCATCGCACCTGACGCGAACGTAAAGTTTTCTGTCGGAAAACTTGGCGAAAAAGGGGTTTTGAGCATAGCCTTTCGGTCAACGGGTTAAAAAAGCCCGGACCGAGGAGAGAGCTATGCCCAAATTTCGCCTGATGCTTTCGGCTGCCCCCGTGCTTGCCGCCGCGCTGTTGGCCACCCCCGGCTACGCACAACAAACCGCTGCACCGCAAGCGGCGCAGGAGCCCGGCGCCCAGGAAGACGACATCGTCGTCGTCGCCCAGGG
>DDFE01000114.1:0-2955 GCA_002336985.1 Sphingomonadales bacterium UBA1936
CGCATCTCGAAACCGACCGGCGTCTGCATCCAGCTGTTGAGCGCGATGATCCAGAAGGCGGACAAAGTGGTGCCGCCCGCGACCAGCACGGTCGCCATGGTGTGGACCCAGTTCGGCACGCGGCTGAACCCGAACAGCATGATGCCGAGGAACACCGCTTCCAGGAAGAACGCGGTCAGCACCTCATAGGCGAGCAATGGCCCCGCGATATTGCCGACCTTTGCCATATAGCCCGGCCAGTTGGTGCCGAACTGGAAGCTCATCGTGATGCCGCTGACGACACCCATAGCAAAGCTGAGCGCGAAGACCTTCACCCAGAAGCGATAGGCGTCCATCCAGGCGTCATTATTCGTCCGGTTGAACGCGAGCTTGAAGCCGAGCAGCGCCCAGCCGAGCGCGATGGTGATCGTCGGGAACAGGATGTGGAAACTGATGTTCGCCGCGAACTGGATGCGGGACAGGACGAGGGGGTCGAGGTGGGTCATTTCCCAATACCCCTTCCCCCGTCATCCCCGCGCAGGCGGNNCCCCGCCTGCGCGGGGATGACGAGACTGGGGAAAGTCACGACACCTTCTCCTTCTTCCCACCTGGCAACACGAACAGCCGATCCTTGAACTCCAATGCCTTGGCGATGCGCGAGCCGAGCGACAGCAGTTGCACCAGCCGCTCGGTCTCGAGCTTCTGGATGTCAGCATACCAGTGCGTCAGCAGTTCGATCTGGTCGTGCATCGCGCGCATGCGGTCCTGCGCATGCGCGTCAGCGGGGGTTTGGGGTGCCGCCATCAACAGGTCGCGGAGTGTCGTCAGCGTCGGGTCGATCTCACGCTTCTTACGCTCCTCGACCAGCGTGCGCATGATCTGCCACACATCGTCGGGCGTATCGAAATATTCGCGCCGGTCGCCGGGCAGGTGGTGCATGCGCACCAGGTTCCAGCTCTGCAGTTCCTTCAGCCCCATCGATACACTGCCGCGCGACAGGCCCAGCGCCTCGACCAAGTCGTCTGCATTCAGCGCGCGGTCGGACACGAATAGCACCGCGTAGATTTGCCCGACGGTACGGTTGATGCCCCAGCGGCTGCCCATCTCGCCGAAGTGGAGCACGAACGACTGGATCAGTGGCGACAGGTTCATTCAACGACTCGTCGAAAGTTTCAATAATTATTGAAATATCGAAATGGTCGGTGAAATGCAATGACCCGTCGTTGCGAGCGCAGCGAAGCAATCCAGCACTCTCGTGGTAAAGTGGATTGCTTCGCTGCGCTCGCAACGACGTAGTCCACCACGTTGCCTTGTCGCGGTGCACAATTTCGGCTAGGCGCGCGGCCAATTCCCGCTCGCATTCAGGAAATTCAATGAGCCTCCGCAACGTGGCCATCATCGCGCACGTCGATCATGGTAAGACCACTCTCGTCGACCAGCTGTTTCGTCAGTCGGGCACCTTCCGCGACAACCAGCGTGTCGAAGAACGCGCGATGGATTCGAACGACCTCGAAAAAGAGCGCGGCATCACCATCCTTGCCAAGCCGACTTCGGTCGAATGGAACGGCACCCGCATCAATATCGTCGACACGCCCGGCCACGCCGACTTCGGCGGCGAGGTGGAGCGCATCCTGTCGATGGTCGACGGCGTCATCCTGCTGGTCGATTCGTCCGAAGGTGCGATGCCGCAGACGAAGTTCGTGACCGGCAAGGCGCTGAAGCTGGGCCTGCGCCCCATCGTCGTCGTCAACAAGATCGACCGTCCCGACGAGCGCATCCAGGAAGTGCTGGACGAGGTGTTCGACCTGTTCGTGTCGCTCGACGCGACCGACGAGCAGCTGGACTTCCCGGTCCTCTACGCATCGGGCCGCAACGGTTATGCGAACGAGGATCCGTCAGCGCGCGAAGGCACGCTGACGCCGCTGTTCCAGAAGATCGTCGATCATGTGCCGCCGCCCGCGGTGGAAATCGAAGGCACGCCGTTCACTTTCCTCGTCACGCTGCTCGACCGCGACAACTTCCTCGGCCGCGTGCTGACGGGCCGCGTTACCAGCGGCAAGATCAAGGTCAACCAGCCGATCCACGCGCTCGACATGGACGGCAAGGTCATCGAAACCGGCCGCGCGTCGAAGATCATGTCGTTCCAGGGNNGACAGCCCGATGGCTGGACGCGAGGGGAGCAAGGTGACGAGCCGCATGATCCGCGACCGCCTGTTCCGCGAAGCCGAAAGCAACGTCGCGATCAAGGTGACGGAAGCCGCCGACAAGGACAGCTTCGAAGTCGCCGGACGCGGCGAGTTGCAGCTCGGCGTGCTCATCGAAACCATGCGCCGCGAAGGGTTCGAACTGGGTATCAGCCGCCCGCGCGTGCTGTTCCGCGATGGCGAGAACGGCCGTGAAGAGCCGTACGAAACTGTCGTCATCGACGTGGATGACGAACATTCGGGCACGGTCGTCGACAAGATGAACATCCGCAAGGCCGAGATGACCGACATGCGTCCCTCGGGCGGCGGCAAGACGCGCATTACCTTCTCGGCACCCTCGCGCGGCCTGATCGGCTATCACGGCGAATTCCTGTCCGACACGCGCGGTACCGGCATCATGAACCGGCTGTTCGAGAAATACGGGCCTCACAAGGGCAATATCGAGGGGCGCAAGAACGGCGTGCTCATCTCGAACGGCGCGGGCGAAGCGAACAGCTATGCGCTCGGCCCCCTCGAAGAACGTGGCATCCTGTTCGTCGGTCATGGCGAGACGCTCTACGAAGGCATGGTGATCGGCGAGAACGCCAAGACGGACGACCTTGAGGTCAACCCGATGAAGGCGAAACAGCTGACCAACTTCCGCGCGTCGGGCGGCAAGGACGACGCGATCCGCCTGACCCCGCCGAAGAAGATGACGCTGGAACAGGCGATTGCCTATATCGACGACGACGAAATGGTCGAAGTGACGCCGAAGTCGATCCGCCTGCGCAAG
>DDFE01000114.1:2978-9609 GCA_002336985.1 Sphingomonadales bacterium UBA1936
CTCTGTGCCGAATCGCGCTTTCATGCGTTGTTGGGCCAGAGGAAGGAGCATTTGAGATGATTAGCCTGCTGAAGAAGGGCGTGCTTGGCGTTGCTCTGGGTGCCTCGGCGTTGACCATGGCCGCCCCTGCGCAAGCGCAGCGCTACGACAACCGATATTACCACCGCGACCGCGGCAACAACGACGCTGCCGTAGCGATCGGTGCCGGCGTGCTGGGCCTGGCGGTCGGTGCAGCGATCGCGTCGAACAACAACGACCGCTATTACGATGGCGGCTATTATTATGGCCGTCCGCGTTATTACGCGGGTCCCCGCTACTACGCCGGACCGCGTTACTACCGCGCATATCCGCAGCGTTATTATGGCTGGGACCGTGGTTATCGCGGCCGCTATTACGACGGATATCGCGGTCCACGCTACCGCAACTGGTAATTCGAAACGGGGCGCTTCTGCGCCCCGTTTTTCATTGTGCCGCGCGCTTGTGCGGTATCACCATTCTCATCGATTTCGACGCGACATGCGCCGTGACCGGCGTGTGCGCCGCGATCTCTCCGTCGATCGAGATCGGCAGCGGGGGATCGGTCTGGACCTGGATCGAGGTACCGCGGAATTCGCGGGTGGTCTGTTTCCGGTGCGGCAAGCGCAGGGTGGATGCGAACCATGACCACAGCAGCGCCGCACGCGTCGTGCCGATCACGACCTGAACAACGATATCGCCCGACATGACGTCGGCGTCGTCGACAACTTCGGTGCCGCCCTGAAAGGGTCCATTGGCGATGCGCACCTCGAGCGCTTTCACCTTCTCGCCGTCGACAAAGAGTACGAAGGGTTTGAACCGCAGCAGCGAAACGCCCGCCCAGGTGAAATAGCCGATCCGCCCGAACCAGCGCTTCAGCCAATGAGGCACCGTCTCCGCGATCAACGGCGCGAGGCCGATCGCCGCGCAATTGGCGTAATAATCCTCGTCGATCATGCCTAGATCGACCTTGCGGACGGTGCCGTTGACGATCACGTCCACCGCACCCGGCAAGTCGAGCGGAATGCCGACCGAGCGTGCAAAGCTGTTCGCGGTGCCGAGAGGCAACAGCGCAAAGACAGTGTCGGTATCGACCAGGTAATCAACACTCGACGACAATGACCCGTCGCCGCCGCCGACGATGATCATTTCCGCACCATCGGCCACGGCCTGTTCGACCGTCGACGTCAGATCCTTGGGATCCTTGATGGGATGCGCGTCCACGGTGATCCCGCCATCTCTCAGCAACTGGCATGCCTGATCGAAAACATCCGCACCGCGGCGCGACTGGGTGTTGACGATAAGCGTTGCGGTGCGAGGGGGCTGGGTCATTGGCGATGCGTAACGCACCATTTTCCGTTTCGGGTCCATAACGCTTTGGGAGACGGCGGCGTTTTGCTGCGTTATGGTCGAACCATGGCCGATCCCATCACGCTCGACATCCCCCATAAGCTGGGCAAGGCGGCCGTCCGCGAGCGGCTCGACAGCGGTATCGGCAAGATCGGATCGATCATTCCGGGCGGCGGGCAGGTGCAGCATGCGTGGGACGGCGACACGATGAACTTCACTGTCTCCGCGCTCGGCCAAACGATGGCGTGCAAGGCGACGGTGTTCGAGGACAAGGTCCATGCCGAAGTCGACCTGCCGCCGATGTTCGCACTGTTCGCTGGGAAAATCCGCGAGGCCCTGGGGCAGGAATTGCCCAAGCTGCTGAAGTGACGATCCGCGACATTACCCAGCCGCTGCATGACGGCACGCCGATGTGGCCGGGCGATACGGCCTTCGCGGCCGAGCGGACCTGGGCCTATGGGCCGGAATGTCCGGTCAACGTATCGCGGTTCACCGCATCGACGCATGCGGGGACGCATGCCGATGCGCCGATGCATTATGACCCGGAAGGCCGCGCGATCGATGTCGTCGGGCTCGACGTCTATATCGGCCCGGCGCGGGTGATCGATCTGCGGGGATGCGGGCTGGTCGTGACGCCGGACATGGTGGCACCGCACCTCGACGCTGCGCCCCCGCGTATCCTGTTCCGGACCTACGATCGGTTTCCGCACGACGCCTGGATCGATGCGTTCACCAGCGTGGCGGCGGAAACGATCGCGCTGCTGGCGTCGCGCGGCGTGGTGCTGATCGGCATCGACGGCCCGTCGCTCGACCCGCAGGAATCGAAGACGATGGATGCGCACCTCGCGGTCAAGGCAGCGGGGATGGCGATCCTAGAAGGACTGGTGCTCGATGACGTGCCAGCGGACGATTACGAACTGATTGCCCTGCCGATGAAGCTGGCGGGGCTGGACGCGGCGCCGGTACGGGCCGTGCTGCGCGACCTGGTTTAGGGAGCGGCGGTTTCGACGGCGGCGAGCTGGACGACGCTGGCGTCGATCAGCGAAACATGCGGACGGGCTTCGGCGAACTGGATGCTGTGTTCGTGCGGTGCGCTGGTTCCACCGGCGTAGATGAAGCCGAAGGTCGGGTTCACGCGATTGCCCATGCCCGAACCGTAGGAAACACGGACTTCGCTCCAGTCGCCGTTGGGCGACACGTCGATGGCGCGGGCGTTGCGCTCGACACCGCCGCGGACGGTCCAGTTGGCATGGTCGATGGCGACTTCACGGTCGCTGATGATTTCCTTGACGACCGCGACATGGCCTGCACGCATGCCGGGGATCGACTTGAATGCGAGCACTGCGCCGGGGGCGGGGGTGTTGCCGCGTTCGTACTTGCCCTCGGCCTGGCTCCACCAGGTGTTGGCATTGCCGCGGATCGAAACGTCGGTGATCGTCCGCGCGTAAGTCACGCACTGCCAGCCCTTGGCGGAGACGCCGCTGGAGAGCGTGCAGGCAAACAGCCCCAGTGCAATGGCGATACGATTCATGGAATTTGCGGCCCCGACTCTTCGTTGACCTCTGCGTGGCCCATGACGGTTAACGAAAAAAGGACGTGGCGATGGATGGAACCAGAAGCGCGATGAATCGTTTCGCCGCCCGGATTCTGTCCTGACTTTACGTGGAAGCCGCAACGCGGCATGGCGCGGGCATGACCGATACTCCTCCCGATCGCCTCGCCGCGCACCCCTCTTCGCCCTTCTTCAACGAACCCGCGATGGAACGCGGTGTCGGTGTCCGCTTCAAGGGCGCCGAACGTCACGACGTCGACGAATATTGCGTGTCCGAAGGCTGGATCCGCGTGGCGCTGGGCAAGAAGGTCGACCGCAAGGGCGCGGCGCTGACGATCAAGCTGACCGGCCCGGTCGAGGTCTGGTACCGCGATCTCGGTGCGGACAGCGCGACAGGCGCGCCCGAGGCAGAGGCTCCGCAGACCGAAGCCTAAGTGGACGACGCTCAGCCTATCCACCTTTTCTCCTACGGCACGCTGCGTCTGCCCGATGTGCAGATGGCGTGTTTCGGGCGGCTGATGGAGGGCGTGGCGGACGCCATGCCCGGTTACCGCACCGTGCAGATCGAAATTACCGACGAAGACGTGCTGTCGGCCAGTGGCGAGCGCTTTCACCTGCGCGCCGAACCCAGCGCGAACCCCGACGACAGCGTGCCGGGCACCGTATTCCGCCTGAGCGAAGCCGATATCTGGGCCGCCGACGATTATGAGGGCGAGAATTACGTTCGCGAGACGGTGCGGCTCGCCTCCGGCACGGACGCCTGGGTCTATGTGAAGGGCGAAGACCAGAGCGACGACGACCGCTGGGCGGCGCTGGCCGCGTCTGAGGCGCGAGGGCTGGCTCTGCTCGACGCGATCGAGGCGGCGGACATCATCCGCAGCGGCCGGACCGAGCTGGAAATCGAACGCGACATCTTCGCCATCGCCGCGCGCGATTTCGGCGTGACGGCGCACTGGCACGACCGCGTCGTGCGGGCGGGTATAAACACTCTGTGCGTCGCGGGGCAGGCCGCCCCGGACCGAGCGGTAGAGAACGACGATATCGTCTTCCTCGACCTCGGCCCCGTATTCGGCGATTGGGAAGCGGATGTCGGACGCAGCTACGCGATCGGAACCGATCCCGAACGCCAGCGTCTTGTCGCGGACCTGCCCCTAGTATTCGAGGCCGTCCGCGCGCGATTCGACGCTGATGCCGACATGACGGGCGCGGGCCTGTTCGCGGCGGCGGTCGAGGAGGCGGAGGCGAAGGGCTGGCGCTTCGGCGGGAAGATCGCCGGGCATCTGGTGGGCCGATATCCCTTCGCACGTTCGCCCGCGGGAAAGGACGGCGGCCGCGCCAATCCGGCGAATACACAGCGCATGCGCGACCCCGATCCGAAGGGGCATCGCCGCCACTGGATCCTCGAAATCCATCTGGTCGCGCCCGACGGCTCGTTCGCGGGTTTCTATGAACGGCTGCTGCCGCCGACCGGCCAAGATAAATTGTAACAAAACTGCAATAATGTGTTTATGGGCGTTATGCGCCAGATCGCCGCCCTTCCGTATCGCCTTGATTCAGATACCGAAGCATCCGGAATCCGGGTGCTGCTCGTCACCTCGCGCGGCACGGGGCGCTGGGTCATTCCCAAGGGCAATATCGACGCGGGGTTGAGCCCGCATGCCGCCGCCGCACTCGAGGCGCAGGAGGAGGCGGGGGTGCGCGGGGCGCTATGCCCGATCGCGCTGGGTTCCTACCGCTATCGCAAGCGGCGCAGCAGCGGCGCGTCGCTGATGGTCGATGTCGAGGTGTTCCCGCTCGCCGTGAATGACGAACTTCCGGTCTGGAAGGAACAGGACCAGCGTGAGCGGAAGTGGTTTTCGCTGTCCGACGCCGCCAATGCGATCGACGAACCCGACCTGCGCGACCTGATCCGCTCTTTCGCTCCGGCCGAATTCAAGGCACTGGTGCGCCGGACTGGCGTCATCGGGGCGATGGCGAAGAAATCAGGGGTGGGGACGATGTTCGGTTGGTTTCAGCGGCTGTTGCCGAAAACCGGCAATTTCTTCGAGCTGTTCGAAGCGCATGCGGCGACGGTGCTGGCCGGGGCAGAGGCGACGTCGCGCCTGCTGAACGGCGGGCCTTCGTCGAAGGAGCACATCCGCGAGATCATCGAGCGTGAGCACGACGCCGACAACATCACGCGCGAAGTGCTGAAGACCGTCCGCAAGACGTTCCTGACGCCGTTCGACCGCGGCGCTATCACTGCGCTGGTCGGCGCGCTGGACGACACGATCGACGAGATGCAGGCGGCGGCGCAGGCGATCGACCTGTACGAGATCACGGCGTTTTCGCAGGAAATGCGCGACATGGCGGGCATCATCGTCGATGCGGCGCGGCTGGCGGCTGAGGCGATGCCCCTGCTGCGCGATGTCGGGCGCAACGGCGACCGGCTGCACGAACTGACCGAGCGGCTGGTCCGTATCGAGGGGCACGCCGACGAAATCCACGACGCCGGACTGAAGCGGTCCCTGCAACAGCACGGTGCGACCGACACATTGCAGTTCATCGTCGAGCGCGAGATCTACAAGCATCTCGAACGGATCGTCGACGCGTTCGAGGATGTCGCCGACCAGATCGACGGCATCGTCATCGACCACGCCTGATCCGAAGGGGCACAATGCACCAGCTTGCCTTCCCCCTGCTGATCGCGCTCATCGTGACGGCGCTGGCGTTCGATTATCTGAACGGGCTGCACGACGCAGCGAACTCGATCGCGACGGTGGTTGCGACCCGCCTGCTGTCGCCGGTGCAGGCGGTGGTGTTCGCCGCCTTCTTCAACTTCGCGGCGTATTTCCTGACCATCGCCTTCCCCAGCTTGCACGCGGTGGCCGAGACGATCGGCAAGGGACTGATCAACAAGGATGTCGTGACGCCCGCCGTCATCTTCGGCGCGCTGGGCGGGGCGATGTCGTGGAACGTCATTACCTGGCTGCGCGGCATTCCGTCATCGAGCAGCCATGCGCTGGTCGGCGGGCTGATCGGCGCGGGCGTGACGCATGCCGGTGTCAGCGGCATTCAGTGGACGGGGCTCAACAAGACGCTGATCGCGATCGTGCTGTCGCCGACGCTAGGCATGATCCTGGCGATGCTGATCATGCTGCTGACCAGCTGGGGCCTGCGCCGCGCAAGCGCCAACCAGGCGGAACGGAGCTTTCGCGCGCTGCACCTGGTCTCCTCCGCCGCCTATTCGCTGAGCCATGGTCTCAACGATGCGCAGAAGACGATGGGGATCATCACCGTTCTGCTCTATTCGACCGGCTACCTCAGCGGGAAGTTCGAGGTGCCGCACTGGGTCGCGATCAGCTGTTACATCGCAATCGCGCTCGGCACGATGACGGGCGGGTGGAAGATCATCGAGACGATGGGGTCGCGCATCACCAAGCTGTCGCAGCATCAGGGGTTCAGCGCGTCGATGGCGGGCTCCATCATCGTATTCGGCGCGTCGGTGCTGGGCATTCCCGTGTCGACGACGCACACGATCACCGGGTCGATCATCGGCGCGGGCGTCGCGCGCAGGGCATCCGCCGTGCGCTGGGGCGTGGCGCAGAATGTGGTGACCGCGTGGATCATCACCATCCCCGCATCGGCGGTCATCGGTGCGGGCTTCTACGCGCTGACTCTGCCGTTCAGCGGTTAGCGCCGTAGTTTCGCCAGCGCGATCCCGGCGAGGTTCTG
>DDFE01000114.1:9678-21548 GCA_002336985.1 Sphingomonadales bacterium UBA1936
ACGGCTGCCTCCATGCGCCCCGGGTTCGGGCGGCAACCGCCGTCGAAGAAGACCTTCAGGCGGTGGCTCAGCGCTTGCCCTTCTTCGTGTTCAGCGCTGCTGCCGCGGCGAACAGCGCCTTCAGTCCCGCGTCGTCGATCTTATCGCCTTCCATGAAATCGATTGCGCGGCGGACGTTGCCGTCGAGGCTCGAATTGAACAGGCCCTTGGGATCGTCGAGCGCCGCGCCCTTGACAAAGGTCAGCTTGATCTTGTCCTTGTAGGATTCGCCCGTGCACACGATGCCGCCGCCAGCGTACCAGGTGGGCACGCCGCGCCATTTCCATTCCTCGATCACATCGGGAATGGCGTCCTTGATAAGCTCTCGCGCCCGGGCAAGCATTTCGCCGCGCCAGCCGCCAAGTTCCGCGATGCGGTCGTCGATAAGTTCCGAGGGGGATTTGTCGGCCATGGCTTGGTCATCCTTCGTCATTGCGAGCGTAGCGAAGCAATCCAAGGACCGCGAGAGGGTATGGATCGCTTCGCTGCGCTCGCGATGACGGCTGAGGCTAAGCCTTCGCCTTCAGGCTCTTCGCCACCGCGAACCCGTGCTTTTCCAGTCCCGCGACGATCTTCTTCGCGCCTTCCAGGTCGCCCCAGAACATCGGGCCGCCGCGATAGACCGGCCAGCCATAGCCATAGATCCACACGACATCGATGTCCGACGCGCGCTGGGCCTTGCTCTCTTCGAGGATCAGATAGCCCTCGTTGACCATGGGGTAGAGCGTGCGTTCGACGATCTCCTCATCGGTGATCTCGCGCTTGGTATGCCCTTCCTTCGCCGAGAAATCGTCGATGATCTTCTGCACTTCGGCGCTGGGCGTGGGGTTCCGCTTTTCGTCGTAATCGTAGAAGCCCTTGCCGGTCTTCTGCCCCCAGCGGCCGACAGCACAGAGCGCATCGCGGACGTTTTCGATGCGGTTCGGGTCGCGGTGCCAGCCGATGTCGACCCCGGCGAGGTCGCTCATCTGGAACGGCCCCATCGGCATGCCGAAATCGACATGGACCTTGTCGACCTGCGCGGGCGTGGCGCCCTCCATCAGCAGCTTCATCGCCTCGACCTGGCGCGGCATCAGCATGCGGTTGCCGATGAAGCCGTGGCAGACGCCGGCGACGACCGCGACCTTGCCGATCTTCTTGGCGAGGCCCATCGCGGTCACGAGTGCATCGGGTGCGGTCTTTTCGCCGCGCACGACCTCCAGCAGCTTCATGACGTTGGCGGGCGAGAAGAAGTGCATGCCCAGCACGTCCTGCGGCCGCGAGGTGCTGGCCGCGATCTCGTCGATGTCGAGATAGCTGGTGTTCGACGCCAGGATCGCGCCGGGCTTGGCGATCTTGTCGAGCTTGCCGAAGATGTCCTTCTTGATCTCCATCTGCTCGAACACCGCCTCGATGATCAGGTCGCAATCGGCGAGGTCTTCGAGGCTGAGCGAGGGCTTCAGCAGGCCCATGGCCCCTTCGACCTGTTCGGGCTTGATGCGGCCCTTGGCGGCGGTCGCCTCGTAATTCTTGCGGATGATGCCGGTGCCCTTGTCGAGCGCTTCCTGCTTCATCTCGACGATGGTGACGGGGATGCCCGCCGACAGGAAGTTCATCGAAATGCCGCCGCCCATCGTGCCCGCGCCGATCACGCCGACGCGCTTGATGTCGCGCGGCTTCACATCGTCACCGATGCCGTCGATCTTCTGCGCCTGACGTTCGGCGAAAAAGATGTGGCGCTGTGCGGCCGACTGGGTGCCGAACATCAGCTTCATGAACTGTTCGCGTTCGAACTTGATACCCTCGTCGAAGGGCAGGCGGGTCGCCGCCTCGACACAGGCGATGTTGGCGGCGGGCGCCTCGAAGCCGCGGAACTTGCGCGCGTTCGCCTTTGCATAGGCGTCGATGCTCGCCGGGACGCCCTTGACCGGCAGGTCGCGAGAAGGGCGGGGGCCCTTGGCGATGCATTCGCGGGCAAAGGCGATGGCGTCGGCGGCGAGGCTGTCTTCGCCGGCGAGCTTGTCGACCAGGCCGACCTCAAGCGCCTTCTTCGCGCCGATCGGTGAACCGCCCGCGCACAACTCGACCGCGGTTTCGATGCCCGCGACGCGCGGAAGGCGCTGGGTTCCGCCAGCACCGGGCAACAGGCCGAGTTTCACCTCGGGCGTGCCGATCTTCGCGGAAGGGACGGCGATACGGTAATGGCAGCCGAGCGTGACTTCACACCCGCCGCCCAGTGCCGTGCCATGGATCGCGGCGACGACCGGCTTGGTGCAGGCTTCGATCGCATCGACGACCGCGGGCAGCATCGGTTCGACCGGAGGCTTGGTGAATTCGGTGATGTCCGCACCCGCGAAGAAGGTGCGTCCGTCGCAGCGGATGACCACCGCCTTCACGCTGTCGTCGGCCATCGCCGCCTTGATCCCGGCGTCGAGGCCGATCCGCACTGCCGCGCCAAGCGCGTTCACGGGCGGGTTGTTGCTGGTGATGACGAGGACGTCGTCATGCTTTTCGGTGGTGATCGGGCTGTCGGTCATGTCTTTCTCCAAAGCGTCAGCCAACAAGGGCCGAATAAAGCATCGTCTTGATTTCGCGGCGAACGGGATAGGCGTTCGACGGCATCAGCTGCGTCATGAAGATCATGATCACATCGTCGACCGGATCGACGAAGAATGCGGTCGAGAACATGCCACCCCAGTAGAATTCGCCCTGGTTGCAGTGGCTCATGGTCGCGGGCGCATCGATTACCGTGCCGAAGCCAAGGCCGAAGCCGACGCCCGCGTTCTCCGCCTCGCTGAACAGGCTGCGCGACATCTGGGTCAGGTCGCCGCCGCCGGGGAGGTGGTTGGCGGCCATCAGCTTTACCGTATGCGGGCTGACGATCCGCGCGCCATCCAGCTCGCCGCCGTTCAGCAGCATCCGCGCGAAACGGTGGTAGTCGGCAAGGGTCGAAACGAGTCCGCCGCCGCCGGAGAAATAGCCGGGCTTGCCTGCCCATGCGGTCGTGGCCCCGGCATCGTACATCTTCATGCGGACCTGCGGGTCCCAGACGTAGCAGTCGGCGACCCGGTCGATCTTCGATGCGGGAACCTGGAAATGCGTGTCGGTCATGCCCAGCGGTGTGAAGATATGGTCGGTGAAATAGTCGGACAGCGTCTGCCCCGACAACCGCTCGACGACGGCGCCCAGGATGTCGGTTGAGATCGAATAGTTCCACGCGGTGCCGGGGTCGAACTCGATCGGCAGGCTGGATACCTGCGCGACGAATTCGTCCATCGACGGGCCGGTGAATTTCTCGAACCCCAGCTTGCGGTACGCCGCGTCGACGTTGCTGCGCTCCTGGAAACTGTAGGTCAGGCCCGAGGTATGGCGCAGCAGGTCGATCATGCGGATCGGTGTTGCAGGCGGGCGCGTGACGAACGGTGTATTGCCGCCACCGCTGACGAAGACACCGGTCTTTGCGAATTCCGGCAGTACTTTCGTGATCGGGTCCGACAGCGCGATTCTGCCCTGTTCGACCAGCTGCATGAACGCGATCGAGGTGACCGGCTTCGTCATCGATGCGATGCGGAAGATGGCATCGCTTTTCAGGGCCTCGCCCGGCCGCGCCTCGCCCATGACTGACAGATGCGCGACTTCGTCGCCGCGCCCGATCAGCAGCGCCGCATGCGGAAAGCGCCCGCCGTCGATGTATTTCGTCTTCAGGTGCGCATCGATCCGCGCGAGGCGTTCGGGGTCGAAGCCGAGTTCGGCGGGGTCGGACAATGTGGGCAGGGTCATCGTGGCATGTCTCCGAACGCCGGCAACGCCGCGAGGATTGCCTCTGCCTTTGCGAACAATGCCGGATCGATGGTCAGGCCGCTCGCCTTCGCATTGTCGCTGACCTGATCGGGGCGGCTGGCGCCGACGATCGCGCTCGCCACGTTCGATTCGCGCAAGACCCAGGCGAGCGCGAACTGCGCCAGCGTGCAGCCTGCTTCTTCGGCAAGCGGGATGAGCTTTGCGACGGCTTCGAGGACGTGCGGTTCGAGGAACCGTCCGATGAACCCGCCCATCTCGTCGCTCGTCGCGCGGCTGCCGGCGGGTGGCGGCGTGCCGGGCTTATACTTGCCGGTCAGCACACCCTGCGCGAGCGGGGACCAGACGATCTGCGAAATGCCGTTCGCGGCACACAGCGGAATGACCTTCGCCTCCGGCCGACGCCACAGCAGCGAATATTGCGGCTGCGACGACACGAACTTGACCGTGCCGGGGACGGCCAGCGAGTCCTCGATGTTCTTCGGCGACCATTCGGAAAAGCCGATGGCGCGCGCCTTGCCACTGCGCACGACAGCGCTCAGGGCGTCCATCGTTTCCTCGATCGGCGTTTCCGCATCGTAGCGATGGCATTGGTAGAGATCGATATAATCGGTCTGCAGGCGCTGGAGGCTCGCGTCGACCTGCTTTTCGATCTGTGCACGAGACAGGCCGCTGTCGGTATCGGTCATCGGGAAGAACAGCTTGGTCGCCAGCACATAGCTGTCGCGCGGCCGCCCTTTCAGCGCTTCGCCCAGGAACGTCTCCGCCGCGCCCCTGCCATAGATATTGGCCGTGTCGATGAAGTTGATCCCTTCATCGAACGCGCGGGCAAGGCAGGCGCGCGCCGCATCGCTTTCCACGCCCAGGCCATAGGTCAGCCAGCTGCCCAGGCAGATTTCGGACACCGAAATGCCGCTGTCGCCGAGCTCACGATACTTCATACTGCGGTCTTTCCTGTCATCTGGCGCGTTACCGGGTGCGAGCTGGACAGCCCGCCGTCGACCGCGATCGCCTGTCCGTTGACGTAGCTCGACTGGTCGGACGCAAGGAACAGCGCGACATTGGCGAGTTCGACCGGTTGCGCGCCGCGCCGCAGCGGGTTCAGGCGGCCGACCTTGTCCTCGACTCCCTTTTCGCGGGCATAGTCGAACACCGGCTGGGTCATGCCGGTCTCGGTGAGGCCGGGGCAAAGTGCGTTCACGCGGACGCCGGTATCGCTCAGCTGCTGAGCCGACGTCTGTGCCAAGTTGATGACTCCCGCTTTGGACGCCGAATAGCTGGGGCCGCCTGCGCCTGAGCGGATGCCTGCAACGCTTGCCGTCAGGATGATCGACCCGCCGCGTCCCTGGTCCCACATGCGTTTGCCCGCGTGTTTCACCATCAGCATCGGGCCGATCAGGTTGACGCGCAGCACTTCGGCCATGTGTTCGGGCGTGGTTTCGAAAATGCCGTCCATGCCGCCGGAGACGCCCGCATTGGCAAAGGCGACATCGATGCCGCCGTAGGATGCGACGGCGGCTTCGACCATCTTCGCGACATCGCTCTCGACGCCCGCATCCATCTGCATCGCGGTCACGGTGCCGCCGCTCGCCGCAATGGCCTTTGCGGTTTCGTGGACGCTGTCGGATTTGTCGCCGATAACGAGTTTCGCGCCTTCTGACGCGAACAGCATGGCGGAGGCGCGGCCGATGCCCGAACCCGCACCGGTGATGACGGCGACTTTTCCTGCGAGCATCATACGATGACACCTCCATCGAGCGAGATTGTCTGGCCGGTCATGAAGCTGGACGCCTCGCTGGCCAGAAACACTGCCGCGCCTGCGATCTCGTGCGGTTCGCCGATACGGCCGAGACATGCACTTGCCGTCGATGCTTTCAGCACTTCGGGATTTTCCCACAAGGCGCGGGCGAAATCGGTCTTCACCAGGCCGGGCGCGATGGCGTTGACGCGGACATTGTCGCTGCCGAATTCGCGCGCCAGGTTCCGGGTCATCTGGATATCGGCCGCCTTGGTGATCGCATAGACGCCCAGGTTCACCGCGCCGCGCAATCCGCCGACCGATGAGATCAGGATGATCGACCCCGATTTCCGCGCGCGCATTTCCGGCGCGACCATCTGGATCAGCCAGTGCTGCGCGATGATATTGTGGTCGAGCGTGTTGCGGAACATCTCGTCGGTGATGGTCCCCATCGGCCCATAGTGAGGGTTGGATGCCGCGTTGCAGACGAGGACATCGACCTTGCCGAACGCCTTGCGCGCCTCGTCGACAAGCGCCTGCAGCGAGTCCTTCGACGACAGGCTGGACGTGACAGCGATGGCGGCGTCCGGATGCTTCGCGTTGATGCCGTTGGCGACGGCCCGGCAGTCTTCGAGCTTGCGGCTGGTGATCACGACCTTTGCGCCGTGGTCCGCGAATTCTTCGGCAATGGCCTGCCCGATGCCGCGCGACGACCCGGTCACGATCGCGACCCTGCCGGTCATGTCGAACTGGTTCATCTCAGGCTCCTGCTAATTGGGCGAAATGCCAGGCAGCGTTGGCGAGGTGCGGGACACGGGTCGCCATTTCGGCGGCATGGGCGGAGGAGGCGGTGCCGTCTATCACGCGCTTCTTGATGCCCTGGACGATGCCCGCGAGGCGGAACAGGTTGAAGGCGAAATACCAGTTGAGATCAGGGATGCCGTCGCGCCCGGTCGCGGCGCAGTAGCGCGCAACCGCTTCTTCCAGGGTAGGGATGCCGGTTTCGGGACCGGTAAGGCCTTTCACGCCGGACCGCCCTTCGGGTTCGGTGACCCAGTTCATCAGCAGGTACGCAACATCCGCCAGCGGATCGCCCAGCGTCGACAATTCCCAGTCGAGAACCGCCATCACCCGTGGTTCGCTTGCATGGAAGATCATGTTGTCGATGCGGTAGTCGCCGTGGACGATGCTGGTGCGCGTCTGTTCGGGCACGGTGCGCGGCAAATATTCGATCAGCGATTCCATCGCATCGAGCCGCTCGGTTTCCGACCCGCGATATTGCTTGGTCCAGCGGCCGACCTGCCGCTCGAAGTAATTCCCGGGCTTGCCGTATTCGGCGAGACCTGCCGCCTGGTAATCGACATTGTGAAGTGCGGCGAGCGTGTCGATCATCGCGTTGTAAGTCGCGGTGCGCTGCGCAGGCGTCAGGTCGGGCAGGCCGCCGTCCCATAACGTCCGGCCCTCGACCATCGCCATGACGTAGAACCAAGAACCCAGCACGCTGTCGTCGGTGCACAGGCCATAGGGTCGGGCAACGGGAAAGCCGGTCGGGTGCAATCCGGCGATCACTGCATATTCCCGGTCCACCGCATGGGCGCTGGGGAGCAACGGACCGAATGGCTTGCGGCGGAGGACATAAGCGCCGGACGGGCTGTCGAGACGATAGGTCGGGTTGGACTGGCCCCCGGCGAATTTGCGTGCGGTGACCGGACCGGTGAAGCTCTCGACGTTCGCCGACATCCACGCGGCAAGCTTTGCCTCGTCCAGCCTGTCCTGTCCGGTCGGCTCGATCGTGCCGACGAAATCCTTCGATGCGTCCATTAGTCGAACACCACCACGGTTCTTACGCTGTCGCCTTTGCGAAGGTCGTCGAAAGCCTGGTTGATGCCCGACAGCGGCACGCGCCTGGCGATGATCGTATCGAGGTCGAGCAGCCCGCGCATGTAGAAATCGACGAGGCGAGGGATGTCGACCGGGAAGCGGTTGCCGCCCATGAACCCGCCCTGCAGCTTCTTGCTGCCGAGCAGGTCCATCGCGCCAAGCCCGACCTTGTGATCCAGCGGCATCATGCCGAGGATCGTCGCCGTCCCGCCGCGACGTAGTGCCTTGACCGCGAGTTCGCCCGAGGCTGGACGTCCGACGGCCTCAATCGCGTGGTGTACGCCGCCCCTGGTCAGTTCGACGATCTGCTTGCCTGCATCGTCGTCATTCGGGTCGATTGTGTGCGTCGCGCCCAACTTTTCGGCCAGCGCGCGTTTTTCGGGAACCGGATCGCAGGCGATAATGCGGCCAGCGCCTGCGATCTTCGCGGCGTTGACGGCCGCGAGGCCGATGCCGCCGCAGCCGACGACCGCGACGTCTTCCCCCGGCGAAACGTCAGCCGCATGGAACACCGCACCCGCCCCCGTCACGACGGCGCATCCAAGAATGGCGGCCCGGTCGAGCGGCATGTCCGGGTCGATGCGGACGCAGGCATGCTCATGGACCAGCATCATTTCGGCATAGGCCGACAGGTTGAGCATCTGGGTGACCGGTGTGCCATCATCGCTGCGCGTCAGGCGCGGTGCATCGCCCTTGGCGCGTTTGGTGTCGGCACCGAGGCACAATGCCATGCGCCCGGTCACGCAGAATTCGCAGTGGCCGCAAAAGGCGGATAGGCAGGTGACGACCGCGTCACCAACCTTCACCGTACGGACTTCGCTGCCCACTGCCTCAACGATGCCCGCCGCCTCGTGCCCTGGGATGCAGGGCATGGGGTGCGGGTAGGCGCCGTCGACGAAATGCAGGTCCGACCGGCACACCCCGCAGGCGACCGTCCGGATCAGCACTTCATGCGCACGGGGCGCGTCGACGGTAACGTCCTCTATCGTCAGGGGCGTCCGTGCCGCCGAAAGGACGGCGGCCTTCATCCCGCCTTGTACTTGCCGAACTCGATGCGGGCGATCGAACGGTTGTGCACTTCGTCGGGACCGTCGGCGAGGCGCAGCGTCCGCTGGTGGGCATAGGCCTGTGCCAGGCCCGGATCCTCGGACACGCCCGCGCCGCCGAACGCCTGGATCGCGTCATCAATGATGCGCAGCGCCATATTTGGTCCGGCGACCTTGATCATCGCGATCTCGGCTTGCGCCGCCTTGTTGCCAGCCTTGTCCATCATGTCCGCGGCCTTGAGGCACAGCAGGCGGCTCATCTCGATGTCGATGCGGGCGGTCGCGACGCGCTGCTCCCAGATGCTGTGTTCGGAAATGCGCTTGCCGAACGCGACGCGCGACGTGAGCCGCTTGACCATCTTTTCGAGCGCGACCTCCGCTACACCGATGGTGCGCATGCAGTGATGGATGCGTCCCGGACCCAGGCGGCCTTGCGCGATTTCGAACCCGCGGCCTTCGCCCAGCAGCATGTTCGACGCCGGGATGCGGACATCCTTCAGTTCGATTTCCATGTGCCCGTGCGGCGCGTCGTCGTAGCCGAACACCGGCAGGTGGCGCAGGATGGTCACGCCGGGTGCGTCGAGCGGCATCAGCACCATCGACTGCTGGCTGTGCTTGGCCGCCTCGAAGTCGGTCTTGCCCATGGTGATCGCAATCTTGCAGCGCGGATCGCCCGCGCCCGACGACCACCATTTGCGGCCATTGATGACGTATTCGTCGCCCTCGCGCCGGATCGCCGTTTCGATATTGGTCGCGTCCGAAGAAGCGACGGCGGGTTCGGTCATCAGGAAGGCGGAGCGGATTTCGCCCTCCATCAGCGGTTTGAGCCACTGGTCCTTCTGCTCGCGCGTGCCGTAGCGGTGGAGCACTTCCATGTTGCCGGTGTCGGGTGCCGAGCAGTTGAAGACTTCCGACCCCCAGCCGATCCGGCCCATTTCCTCGGCGCACAGTGCGTATTCGAGGTTGGTGAGGCCGGGGCCGTCGAATTCGAAACTATCGTCGACGGGGATGCGGCCGGACGACGGCGGCATGAACAGGTTCCAGATACCGGCGGCTTTCGCGCGCTCTTTCTCTTCCTCGATGACCGGAAGGATCTTCCAGCGTTCGCCCTGTGCCTGCTGGTCGTAATAGTCCTGCGCGCGGGGGAAGACATGGGCCGCCATGTGGTTGCGGACGCGGTCGCGCCAGTAAGCCTGCCGCTCGGTCAGATCGAAATCCATGACTGCCTCTCCGTTGACGTTTGCGTAAAGCCTATGGCGCGACGAATCCGGCTTTGCCTAGCCTTTTTTGCCTGCCGTTACGGCATCGGCGATTTCGCGAAACGCGCTTGCCGTAAACGTAAAGCAGGCATAGCCTTGCCCCATATTCCATCGCTTGGAGAGGCGAATCACATGTCCGATCTGGAGACTTTCCGCGCCGAAACGCGCGCGTGGCTGGAGGNNGAATTGCCCAGCCGAAATGCGCGAGCCGGTACGCGACGAAACCGACGCCTGCTGGGGCGGTCGCAACCCGACGTACAAGTCGCCGGCGCAGAAGCAGTGGATGGACATGATGGCCGCCAAGGGCTGGACCGTGCCCGAATGGCCCAAGGCCTATGGCGGGGCAGGACTGAACCCGGCCGAGGCCAAGATCCTGCGCGAAGAAATGGCGAAACTGAAGTGCCGTTCACCGCTGTCGAGCTTCGGCATCTGGATGCTCGGGCCGGCGCTGCTGAAGTTCGGGACGGAAGAACAGAAGGTCCATTACCTGAACCAGATCGCCAAGGGCGAAATCCGCTGGTGTCAGGGTTATTCCGAACCGGGGTCGGGCAGCGACCTTGTTTCCATGCAGACCTTCGGCGAGGACAAGGGCGACCATTGGGTCGTCAACGGCCAGAAGATCTGGACGAGCTACGCCGACAAGGCCGACTGGATCTTCTGCCTGGTCCGTACCGACAAGACGAACAAATACCAGGGCATCAGCTTCCTGCTGTTCGATATGACAACACCGGGCGTGACGACCAAGCCGATCCTGCTGATCAGCGGCAACAGCCCGTTCTGCGAAACCTTCTTCGACAATGTCGTGGTGCCCAAAGACCAGATCGTGGGCGAAGTGAACCGCGGCTGGGACGTCGCCAAATACCTGCTGGGTCACGAGCGCGAGATGATCTCGGGCGGTGGTCTCGGTGCCGACATGATGTCGATCGGCAAGCAATTCTCGGCCGTCGCGGCGGAGGAGCCGGTACTGCGCGCCGACATGGCCGACTTCGATGTGGAGGTGATGGCATTCCGCGCGATGAGCGAGAAGTTCGTCGATGAGGCAAAGGCCGGGAAGGCGCACCCCGCGCAGCCGAACATGATGAAATATGTCGGGACCGAACTGAACAAGCGGCGTCACGAACTGATCATGGCGGCGGGCGGGTCTGACGCGCTCGAATGGGAGTCGGAAGACTCGCAGGGCGGCCTGAAACCGCGCCAATGGCTGCGGACCAAGGCCAACAGCATCGAGGGCGGCACGAGCGAAGTGATGCTGGGCGTCGTCGCCAAGCGCATCCTCGACCTGCCCGGCGCATAAGGACATATCATGCCACTCTACCTGACCGAAGATCAGACGATGCTGCGCGACACGGCGGCGCCGTTCATTGCTGATGCTGCGCCCGTCAAACACCTGCGCACGCTGCGCGACAGCAAGGACGAAACCGGCTTCAGCCGCGACCTGTGGAAGCAGTTCGCCGAAATGGGCTTCACCGGCATCATGGTGCCGGAAGCGAACGGGGGCCTAGGCCTTGGCCATGTCGAGGCAGGGATCGTGCTCGAGGAAATCGGCCGCAACCTGACGCCGTCACCGTTCCTGACCACTGCGGTCGCAGCGGTCGAGGCGCTGAAGGCCAGCGGACGGTTGTCGGACGAATGGCTGCCGAAGATCGCAAGCGGTGCAGCGATCGTCGCGCTCGCGATCGACGAGGGCGCCAAGCATCGTCCTGAAGCAACCGCGCTGAAGGCTGAGCGTTCGGGCAATGGTTTCAGGCTGTCGGGCACCAAGGCGTTCGTGTTGAACGGCCATGTCGCCGACATGATGATCGTCGCTGCGCGTACGGCTGGTGCGGCAGGCGAGACCGATGGCCTTACTCTGTTCGCGGTACCGAAGGATGCTGGCCAGACCAATGATCCGCGCCGATTGCTCGACGCATCGCTCGCCAGCCATGTCGCCTTCGACGGCGTGGAAGTCGATGCCGACGCGGTGATCGGTGATGTCGACGGCGGCTGGGCGGTTCTTTCGAAACTGCTCGACGCGGGGCGCGTCGGAGCCGCGGCCGAGATGATCGGCGTCGGCTCCGCGGCGATGGACATGACGGTCGATTACCTGAAGCAGCGCAAGCAGTTCGGAAAGCTGATCGGCGAATTCCAGGC
>DDFE01000114.1:21609-22523 GCA_002336985.1 Sphingomonadales bacterium UBA1936
CGGCTGTCGGTGCAGGAAGGCGTGCAGATGCACGGCGGCATCGGCATGACCGACGAATATGACATCGGCCTCTACATGAAGCGTGATCGCGCTCTCGAAGAGTTCTTCGGCGACGCACGCTTTCATGCGGAACGCGTGGCACGGATGAGCGGGTATTGATTTCGACGGAGAGGTAGGATGGCCCTCGACCAGGAGACCTTCGACGCGCTGATCGACATGGTCCGCCGCTTCGTCAGCGAGCGGTTGCGGCCCAACGAAGCGCTGGTCGCGGAGCACGACAAGATCCCGGACGACCTTGTCGCCGAGATGCGCGAGATGGGTTTGTTCGGCCTGTCGATCGGCGAGGAATACGGAGGCCTCGGGCTGTCGATGCTCGAGGAGGTCAAGGTCGCGATCGAGCTGGGCAAGACATCGCCCGCGATGCGGTCTGCTTTCGGCACCAACGTCGGCATCGGGTCGCAGGGCCTGGTGATGGCGGGCACGCCCGAGCAGAAAGCCGAATGGCTGCCGAAGATCGCGAGCGGCGAGATCATCACCAGCTTCGCGCTCACCGAACCCGATGTCGGGTCGGACAGCGCGAACGTGAAGACGCGGGCGGTGCGCGACGGCAACCAGTGGAAACTGACCGGAACCAAGCGCTTCATCACCAATGCAGACAAGGCCGCGTTGTTCACGGTCATGGCGCGGACGGGCGGGGAGGGCGCGCATGGCGTGTCGGCATTCCTCGTGCCTGCCGATGCGCCGGGTATCACCATCGGGACGCCCGAAAAGAAGATGGGCCAGCATGGCGCGCATGTGTGCGACGTGGTGTTCGATGGAACGCCGGTACCGCCTGAAAACATGCTCGGCGCCGAGGGCGACGGGTTCAAGGTCGCGATGCGCGTGCTCGACCGCGGACGGCTGCATATTTCTGC
>DDFE01000006.1:0-840 GCA_002336985.1 Sphingomonadales bacterium UBA1936
GGCCGAGAGTGCGACCCGTCCCGCTGCAAATTTGCCGGGACGGCTGGCCGCAACCAGCCGAAGCGAGAAGGGAAGCCAAGCGGCAATGTGGCGCAGCGGCAGCGACAGTGCGCCCCCGCGCCAGAACAATCTTTTCGCAACCGATCGAACTGCCGATGGCGAGGCGAGGGGTTCGACCTGCTCGGTCGCAATGTGGCCTGCATTACCCCAGGACGCCCCCTGTGGAGCATCGAATTTGTCGATAAGGAGAGTGTTCAAACCGCGCGACTGGAGGCCACAGGCGATGGAGAGGCCCACGACTCCTGCGCCCACGACTATTGCCCGCGGGGAGAATTGTCTCTCTGTATCCATTTCCACAAAATCGATTGGCATTCGTAATTCTTATACAGTATACGATTATCAACTTCAACGGAGACCCATTCGAATGTCCGCATCCTCGTCCCTTTGGCAGGGCGTCTATCCCGCCGCCACGACCCAGTTTGCGGAGGACCTGTCGATCAATGCGGATGAAACCCAACGCGTGCAAAGCGCACTGGTGGACGACGGCGTCGACGGGCTGATCCTGCTCGGCACATGCGGCGAGAACAACTCGCTTGAAACCGATGAAAAATATGGCGTTTTGAAGGGTGCGGTCGAGGCCGTCGGCGGACGCGTGCCGCTGGTCGCGGGCGTTTCGGAATTCACGACCAAGCGCGCCGTCGAATATGCGCGCGAGGCCGAAAAGATCGGCGTCGACGCACTGATGGTGTTGCCCGCCATGGTCTATGTGCCGACGGCCGAGGAACTAGTGGCACATTTCCGCACGGTGGCCGAGGCGACCTCGCTGCCGATCATGCTGTA
>DDFE01000006.1:904-5900 GCA_002336985.1 Sphingomonadales bacterium UBA1936
GAAGGATTGATGCTGGGCGCGAGCGGCTGGGTTTCCGGACTGACGAGTGCGTTCCCGTCGGAATCCGTGCGGCTGGTCGCCGCGATGCGCGAAGGAAAGTTCGACGAAGCACTGGCGATCTATCGCTGGTTCATGCCATTGCTGCACCTCGATGCCGATCACGATCTCGTTCAGTCGATCAAACTTGCCGAGCAGATCATGGGCCGCGGATCCGAACGCGTACGGATGCCGCGCTTGCCGCTGGCGGGCCAGCGCCGCGCCGACGTCATCGCGTGGGTAGAGCAATGCGCCGCGACCATGCCGAGCAAGCAGGCGCTGGCGGCCTGACAGGGGCGATGCGCCACACGTTCTTCTGCATCGACGGCCATACCGCGGGTAACCCGGTACGCCTTGTTGCGGGAGGAGCGCCCTTGCTGCGGGGTGCGTCGATGGCTGAGCGTCGGGCGGATTTCCTCGAACGGTTCGACTGGATTCGCACCGGCCTGTGCTTCGAGCCGCGCGGCCATGATATGATGTCGGGCGGGTTTCTCTATCCGCCCACGCAGGACGGCTGTGACGTCGGCATCCTGTTCATCGAAACCTCCGGCTGCCTGCCGATGTGCGGGCACGGCACGATCGGCATGATCACATTCGGGCTGGAGAACGGCCTTATCACGCCGCGAACGCCCGGCAAGCTGCGGGTCGAGGTTCCGGCGGGCATCATCGATATCGACTACACGGCCGAGGGTAACAGGGTCGCGTCGGTCAAGATCCGCAACGTGGCCTCGTACCTCGCGATCGAGGGGCTTCGGATCGACGTTCCCGATTTCGGGCCGCTGTCGATCGACGTTGCCTATGGCGGCAATTTCTACGCGATCATCGAACCACAAGGGGCTTACACCGGTCTGGACGACCTCGGCGCGTCGCGTATTGTCGACCTGAGCCGCACGATACGGACGCTTGTGCAACAGACGTGTGAGCCGATTCACCCGGTCGACGACCGCATCCGGGGCGTGAACCATGTGCTGTGGGCCGACAAGCCAAGGGGTGAGGGCGCCGACGGCCGCAACGCCGTATTCTATGGCGAGCGCGCTATCGACCGCAGCCCGTGCGGGACGGGAACCTCTGCAAGGCTAGCGCACCTGACGGCGAAGGGGCGCCTGAAGGTCGGCGACAGTTTCGTCCACGAAAGTTACATCGGCAGCCGCTTTACCGGCAGGGTCGAGGCAGCGACCGATCTCGACGGTACGCCCGCGATTATTCCGTCGATCGAAGGGTCGGCAATCGCCACGGGATTCAACACGATCTGGGTCGATCAAGCAGACCCCTTCTGGAAAGGCTTCTCCGTGGTATGACGATGACATGACAATCATCGTACGCAACCTTTCCGACCAGCTCGTCAGCCTGCTGCGCGACCGTATTCTTTCAGGGCAGGTCAACAACGACCTGCCGATCCGCCAGGATGCGCTGGCCGCCGAGCTGGGTGTCAGCAAGATCCCGCTGCGCGAAGCGCTGGCGCGGCTGGAAGAAGAGGGACTGGTCGCGAGCCAGGCCAACCGCGGCTTCTACGTCCGGCCGATGACGACCGAAGAGGCCGAGGAAGTCTATGCGCTTCGCATCCGCCTCGAACCCGACGCGATGATGCGCGCAGCCGAACGTGCGAGCAAGGAAGAGCGGAAACACGCGATCGATCTTGCCGAGCGGATGGACGAGATTCAGAAAGAACATGGCGAAGGGGTCGGCGCCTTCAACCGCCGGTTCCACCACGCATTGTACGCGCCGTCGCGCCAGCCGGTGACGGTCAATATCCTCGACCGGTTGCAGGTCCTGTCCGAACGCTATGTCCGCAAGCACCTCGAGCCGCTCGGCCGCGACGAACGCGCCAATGAAGAACATCGCGGACTGCTGGCGGCATGGCTCGCCTGCGACACGGAAACGCTGCGCGAACTGGCGCGTGCGCATACCGCCAAGACACTCGATGACTTGCGGAATCAATTCAACCAGCTGGAGGGGGCAAACTAGTGCGAACCATTTTCGGGCCGACCAAGTCGGTCGATGTTGCGCAGCGTGAAGCGCATAACAGTTTACGCGCGACCCTCAGTTGGCCCCATCTGGTCGCATTGGGCGTGGGCGCGATCGTCGGCACGGGCATCTACACCCTGATCGGCGTCGGCGCCGAGCGCGCCGGTCCTGCGGTCATCCTGGCGTTCGTCGTGGCGGGTGTGATCTGCGCCTGCGCCGCGCTCGCCTATGCCGAACTGGCGACGCTGATTCCGACTGCGGGCAGCGCCTACACCTATTCCTATTCGGTGCTGGGCGAGGCGTTGGCGTGGGTCGTCGGGTGGAGCCTGATCCTCGAATATTCGCTTGCCTGTTCGACCGTTGCCGTCGGCTGGTCGGGCTATCTGGTCGGCTGGATCCAGTCGGCCGGGGTCGTGCTGCCACCCGCACTGCTCGCGGGGCCGCACGGGGGCGGGATCGTCAACCTGCCCGCAGTGATCGTCAGCCTCGGCGTGGCCGGCATGCTGATGGCGGGGACGCGCGAGAGTGCGACGTTCAACATCATCCTGGTGGCGATCAAGCTCGGCGCCCTGTCGCTGTTCGTGATCATGTCTGCCGGCGCGTTCAACACCGAACACCTCCAGCCGTTCATGCCCTATGGCTTTGCCAGCCATGTCGAGGGGGGCGGAACCAAGGGCGTGATGGCGGCAGCTGCGATCGTGTTCTTCGCCTTCTATGGTTTCGATGCGGTTGCGACCTCTGCGGAGGAAGCCAAGAACCCCGCGCGTGACCTTACCATCGGCATCGTCGGTTCGATGGCGCTGTGCACGATCATCTATATGGCTGTCTGCCTCGCAGCGGTCGGGGCGATGCCGTACACGGCGCTTGCCAATTCGCCAGAGCCCCTGGCGCTGGTGCTGCGGACACTGGGCCATCCGGTGGCTTCCCACCTGATCGCCTTGGCCGCGCTGATCGCGCTGCCTTCGGTTATCCTGGTGATGATGTACGGGCAGAGCCGCATCTTCTTCGCGATGAGCCGTGACGGCCTGCTCCCGCGCTTCATGAGCAAGGTGTCGACCCGCACCGGATCGCCCGTGCTCGTGACGGGTGTGACCGGCCTGTTCGTGGCGGGCGTCGCCGGCTTCTTCCGCCTCGACGAGATCGCGGAACTCGCCAACGCCGGCACGCTCTGCGCGTTCATCGCGGTCGGTGTCTGCCTGATGGTCCTGCGCAAGCGCCGACCCGAACTGGTTCGCATCTTCAAATGCCCGGCGCCCTATCTCGTGGGGACGCTGACGGTGCTCGGCTGCCTGTACTTGATGGTCAGCCTGCCGAGCCAGACGCTGGTGCGGTTCGTGCTGTGGAACGTGATCGGGCTGGTGATCTACTGGCTCTACGGGCGCTCGCGCAGCGTCGCCGGCAAGGTTGCCGCCGCCGAATAGCTCGGCGGACGACGAACAAAAGAAAGGCCCGCTTCCGAATCGTCGGAAGCGGGCCTTTCTTTTTCGCAGCAGGGCTAGGGTGTCGGCGCTTTTTCGTACTCCGGCAGGGCGGGATTCCAGCCGGGCTTGTTGACGCCGCCGTCTGCAATGAACTGGTCGAGGCGCTTTTCGAGCACGGGCAGTGGGACGGAACCCAGCGCCAGGATCGCGTCGTGGAAATTGCGCTGGTCGAACTTCGCGCCTAGCGCTGCTTCGGCTTCGGCGCGCTTTTGCCGGATCATCATCTCGCCCAGTTTGTAGGCGAGCGCTTGTCCGGGCCAGGCGATGTAACGGTCGATCTCGGTTTCGATCTCGTGCTCGCTGAGCGCCGTATGGTCACGCAGATACTGCTGCGCCTTCTCCCGGCTCCAGCCATAGTGATGGATGCCGGTGTCGATCACGAGACGCGACGCGCGCCAGATCTCGTACGAAAGGCGCCCGAAATTCTCATAGGGCGTATCGTAAAGGCCGAGCTTCGTGCCGAGCCACTCCATGTAGAGCGCCCAGCCCTCGCCATAACCAGAGAAACCGGCCGACCGGCGGAACTCCGGCCTGTGCAGCGCTTCCTGCGCGACCGCTGCCTGGAACGCGTGCCCGGGATTGCATTCGTGCAGGGTCAGTGCCGTCAGCGTGTAAAGTGGACGCGACGGCAGGTCGTAGGTGTTCATCATGCAGGATTCGAGGCCGCCGCGCCCGCCCGTGTAGATCGGTGCGAGGTTTGGCGGGACGGGAATGATCGAGAAGCGGCGACGCGGCAGAAAGCCGATGGTTTCCGCCAGCTTCCCGTCCATGCGCTTGGCGACATAGGCGGAGAAACCGAGCAACTCCTGCGGCGTCTTCGGATAGAATTGCGGGTCGGTCCGCAGGAACTTCAGGAACGCGGGCATGTCGCCCTTGAAGCCCGTGGCAGCCTTCGTCGCTTCCATTTCGGCGGAAATTCGCGCGACTTCCTTCAGACCCATCTGATGGATTTGTTCGGCGGTCAGCGACAGCGTCGTGTAGTTCTCGATCTGCGACTGGTAAAACGCCTTTCCATCCGGCTCGGCTTCGGCGGCAAGCGTGGTGCGCGCCTGCGTCATATATTCCTTCTGGATGAAGGTGTGGAGCTTGCGATAGGCCGGAATGACCGACTGCTGGATTACCTTGTCGCCCTCTGCCTTCAGCTGTGCCTGCTGGTCTGCAGGAATGGATGGAGGCATCGCGGCGAACGGTCCGTAGAACGGATTGGCCTTGTCGGCCGCGAAATAGGGTTCGATCGTCTTGTCCCGATCCTTCACGACGATGCGCGGGACGCTGTAGCCACGCTTCAGGCCCGCGCGCATGTTGGCGATCTGGTCGTCGAAATAGCGCGGCACGTCGCGCATGCGTGCGATGTAATTCTGGTAAGCCTTCAGACTGCGAAAGCCGCCCGAACGCGGAGCGGGCTCGGTCCAGAAGAAGGTGTCGGCGTTGAACGGCGCTTCATATGTCTTGAAACGGATTTCGTCCGCCATGCTCTGGACCAGGCGGCGAAAGACGGCGGCGTTGACCTGTTC
>DDFE01000006.1:5939-14245 GCA_002336985.1 Sphingomonadales bacterium UBA1936
TGATCCTTCCGCCAGGCGAACTCGCGTTCGTAAAGCGCCTTCAGGCGGGCGTCGGCGGGCCCCGGTGGAGGGGATTCTGCAGCGAGGGCGGGTGCCGCCAGGGCCAATGCCACGGCAAGCGTGCGTGTGATCGGGAAAGTTCTCATCGGGATAACTCTCGCTGGGGATGGTTTACTGGGTCAGGTCGGCGGACTCGATCGGCATGGGGCCAGGCGGCAGGCCACGGGCGGCCTTTGCTGTATTGACCATCTCGCGAATTTCACGCCGCAGGATGGCGTTGTCGTAGATGATGCCATCCTTGATCGTGTAGGCGATGCCGCCGACGCGTTCGGTCTTTCCGGTGGTGTCGTTCAAGTGGAGCGTACCCGTCGGGAACAGCAGCTTCAGGTTGGCGAGCGGGTTGCCCTTGACCACGACCAGGTCCGCCTTGCGGCCGACGCGGATGGTGCCGAGCTGGTCTTCATGCCCCAGCGAGCGGGCGCCCTGCTGGGTCGCGGCATGGATCACTTCGAGGGGCGAGAAGCCCGCTTCGCGGAGCAGTTCCAGTTCCTGGACATAGCCGAAACCGTAGAGGTTGTAGATATAACCGGCGTCATCGCCGACGGTAACGATGCCGCCCTTGTTCTTGTATTCGTTGATGAACTGCATCCACAGATGGTAATTCTCGCGCCAGGCGACCTCGTTCTCGGTCGTCCAGTCGAACCAGTATGATCCGTGGTTGCTGCGGCTGGGGCGATAATAATCCCACAGCGCCGGCATCGTATAATCCGAGTGCCAGACCGCCCGCATGTTGCGCATCGTGTCGCGGCTGGTGAGGTAAGCGGTGAAGGTCGGGTCGAGGATGAAGTTGCGGTCGAGAAGAGTCTGCATGACTTCTTCCCACTTTTCCGAACCCGGCGGCGCGGTTTGTGCCCAAAGCCGTCCGGACTCGCCGAACCGCATCTGTTCGTCGGTGTTGATGAAATCGGCCGGCCATGCCTGCACCGCCTTGTCGGTGAACATCGCCTCCGGCAGCCCATACCAGTGCTCCATCCCGTTCAGGCCGTGTGCCGACGTCGTGAGCACATTGGCATAGGCGACGCTCGGCTGCGCATGGTGCATCGTCGTGCGCATGCCGATCTTCTTCGCCTCTTCCATCGCGGCGAAGAGGACGTCCTCGGCACCGCCGATGAACTTGATGCCGTCGGCACCCCGCTTCTTGGCCTCGTTGACGGCGAGACGTGCCTGCACCGGGTCGTTGACCGGCGTGGTGCGGATGTTGTGGAAGAAGGGGAACACGTCGATGCGCGGCGCGACGATCTCGTTACGCTCGCTGCGGCGCTTGATGTCGACGAGCCATTCGATCGGCCGGCTGCTGCCGACTTCGCGCACGGACGTGATGCCGTTGATGATCCACAGTTTCAGGATGTAGTCGGACGGGACGCCCTGCGCATCGTTCAGGCTGTGCAGGTGGACATGTGCGTCGATGAACCCGGGCAACACGTAATAGCCGGTCAGGTCGATCTCATGATCGCCCTTCGCCGCGCGGGCGCTGTCCTTGATCGCGCCGGGTGCGCCGATGGCGCGGATTTCGGCAATACGGTCGCCCGACAGGACGATGTCGATCGGCCCTTGTGCAGGGGCTCCGGTGCCGTCGACCATCGTGACGTTGCGCAGGACGGTGCGGTTGAACGGCCCCACGCCTTCCTTTCGCGCGGGGATGGGATCGGAAACCGGCGCCGCGGCCGGCCCCATAAGCGGTGTAACCGCCAGTGACAGTGCGATCGCGGACCGCAAAAACAGGCGAGCCTTGCCGGTCATATTTCCTCCCCTGGATTATGAATTTGGGAGGAGCGCGGTTGCAACTCCTCCCAGGGCATTCTCAGAACTTCAGTTTGGCGCCGACGAACAGGCGCCGCCCCGCGACATCGTAGAGCGAGACGTCGGTATTCGCATCACCCACCAGCGTCGTGCCGAAGATCGGCGGAGACTTGTCGGTGATGTTGTTGATCCCGACGAACATCGAGAAGTTATCGGTGGCGTTGAAGCTGACCGTCGAGTCGAAATACCAGACCGGATCGACGTGCGACACGAAGTTCGTCGTGCCGGTATACTGATCGAGCGCCCCGATCATGCGGCCGACGACGCGCCATGATACCGGTCCGTTGCTGAACGTTCCTGCCACGTTCAACTTGAAGCTCGGCAAGATGAAGCCGCCGGTGCCCGACGAACAGCCGCCGCCGTAATAACCCGCGCAGTCCTGGGCATTGGTGCTCACAAGCGTCTTCTGCGTCTTGTTGAACAGCCAGCTCGCGACTCCCTGGAACGAGAAGTTCGTCGGGTTGCCACCGATGTCGAAGGGCAGGCTCGTCCGCCAGTCGATCTGCGCATCGATGCCCGACGTCTTCAGGTAACCGACGTTCAGGAACTGCGTGCCGATGAAGTTGATCTGCCCGCTGCTGTCGCGGACCACGGCCTGGCAGCTGGGGTTGGTCAGGTCGAGTGTGGCGAAGCAGTCGTTCAGCACCTGCGTGACGTTGGGCTGCACGATCGCGTCGTTCACCATTACGTTGAAGTAATCTACGGTCAGGTTGAGGTTGCGAATGAACGGCGGGGAGACGACCGCGCCGATCGTATAGGTATCCGACTTTTCGGATTTCAGATTGGGATTGCCGCCGCCGCGTTGGGTCAAACCAAGTGCGGACTGGGTGAAATTGGCGATATCGGCCTGTGCGATGCCTTGCGATACGCAAAATGCCAGTCGTGCGGCACTGCGTGTCTGGCTTTTGTCGCAGGGATCGGTGCCGCCGGTGAAGCCGGTCGACAGCGGCGCGTAGAGTTCGCCGACGTTCGGTGCACGGACCGCCCGGTTATAGGCGCCGCGGAACCTGATCCACGAGACCGGCGCATATTCGACGCCGCCCTTGTACGCCCAGACGCCGCCTGCCGACGAATAGTCGGAGTAGCGAACGGCCCCTTCGACCGACAGCGACGAGATGAAGGGAATGCCTTTCAGCAAGGGAACACGGATTTCGCCGAAGATTTCCTTCACGTTGAACGCCCCGTTGACGGCGACGGTCGATGCCGATCCATAGTCGCCGGCAAGGTCGAATGCGCTCGGTTCGCTCTGGTATTCGTCGCGGCGATATTCGACACCGATCGCTGTGGCCACGTCACCGGCGGGAAGGTGGAAGATCGATCCCGTAAGCGATGCGCCGGCGACGGTGCGTTCGAATATGTTGAAGCTGTTGCGCTGCGGCGTCAGCCAGGATTTGGCATTCGCGGGAAGCGATTGGACGCCGAACAGGTTGACGGGAACGCATCCGCTGACGCCCGAGCGGCAGACGATCTGTCCTGCGCCGTTAAGGACGGCATCCAGCGACTGCGACAGGCGTGCCGAGTTGACGGTGCCCAGGTTCCGCGTGTCTTCGCGGTTGCGCATATACTGGCCGAAAACTTCCCACTTGAAGCCCCCTATGCCGAGATCGCCGCGCAGGCCGCCCGTGATCTCGTAACCCGTGCGTTCGTAATAGGATTGACGTGTGCCAAACTCGTCGGTGCGTCGGCCTGAACCCACGACCGATGCGATGCCGGTGTTACCAGGATCGAATATAACCGCGTTGTTCGCGAAGAAATTCGCCACGGTCGTCGGCAGGATCGGATTGTTTCTGTAAGGGACGAGCAGGGTGGTCGTGAGCGGGTTAGTCGTCGATGGCGTCAGCGGCGTGAACGAGTCCGGCGCCAGGATGAACGCGTTCTTCGAATTGACGAAATAGGCTTCGGCGAACGCGGTGACGCTGTCGCTGATGTCGTAATGGCCGATCGCCGAAATATTGATACGGTCCAGCGGACGCTGCAGCAGGTTGAAACCGGCGTAGTTGTAGGAGTCTTCCGGCGAGCAATATTGCGCCGGCGCACCGTTTGCCAGGAAGCGGATGCTGGTTACGCTGGTGCAAGGCCCGGTCGCCGCCTGAACGCCGACAACCCGTGCGAGATTGGTCGCGCTAAGTGGAATGCGCGTGCCGGGAATATTGCCCGAGCCCGAGTAGACGAATGCCGTGTGCGCGGTGTTGTCGGCCAGCGGCGTCCGGCTGAAATCGCGGTCGGCCTGGGTGAACCCTTCCTGTTTGGTGTAGGAGAAGGATAGGGCGACGTTGCCGCGGTTGTCGGCGAGATTGGCGCCGAGTGTGGCGTCGTATTTCTGCGAGAAGCCGTCGCCGCGGTCGTTGATGCCGAAGTTCGTGGCCAGTTCGACGCCGTGGAAATTCTCTTTGAGGACGAAGTTGACCGCGCCAGCGATCGCGTCCGAACCATAGACAGCCGATGCACCGCCGGTGACTACGTCAACGCGCTGGACGAGCGCGTCGGGAATGCTTCCCAGGTCGACGCTGCCTGCGGAGTTCGCGGAAATGAAGCGGCGGCCGTTGACGATGGTCAGCGTGCGCGGCGCGCCCAGACCGCGAAGGTTAGCCGCAAGGACGCCTGATCCGCCGCCGTTATTGACGGACGTCGTGTTGCCTTGTCCAAGCTGCGGAAGCTGGTTGAGGGTCTTTTCGAGGGTCACGTTACCCGAAAGCTTGATGTTTTCCTCGCCGACGGACGTGACGGGACTGGGGGCGCTCAAATCCGTTCGCAACAGGCGCGATCCGGTCACGACGATGTCGTTACTCCCGTCGGCAGATGCTGCCATGTCTTCCGTGGTCGTCTGCGCGGCCACCGGCGAAATGCCCAGTATGACAGGCGCACCCAAAATGGTCGTGGCCAGCAGCAGGCGCCGCAGCAAGACGGATTGATGCGATTTGATGTTTAACGACATGATAGTCTCCCCAGTTCTTAAAGATGCCGCAGGGCATCTCTCACCTCAGTTTTCCTGCTTTTGAATGTTTTTATTATGTTATTCATCGAGTTAGACGTTCTGCCCAGAACAGTGCTTCCCCTCGTCACGCACCCGCCGAACAAAAGCTTGCAAGCACGCCACACCGGATGTTGCTTCGCATCGCGATCTACGCTTTGATGCGGGCACATACCGTATACTAAATACGATATACTCACGACGGGGAGTGTCAATGGTTCAAAAACGGAAATTGATGCGCGGGTTGGGAAGCGGCTTGATCCTCGCGATATTGGTGGGTCTGGCGGCTCCGTCGGATGCCAGTTCGGCCAAGCCGCAACCTGCAATCACGATCGTCGATACGACGGTGATCGATGGAACCGGCGCGCCGGCGCGCCCGCATATGACCGTGCGAGTCGCGAATGGGCGGATCGTCGACGTCGCACCTGCGAAAGGCGGGGCCGCGCGCGGCAAGGACGTCATCGACGGGCGCGGACGCTATCTGTTGCCCGGCTTCTTCGACAGCAATGCGCACCTGACCGTCTATGGCCAGCCGTCGCGGCGCGACACCTCCGCCAAATACGGCGACCGCAACGAGGAACTGGCCCTCGAGGTCGCGCAGCGCTCGCTCAAATACGGCGTCACCACTTTGATCGACAGCTATGGCGTACTGCCGCCATCGATCGTCGTGCGCGACCGGATCAACCGGGGTGAGGCTGTCGGCTCGCGGCTGCTGCTGGCGGGGAATATCCTCGGCTGGGGCGGCACGTTTTCGCTGACATTCTCGCTGACCAAGGAGTCCGACCTCTCCTATTTCCAGGAGAAGTGGAACGACCTGATGGCCCAGGACATGGGCGAAGAGATCATGGACATGACGCCGGACGAGCTTCGCGTCGCCACGAACAAATATCTCGATAAGGGCGTCGACGTCATCAAGTACGGCGGCACGAGCCACTTCATCCGCCCGTCGCTCATCGGCTTTTCGCCCGCGCAACAGACCGTGATCGTCGAGGAGGCGCACAAGCGTGGCGTCCCCGTGCAGACGCATGCGACCAGCCCCGAAGGGCTGCGGCTGGCGGTCGAAGCGGGGATCGACCTGATCCAGCATCCCGAACTCAATAGCCGCGACCTGCCCGATGCACTCGTCAAGCAGATCGTCGACCGCAAGACATTGTGCGGCATCCGCGCAAACATCTTCACGGGTGCCGCGCGCAAGCGGCATCTGGCCGCGCGGGCCGAGGCGGAGGCGAAGATCGCCAAGATGCCGCCGGTCACGACGAATGCCGAGAAGTGGCGCCGCTACGAAATGGTCAACGAGATGGACGATATCCAGTACCGCAACGCGCGCAAGCTGATTGCCGCCGGTTGCCGGGTGACGCCCGCGACGGACGTGTACCTCGGCGATGCTCCTGAGTTCCGCCGCACGCCCAAGACCGACGAAGCGGAACCCGGCATCGGTACGATCCGTGCGATCCAGGGACTGGTCGAACTCGGGATGACACCCATGCAGGCGATCGTCGCCGCGACCCAGAACGGTGCGGCATCCGCGGGCCGCAGCAAGGATCTTGGCACGATCGAGGCGGGCAAGATCGCCGACCTCGTGCTGCTGGACGCCGACCCGCTGGCCGACATCGGCAACATCGAAAAGGTGAATGCTGTGATCGCGCAGGGTCGTCTGGTCGACCGGGCGAAACTGCCGGAGACGCACCTTTTCGTGGTGCAGCCCTAACCGGCGGCGCGCCGGCGTGCCGTGATTACGGTGTCGATTTCGTCCGTCCGCGGATTGATGAAATCGAGGCGGACGCGATTGTCGTCTGTCCGGCTGACTGTTGCTGGGACGGAACTGTTCGTGAGGATCCATCCGGCGGGGAGGACGACGGCGTTGGCGGGCCGGCCGAACGAGCGGTGCCAGACGAGCTCGTCACCTGACAGTACGTAACGCGCCGTATCGGTATAGGTCTCCGCGATCCGCAGCCGCACGCTCTCGCCGGCCTTTACCGGTGGATATCGAAACAAGACGGCGACTGTGTTTGCATCCACGTCCTTCATGTCGGGTTCGGCTTGGCGGACGGCGTCGCCCTTGATCCACTCGACGGGCAACACCGCACCGGTGTCGAGATTGCGCGCCGATGGATTGGACACTGTGCTGCCAGCGCGCACGACATTGACGTAGGTGGAACTGCCCGGACGGCTTTCGGTATAGTCGTGCGTCAGGCTGAAGCTGTGCGTCTCCGGCGGGTTCAGGTAATAGATGATCTCGCGGTTCTGGTACGCGCGTTCGTCGAACTGCTTCACCATCGACGATGGCGCGTTCCCCCCGAAACCGGGCGCGGGGCGTGCATTGATGATCAACGGCGCGGGTGCCGCACTGTCGTTCCAGAAGGCGATCTTGATACGCCCATCGGCTTCCTGCAGCACCTGGGCCGGCGTGTTGAGCGATACCAGTTCATACCCTTTTGGCAGGACGACCGCGTTGCGCTTCACGCCCAATGACCGGTCGAACACGATCGTGTCGCCCTCGCTGTAATAGCTTTTGGCGTCCTCGTAAGTCTTGTCGATGAGCACCCGGCCTTCACCCCCATCCGTGGATACCGGTCGTGCAAGCTTTACGCGGATATAGTCCTGATCGGCATCGCCGCGTACGCCGCCAGCCTTGGCCGTGGCCGCATCGACCACGCCGAACTCGAGCGGTTTGCCCGTGGCCCGGTCGGTCACATGCTCGTCGGTTGCAATGCTGCCCTTGCGGATGGGATTGTAGTAAGCAATCGCGCCAGGCGTTACCGCGGTGATTTCATAGATGATCCGGAATTTATGGCTGCCGGGCGCTAGCAGTTCGTACCGCGTGTAGCCGTCAGCCTCACGATTTTGGGCAGCCGCCGATGTGGCGGACAATGCGATGATGAGCGGAACCAGTAACTTTGCTTCACGACCTGCCCGCGTCTTCATCTTGCCTCTCCCCATCATCTAGTTATCGTATACGATATCTAAAAAATGGCGAGAGGCGATAGACGATGATGAAACTGGCATGCGCGCTCGCACTGTCGATAGTGCCGGTCGCGGCCCACGCTGCGGGACCGGAGGACGCGAAGGCAGCGATCACGCAAGTCGTCGCCGACATGGAGGCCGCCTGGAACCGGGGCGACTTCCGGGGATATATGGCCGGCTTCGAAAACCCCGGCGTCGTCTTCGTATCGGGCGGGAAGAAACAGTCCGACTGGCAGGGGACGCTGGACCATTATGTCCGCGATTATGGCGGATCGCCTGAACGGCGCGGCACCGTGCACTTCTACGACCTGAAGATCGACGTGCTGGCGCCCGACGCGGCGATGCTGGTCGGTCACTACCATCTCGAACGGCCCGAGCATCCGCAGGAGGGGATCAATACCCGCCTGTTCCGCAAGATCGGCGGCCGCTGGGTCATCGCGATGAACCACGTCTCGTCCTACGAGGCGCACAGCTCCGCGAAGTGATGACCTAGCCTTCGGTCCGTGCGATC
>DDFE01000233.1 GCA_002336985.1 Sphingomonadales bacterium UBA1936
CCCGATTGCTTGACGATGCCAAGGCCCACCGCCCGCTCTCCGTTGAAGCGGAAGCCGGCGTACATATTCTCTGCGCCGCGTTCGATGCGCGCCACGTCGCCCAGCCGGACGAGATAACCGTCGGCACCACGGCCGATGACCAGCGAACGAAAATCCGCCTCGGTCGAAAAACCGCGCGCCACGCGAACCGTGACGTTCTGGCTCTGCGCCTCGATGCGTCCCGCGGGCAGTTCGACATTCTGCGTCCGGAGCGCCGTTTCGACATCCTTCGGCGTCAGCCTGTAGGCAGCGAGCCGTGCCGCATCCAGCCACACACGCATTGCCGGGCGCGTGCCGCCGAGCATCTGGACGCGCGCGACACCGTCGATGGTCGACAGCCGGTCGAGGATGACCCGGTCGACATAGTCCGCCAGCCGGTCGGTCGACCAGTTGGGTGCGCGCACGGCGAAATACATGACGGGCTGCGCATCGGCATCTACCTTGGTCGTTTCCGGCGGTTGCGCGTCCTGCGGCAGATTGTCGGCTGCACTGCTGATCCGGTCGCGCACGTCATTGGCCGCGCCGTCGATATCGCGGCCGGGGTTGAACTCGATCGAGATCTGGGACGATCCGTCGGCCGAGCGCGAGGTGATCGCGGCGATGCCATCGATTCCCGAGAGGCGGGACTCGAGCAGCTGGGTGATGCGGCTTTCGACGACCGTCGCCGACGCGCCGGTATAGGTGGTTTCGACCGAGACGATCGGTGGGTCGATGTCGGGATATTCGCGCAGCGAGAGCTGGAAGAAGGCAACGACACCGACGATGGACAGCAGGATCGCCAGCACCGATGCAAAGACGGGCCGGCGGATCGAGAGGTCGGAAAGCGTCATTTCCTGGGTGCAGGCCCGGTTCGCACCTTCACGCCCGGCGCAACCTTGACCACGCCTTCGCCGACGACACGGTCTCCGGCCTTCAACCCTTTGACGATTTCGATCAGCCCCGTGTCACGCTTCCCTGATTCGATCATACGTCGTTCGACCTTTTCGTCCTTGCCGACGACATAGACGAACCGGTCATCCCCCTCGCCCACGACCGCCAGTTCGGGGACCGCCAGCGCCGTGCGGCTGGCGCCATCGATGGCGACGTTCAGCAACATGCCGGGTTTCAGCTCGTTGCCGGGGTTGCCGAGCAAGGCGCGGACCAGCACCGCCCGCGTGTTCGGGTCGATCACCGGATCGACGGTTGCAATCGTGCCGCTGAAAATGCGGTCCGGATAGGCAGCCGATTTCACAGTGATCCGGCGGCCCGGCGTGAGAGTCGAAATCATCGTTTCGGGAACGGAGAAATCGAGCTTTATCCGCGATATGTCGCTGATCGTGGCGATCGGCGTTCCCTGGTTCACCACCGCACCCGCCGAAATCGTGCGCAGCGAGACATAACCCGAAAATGGGGCGCGAACGATGCGATCACCGATCTCTGCACGCGCGGCCGCCGCCGTCGCCTGTGCGTTCGCGGCCGCTGCGACCTGTGCGTCGATGCTGGCGTTCGTTACGAAGCCACGCGCCTTCAGCGCCTGAAGCCGGTCGAGTTGCTGGCGCGCATTGCGTTCCAGAGCCTGTGCGCCAGCGAGCGTCGCGGTTTGCCGTTGCTGCGCAAGCACGGCGATCACTTGTCCGCGCTGGACATATTGTCCGTCGTCGAAGGCAAGGCGAACGATGCGCTCGGTCACGGGCGAAGCAAGCGTGACCTGCTCATTGGCGCGCGCCGTGCCGACAGCGTCGATCCGGTCGGTAAAGACGTGCTGCGCCGGATTTACCACGGAGACCAGCGGCGCGCTGCGCTCACCCTTGGGGGCAGCCTGCCCGCACGCAGCCGTCAGCAGCGCGAGCGCCAGCCCGATTTTGCCCCATCTCTCCATAACATGGTCTTTGCACGGCGAAGCTGACGCGATGCTGACACGAAACTGACAAAGCGCGCGATTGCTGCGCGGAAGATGACCGGTTAGGAGTTCCCTCATGAAGCTTGCATCGCTGAAGTCCGGGCGTGACGGACATCTCGTTGTCGTCTCCGACGATCTCGCCTGGTATGCCGACGCGGCGCACATCGCGCCCACGCTGCAAGCGGCCCTCGACGATTGGGACCGGATCGCGCCATCGCTCGAGGCGTTGGCGACCGACCTGAACCATGAAGTCATCCCGCGCGAGCGTTTCCACGAGCGCGAGGCGGCCTCACCCCTTCCCCGTGCGTACCAATGGGCCGACGGATCGGCCTATGTGAATCACGTCGCGCTGGTACGAAAGGCACGCGCGGCGGAGATGCCGGACAGCTTCTGGCACGACCCGCTCGTCTACCAGGGTGGATCGGACAGTTTCCTGGCACCGCGCGACCCCATCCCCCTCGCCGACGAAAGCTGGGGCTGCGACATGGAAGCCGAAGTCGTGGTCGTCACCGGCGACGTGCCGCAGGGCACGAAGCGCGACGAGGCGCTGAGCCTGATCCGCCTGGTGGGGCTCACCAACGATGTGTCGCTGCGCAACCTGATCCCCGCCGAACTCGCCAAGGGCTTCGGCTTCTTCCAGTCGAAACCCGCGAGTGCATTCTCGCCCGTGTTCGTGACACCCGATACGCTTGCCGACCACTGGCAGGACGGCAAGCTCCATGGCGCGCTGAAGGTCGATCTGAACGGCAAGCCGTTCGGCCGGGCCAACGCCGGCATCGACATGACCTTCGACTTCGGCACGCTGATCGCGCACATCGCCAAGACGCGCAGCCTGTGTGCAGGCACGATCGTGGGGTCGGGGACGGTGTCGAACCGCGGGTCGGATGGCGGCCCCGGCAAGCCGATCAGCGAAGGCGGGCTCGGCTACAGTTGCATCGCAGAAGTGCGGACGGTCGAAACGATCCTGCGCGGCAAGCCGGAAACTCCGTTCCTGACCAAGGGCGACACGGTGCGCATCTGGATGGACGACACGCGACACCATCCGATCTTCGGGACGATCGACCAGACGGTGGGGTGATATCTCCTCTCCCCTTGGGGGAGAGGTTGGGAGACGGGCGTGGCGTCTGCGACGCAAGAGACTCTGTCATCCTCTACCAGATTGAATGCATTTTTCAGCCGCAGACGCGGCTGGCCCCTCTCCTGACCTCTCCCCCAAGGGGAGAGGAAACTAACTGACCCGTCCCAACCCCAACCGGGCAATCTCAATCTTCGGGCAACGGTCCATCACGACCTTCAGGCCCGCCGCCTCGGCACGTGCAGCCGCACCCTCGTTAATAACGCCAAGTTGCATCCACACTGACTTCGCACCCGCTGCGATTGCTTCGTCGACCGCCTCTCCCGCCGCCTCCGATCGGCGGAAGATATCGACCATGTCGATCGGTTCCCCGATCTGGGCCAGGTCGCGCCACACGAATTCGCCGTGGACCGTCTCACCCGTGATCTGCGGATTGACCGGCATCACGCGATAGCCGTGGTCCTGCAGGAACTGCATCACGCCATAGCTTGCCCGGTCAGGCCGGTCGGATGCCCCGACCATCGCGATGACGCGCGTTTCGTTCAGCAGTTCGGCGATCTCGGCATCGGTTTCGAGCGGCATGTCAGTTGTCCTTCAGCCAGGTCCGGACGTGTCCGGCCAGTCTGGCGAACACATCCGCGTGCGGGCCGTTCCCCGCGGCAGGCGGATCGCCTGCATCCGACGCCGTCCGGATCGCGATGTCCAGCGGGATCCGGCCGAGGAACGGCAATCCCATGTCCTTTGCCGCCGCCTCGGCGCCGCCGCTGCCGAACGGGTCGCTGACCTCCCCGCAATGCGGACAGGCGTAGCCGCTCATATTCTCGATCATGCCGATGACGGGCACGCCCGCCTGTTCGAACAGGTCGATCGCACGTCGCGCGTCGATCAGCGCCAGGTCCTGCGGCGTCGAAACGATCACCGCGCCCGCGGGCTTGTGCTTGGAAATCATCGAAAGCTGGACATCGCCCGTGCCGGGCGGCAGGTCGACGACCAGCGTGTCCGCCATGCCCCAGTCGGCATCGAGCAATTG
>DDFE01000063.1 GCA_002336985.1 Sphingomonadales bacterium UBA1936
GGACTGGGTTCGAGCGCCATCATCGGCGACCCGTGCGAGACGAACAGGGCGGGCTGGCGGGTGGTCATGATCTTAGCCGAACACCTTTGCCGCGACTTCCGCGACACGGCGGCCCTGGTAACGGGCTCCTTCCAGTTCGATTTCCGACGGCTGGCGTTCGCCCTTGCCACCGGCGACCGTAGTTGCGCCATAAGGAGCGCCGCCGACAACCTCTTCATGCCCCATCTGACCGGCATGGCCATAGTCGAGGCCGACGATCGTCATGCCGAAGTGCAGCAGGTTGGTAATGATCGAGAACAGCGTGGTCTCGTTGCCGCCATGCTGCGTCGCTGACGACGTGAACGCACCGCCGATTTTGCCGTTGAGCGCGCCCCGCGCCCAAAGCCCGCCGGCCTGGTCGAGGAAGGCCGTCATCTGCGACGACATGCGGCCGAAGCGCGTGCCGGTGCCGACGATGATCGCGTCATAATGTTCGAGGTCGGCGATGGTCGCGACGGGCGCGGCCTGGTCGAGCTTGAAATACGCGCCCTTGGCGATCTCCTCGGGCACGGTTTCGGGAACACGCTTGATATCGACCGTCGCACCAGTGCTGCGTGCGCCTTCGGCAACGGCGTTCGCCATGGTCTCGATGTGGCCGTAGCTGGAATAATAAAGGACGAGGACTTTGGGCATTTCATTTCCTTTCTTCTCCCTCTCCCCGCTTGCGGGGAGAGGGTCGGGGAGAGGGGGAGTCCCCCCGAAACCGTTGATATGATCTGGGAGAGCACTGCCCCTCTCCCCAGCCCTCTCCCCGCAAGCGGGGAGAGGGAGACTTACGCCGCGTCGACGAGGACGATTTCGGCGTCTTCGACCGCACGGATTGTGAAGTGGCCCTCGGTCAGCGCCGCCCCGTCGCGAGCGTTCACAGGCGTCCCGTCGATATCGAGTACGCCAGTCGCGGGCACCAGATAGGCGTGACGGCCCGGTCCGACCTCGTGGGTCAGGATTTCGCCCGCCTTCAGCGTCGCGCCCATGACACGGGCATCAGTGCGGATCGGCAGGGCGTCGGGCTCGCCGAAACCGCTCGCCAGCACCGCGAACTTGCCTGCGCTGTTATCCTTGGGGAACTTCTTCGCGCCCCAGCCGGGTTCGCCGCCGCGGACATTGGGTTCGATCCAGATCTGGAACAGCGTGGTCGGTTCGTCCTCGGCATTCCATTCGGAGTGCCGCACGCCCGATGCCGCGCTCATCACCTGCACGTCGCCCGCTTCGGTCCGGCCCACATTGCCCATCGAGTCACGATGGGTGATCGCGCCCGTACGGACGTAGGTGATAATTTCCATGTCCGAGTGCGGATGTGGCGGAAAGCCGGTGCCGGGCGCGATCGTATCGTCGTTCCAGACACGGATCGGACCCCAGCTCATCCGCTTGGGATCATAGTAATTGGCAAACGAGAAATGGTGATGCGCATCGAGCCAGTCGTGGTTGGCAGCACCGAGAGAATTGAAGGGTCTTACGTCGATCATGGGATGTCTCCCGTTTGAGTGGTTGACGCCGAGATAAGCCGCTGTCACACATATAGAAATAGAAACAATGGAAAGCGATTGTTTCCAAAAATGGCGTTACCTGATTTCGAGGCCTGGGCGATCTTCGCGGCCGTCGCCGAGCATGGATCGTTCGGCGGGGCCGCCCGCGCGCTCGGCCTGTCCAACGCGACGGTGTCGAAGGCGGTGGCTCGGCTCGAGGCATCGATGGGTACGACGCTATTCAACCGCACCTCTCGCCGGATCGCCCTGACAGAAACCGGCGCATCGCTTGCCGAACGTGCGGCAAGGCTGCTGTCAGACGCGGTCGAGACTGAAGAATGCGCGCGCGAGGAAGTCGGGGCACCGCGCGGTACGGTGAAGCTCGCCGTGCCGATGAGCTTCGGCCTTGCCGAAGTCGGCCCGGTCGTCGCCGACTTCATGGCCGCCTATCCGGACATTACTGTCGAGCTGAACCTGTCGGACTCGCTCGTCGATATCGTGGGCGACGGCTATGACGCGGCGCTGCGGATCGCGTCCATGCCGGACAGTTCTCTGCGCGCACGCAAATTGCGCGATGTCGATCTCTACGTCGTCGCCAGTCCCGACTGGATCGCACGACATAGCCGGCCTGACAGCCCGGCGGCGCTCGATGCTTCGGAAGTGTTCGGCTATACGATGGTCGCACGACAGGCTTTGACCTTTCGGCACGCAGACGGGCGCGAGGCCGTGCTGAAAACCGAAGGACGTCTGCGCGCCAATAACGGCGATGCGATGCTTGCGGCGCTCGAGGCGGGTCTCGGCGTCGCGATGTTGCCCGACTTTATCGTCGGCCCGAGCCTGAAGACGGGTGCGCTCGCGGCGATCCTGACCGACTGGTCGATGCCGCCGATCGCGTTGCACCTGGTCACCCCACCCGGCAAACTCCGGCCGCGGCGGGTCACTGCACTACTGGATTTCCTCGCAAACAGCAGGCTCGCCAGCCCGCGCTGACGCGCCGGCTTATCAAATATTACTTTTTCCCAACCTTTGTTTTGTCACGCTGACGAAACAAAAACGTCACCGGTCGATCCTAGCGCCGCGCCAGCCATTCGTAACGGCGGGGATTTCGAAAATGACCATGAACATTGCGCGGCGCGCGCACCTCTTTGGTGCGAGCGCGATGACACTTGCCCTGTGCTTTGTGCAGACGCCCGCCATGGCGGCCGCCAGCCCGGAAGCCGTGCCGGCAGAGGCCACGAACACCGGGAACAGCGACATCGCCGAAGGATCGGCGATCGTCGTGACGGCGACCAAGGCGAACGAAATCGCACCGGTTACGTCGTCGCTCGAAACGCAGCAGCCGCAATCGATCGTCTCGCGCTCGTTCATCCAGGACTCGCTGCCGACCACAGCAGACTTCAACCAGGTCGCGCTGATCGCGCCATCGGTCTCGAACTTCGGCGGCAACAACGGCGTCGGCCTGTCGGAATCGAAGGCGCAGATCCGCGGTTTCCAGGACGGCGAATACAACATCACCTATGACGGCGTGCCCTTCGGCGACCAGAACGACCCGACGCACCATTCGAACACCTTCTGGCCGTCGAACACGATGGAAACGCTCGTCGTTGACCGTGGTCCGGGCAATGCCAGCCAGCTGGGCCAGGCGACTTTCGGCGGCAACATCAACCTGTTCAGCCGCGTGCCGCGCGACCAGTTGGGCGTCGAACTGCTGGGTAGCTATGGCACCTACAACACCTATGTCGGACAGGCCGTCCTGCAATCGGGTGCGGTTGACGCGCTGGGCGGCACGAAGTTCGTCGCCAGCGTTCAATATGTAAATTCGGACGGCGCACTCACCAACGAGAAATATCGCCAGCTGAACTTCTATGCGAAGGCGGTGGTGCCGATCAGCGACGATGTGACGCTCAGCCTGATCGGAACCGCCAACCGCAACGTGTTCAACCAGTCGGACAGCGACGGCATCACGCTGGCACAGGCCGCGAAGTTCGGCCAGCATTACGCGCTGTCGAACGATCCGCTGCGGCAGGACTATTACAAGTACAACAGCACGATCAAAACGACCGACTTCTACATCGCCCGCCTCGATGCCAGGATCGCGCCGGGCAGCAGCTTCACCAACAGCGCCTATACCTACAAATACGACAACGAGACGCTGTCGGGCCTCGACACGACGCAGGACGGCCTGCAGCCGGGACAGACACCGGGTGCCGCGGTCGGCGCTGTCACCACGACCAACAAGGTGAAGTTTTCGGCGACCGGCGCAACTGTCTTCGGCGTCCCGGGCTACACCAAGTCCAATGCCTACCGCGTCTATGGCGACATCGCGAAGGTGAAGGTCGATTTCGGGTTCGGCGCACTGACCGCCGGTGCCTGGATCGAATGGAGCCAGACATTCCGGCAGCAGACCGAAGTCGACCTGATCACCGGCGCGTTCAACTATCGCAACTCGCAGCAGGTGGCACCCGCGACCGGTGCCAACCCCGGCGCGATCACGCAAGGCTATGTCCGGTTCAACCAGAATTCGTCGATGAACCATACCGAGGAATTCGCCGAACTCGAACTGCGCCCCCTGCCCGGCCTGACGATCACGCCCGGCTTCAAGCATGTCGATTTCAACCGCAAGATCGACGCGATCGCCAACCAGACGACGCGCTATGAACAGCACCTCAGCAAAACCTATACCGCCGACCTGCCGTTCCTGAGCGCGAACTACCAGGTTACCGACAATGTCGCGATCTATGCGCAATATGCGCGCGGTTTCCTGATGCCGCCGCTCAGCCAGCTTTACGTCGCCCAGCCCGGTCTCTCGACGGCCGACCCGCAGCGGTCGACCAATTACCAGGCGGGCATCGTGTATCACGGCAGCCGTTTGAGCATCGACGTCGACGTGTACTCGATCGAATTCACCAACAAGTTCGTCAGCTCGACCTCGCCGGTCCCTGGCGAAGGCGTGATCTTCACCAATATCGGCGGCGCGCTCTATCGCGGCATCGAAGGGCAGATCACCTACGCGTTCGGGAACGGCCTGGCGGTGTTCGCCAACGGGTCGCGCAACGAAGCGATCGACAACACGACGCGGGTTCAGGTCGACCGTGCCCCGCTGTGGACCGCGGCAGGCGGCGTCATCTACAAATCGGGGCCGATCCGCTTCTCGCTCATCGACAAGGTCACCGGACCACAGAACGCATCCGGCTTCCGCATCGACGAATATAACACGGCGATCATCTCGGGCAGCTATGACTTCGGCCGCATCCGTGCCGGTGTGAAGGTCAGCGACTTGTTCGACTCCCAGAACATCATGAACATTTCGGGCACCCAGTATTTCTGGCAACCCGGCCGACAGATCACCGGCGAAGTCACGGTCAAGTTCTGACACCACCCTCCCCAGCGTGGCAGTCAGGCCCCGGCACCGCCATGCGGTTGCCGGGGCTTTCTGTTAATGCTTCACATGCGAGTCGCAGAAAGTGCCGCGGCATCGGTTGCCAAAAAAATAGGCAAGAGCATCCTCTTTGCCTGAATTCGCGGCAGTCAATGGCATCGGATCCCATGTCCGAAGGGCGTATGTTGCGCTGCGTCGAATGGCACGCTTATTGAAACGCGAGGGGCAGGGAGTCACATGAAAAAGGTCGAAGCAATCATCAAGCCGTTCAAGCTGGACGAGGTGAAGGAAGCCCTTCATCAGGTCGGCGTGAGCGGCATCACCGTGACCGAGGCCAAGGGCTTCGGGCGGCAGAAGGGGCACACGGAACTCTATCGTGGCGCCGAATATGTCGTCGACTTCCTGCCGAAGGTGAAACTGGAAGTCGTCGTCGACGACGACCAGGCGCCCCGTGTCGTCGAGGCGATTGCGCAAGCCGCGCAAACCGGCCGCATCGGCGACGGCAAGATCTTCGTGATCCCGGTCGAAAGCGTGCTGCGTATTCGCACGGGCGAGACCGACAGCAACG
>DDFE01000067.1 GCA_002336985.1 Sphingomonadales bacterium UBA1936
CGAAACGTGCTGATTTCCTCGCGGCAAACGCGGGGAAACGTGCGCCCATGCCTGGCTTCGTGCTGCTCGTGCGCAATCGCGCCGATGGCGATCCCGCAATGCGCATCGGCTACACCGTCACCAAGAAGATCGGTGGCGCGGTGATTCGCAACCGCATGAAGCGCCGCTTCCGCGCGCTCGCGCGTGAAATCCTGCCGGTGAATGGCGTATCTGGCGCCGACCATGTCCTGATCGGCCGCGCGGGCGGATTGGAACGCGATTTCGGCACGCTGCGCCACGACCTGGTCAAGGCATTGGGCAAGGTCGCAAAGTGATCGCACGCCTGCTGATCCTGATCGCGCGCGCCTGGCAGATCGGCCCGTCGCGCGTCCTGCCGCCCAGCTGCCGCTATGCGCCGTCATGTTCGGCCTATGCGATCGAGGCCATCCAACGCTATGGGGCGCTGCATGGTAGCTGGCTCGCCGCTCGTCGCCTCGCGCGCTGTCACCCCTGGGGCGGCAGCGGCTTCGACCCGGTTCCCTGAGATTTTCAAACGAAAGCATAACGCCCGTGCAGTCCGAACAGCGTAATTTCATCCTGGCCATCGTCCTGTCCGGCCTGATCCTGTTCGGCTGGAGCACGCTCGCCAGCCGGTGGTTCCCGCCCGCCAATCCGCCCGTGACCAAGGTCGAAGGCGGCAAGACCACGCCCCTGCCCGCGCCCGGCACGCTGCCGGCGCCGGTGCAGAAAGCGGCGAAACAGAATCGCGACGAGGTGCTGTCGGCGACCGCGCGTATTCCCATTCGTACACCGAAGTTTTCGGGCTCGCTCAACCTGAAGGGCGCGCGCATCGACGACCTGGTGCTCGAAACCTATAACGAGACCATCGAAAAGGGTTCGCCGAAGGTACGCCTGATGTCGCCCGAGGGCGCGGCAAAATCCTATTTCGCAAGCTTCGACTGGATGGGCACTGGGGTCGCCGTCCCCGACGCGAACAGCGTCTGGAGTGCCAGTGGCACCGAACTGACCCCCGCCAAGCCTGTCTTGCTACGCTGGGACAATGGCGCTGGGCAAAGCTTCATCCTGAAAATTTCGGTCGACGACGAATATATGTTCACTGTCGAACAGCGGGTCGCCAACACCGGCGCCGCGCCTGTCGTCGTCCGCCCCTATGCACTAGTGAATCGCGCCGAGCGCCCCGCCGACCCGGACAACTGGGTCGCGCATATCGGTCCGATCGCGGCACTGAACGGCGCCGTGAACTACGACATCAATTACCATTACCTGACCGACACGCAGTTGGGCTTCTGGGACCGGATCTTCGGGACCAAGGCAAAGCCAGGCGTGAACACGGCGAACAGCGTCGGCGGCTGGCTGGGCTTCGGCGATAAATACTGGCTGACGGCGCTCTCGCCGCAGGGGGCGGCGCGCATCGACGGCACATTCCGTGCGGGCGATGGCAGTTTCCAGGCCGACATGCTGCGCAATCCCGTGTCCGTCGCGCCCGGCCGGGCGGCGGTTACCACAACATACCTGTTCGCGGGCGCCAAGCAGATCAACGCGCTCGATCACTACGAGAAAACGCTCGGCATCCCGCTGTTCGGCAAGGCGATCGACTGGGGATGGTTCGAGGTCATCGAAAAGCCGATGTTCCATTACCTGCACTGGCTGTTCGGCATCATCGGCAACTTCGGCCTCGCCATCATGGCGCTGACGCTGACCGTTCGCCTGCTGATCTTCCCCATCGCGCAGAAGCAGTTCTCGTCGATGGCGCAGATGCGGATCGTGCAGCCGAAGATGAAGGCGATCCAGGAGCGTCACAAGGAGGACAAGGTCAAGCAGCAGCAGGAGATCATGGCGCTCTACAAGAGCGAGAAGATCAACCCGCTCGCCGGCTGCCTGCCCATGTTCATTCAGATCCCGATCTTCTTCGCGCTGTACAAGGTTCTGATGCTGACCATCGAAATGCGGCACCAGCCGTTCGTCGCGTGGATCAGGGACTTGTCCGTGCCCGATCCGCTGACGCCGGTGAACCTGTTCGGCATCCTGCCGTTCACGCCGCCGCACATCATCGCCATCGGCGTGCTGCCGATCATCCTGGGCGTAACGATGTTCATCCAGTTCAAGCTGAACCCGCCGCCGCCGGACCCCGTGCAGGCGCAGATGTTCTCGATCATGCCTTGGGTGTTGATGTTCGTAATGGCGCCGTTCGCCGCGGGCTTGCAGCTCTACTGGGCGACGTCGAACATCCTGACCATTCTTCAGCAGAAGTGGCTCTATTCGAAATATCCCGAGATGAAGACGGCGATGGCCGCTACACCGGCAAAGTGACGGATAGCGAACCAGACGCCGACGCAATCGAAACCGCGCGCAAGGTCTTCGCGGGCCCCGTCGCGTTCCTGAAGTCGGCGCCGTCGCTCGAGCATCTGCCGCCCCCGGACGTGCCCGAAGTCGCGTTCGCGGGTCGGTCGAACGTCGGCAAGTCGTCGCTGCTCAACGCGCTGGTCAATCGCAATGCGCTGGCCCGCACGTCGAACACGCCGGGGCGGACGCAAGAGCTGAACTTCTTCGACGTGGGCGATCCGCTGCGGTTCCGCCTTGTCGACATGCCCGGCTACGGCTTTGCCGAGGCGCCGAGGGACCTGGTCAAGCGCTGGCGTTTCCTGGTCAACGACTATCTGCGCGGGCGGCGCGTGCTGGGCCGTGCGTTCGTCCTGATCGACAGCCGCCACGGCATCAAGCCGGTCGACATCGAGATCATGGACATGCTCGACGCGGCAGCGGTGAACTACATGGTCGTGCTGACCAAGGCCGACAAGATCAAGGCGACCGACCTCGCCGACGTTACCGCACGAACCATCGAAGCGGCGCGCAAGCGGCCCGCCGCGCATCCCGAGATCATCGCGACATCGAGCGAAAAGGGATTGGGCCTGCCAGAGTTGCGCTCAGCGGTGTTCGGCTCGACGCTGGTTTAAAACTCGCTGCCGTCCTTGCGTTTCTGCCGCCCGGCGCCCGCGAACAGGTGCATGTCGATATCGGGATAATGGCATGCCGTGTCCGACGGCTTGCCGACCGCGACGAAGACGCAGTCGGCGTCGCTCTCGTTGACCAGCACATGCCCGTTGCCATCGTTCTTGGCGAAAGCCGCGACGTCGCCCGCGCGCATAGGGGTGCGACCATTGTCGTCGACCAGCGTCGCTTCGCCGGATATCATGACGACCATCTCGTCCTCGCCCTCATGCCAGTGGCGTTGCGACGACCATCCGCCGGGTTTCAGGACGACATGGCTGGCGCCGAAGTCGGTGAGACCCGCGGCTGGGGCCAGGCGGCGGTACCAGCGCTCTTTCACCACCTCGGCATATTCGGGCGGATATCCGGTCGCATTGGTCTGCGGGATTGCGTCGAGATCGATCTTGGGCATAGCGCACAGCATGACCCAAGCCCTCGACCTCGCCAAGGCCCTGATCGCCGTACCCAGCGTGACGCCCGCGCATGGTGAAGTGTTCGACGTGCTGGAGGCCGCACTGAAGGCGCAGGGGTTCGAGGTCGAGCGGTTCGTCACGGGCGAGGCGCCGGATGGGCCGGTCGAAAACCTGCTCGCGACGCGCGGGGACGACAACGGGCCGCATTTTGCCTTTGCCGGTCACCTCGATGTCGTCCCGCCGGGCGACGGTTGGGCATCGGACGCGTTCAATCCGGAAATCCGTGGCGACCTGCTCCACGGACGCGGCGCGGTCGACATGAAAGGCAGCATCGCGGCATTCACCGCCGCCGCCCATCGCATGCGCGACCATACGGGCCGCGTGACGCTGATCATCACTGGCGATGAAGAAGGTCCGGCGACTTACGGCACCGTCGCACTGATCGAGCGGATGCAGGAGCGCGGGTTGAAACCCGGCCTCTGCCTCGTCGGCGAGCCGACGTCCGCTCATCGCCTTGGCGACACGATCAAGATCGGGCGGCGCGGATCGGTGAACATCTGGATCGATGTCGCGGGCACACAGGGGCACGTCGCCTATCCGCATCTCGCCGACAATCCGATCCCCGCGCTGATCCGCATCCTTGCCGCGATCGACGCCATCGTGCTCGATGAAGGCACCGACTGGTTCCAGCCCTCGAATATCGAAGTGACGACCGTCGATGTCGGCAATCCCGCGACGAACGTGATCCCGGCCAAGGCCAGCGCACGGCTGAGTATCCGGTTCAACGACAAGCAGACGGGCGCCGCGCTGGTCGAGCGGATCATGGCGATCGCTGCTGCTGAAAACCCGCGCGCGACTGTTACCGCGCGCATTTCAGGCGAAGCATTCCTGACGCCTCCTGGAGACCTGAGCACGCTGGTATCGGACGCGATTCAGGCCGTGACTGGCCTTGCCCCCGAACTGTCGACGACCGGCGGTACATCGGACGCGCGCTTCCTGTCGCGTTTATGTCCGACCGTCGAGTTCGGGCTGCCCAACGCGACGATGCACAAGCTGGACGAGGCCGTCGCGCTCGACGACCTTGCCGCGCTGACCGAAATCTATGCGACCATCCTGTCGCGCGTGTTCGACAGCCAGCCCCTGAAATCGTCCTCGGTCATCGGCGGCGCGATCGCATAACCCTGCGCCGCGTCGCAGCCCATGACGCGCAGCATGTCGAGCTGTCGCCCGTTTTCCACGCCCTCGGCCACGGCTTGCGCGCCCAGACTGTGGATCAGCCCGATAACAGCCTGCGCAATGTCGCACGCCGCGGGATCCGTCTCGATGCCTGCGATCAGCATGTTGTCGAGCTTGATCGTGTCGAACGGCATCGACCGCAGCCGCGCGAGGCTCGACATGCCCGACCCGAAATCGTCGATCGCGATGCGCGCACCCTGTTCGCGCAACTGAATGATCTGCGTAATCTGCGCAGGGCTGCAATCCATCAGGATGGACTCGCTGATCTCGAACTCGAT
>DDFE01000191.1:0-5756 GCA_002336985.1 Sphingomonadales bacterium UBA1936
TTCACCTCGGCGATCAGCGCGAAGCTGGTTTTTGCCTTGTCCTTCAGCGCAGAGTGAAATCCGCGCGGCGCGGTTTCGGATTTCGCGAGATTGTCGAGTTCGCCGAACGAGCGCTCGCTTTTACGCCGCGCCACTTCGTCGCGTGTGGTCGCGCAGATTTGGTCGAGCTTGTTCATCGGTAGGCGATCCAGCAGTCCAGCAACGTATTCGCAAGGCCGCGGTCGAGGGCTTCCGCTGCTTCCTCGATCCCCTCTTGCCAGTCGCCGACATGACCCGCCGCGATCAGCGCGCCCGCGGCGTTGAACAGCACGGCGTCGCGGTACGCGCCCGCTTCGCCGAGCAGCATCTGCCGCAACGCGTGCGCATTATGCGCGGCATCGCCGCCGCGCAGGGCGACCAGCGGGTGGCGTTCCAGCCCGACATCTTCGGGCGCGATAATGGTTGGCGGGGTTCCCAGGCGCAGCACGGTGCTCGGGCCGCCGACCGACAGTTCGTCGAGCGGTTCGTGCCCCGACACCAGCATCGCGTCCTGCATTCCCAGCAACTGAAGCGCCTCGGCATAGACCGGCAGGAAGTCTGGACGCGCGACGCCGATCAGCTGGCGTTTGACGCCCGCCGGATTGCACGCCGGACCCGTCAGGTTGAAGATCGTCCGCCGCTGGATCGACTTGCGCACGGGCGCGAGTTTGCCAAGCGCCGGATGGTGCTTCTGCGCGAACAGAAACGCGATGCCCAGGTCCGCGAGCGTTGCCTCAGCCGTCGACGAAGCGCGGTCGAGATCGAGACCCAGTGCCTCCAGCGTATCCGCACCGCCCGCCTGGCTCGACGCGGCGCGATTGCCGTGCTTGGCGACCGGCACGCCGCACGCCGCGACGACGATTGCGACGGCGGTCGACACGTTCACGCTGTTGCTCATGTCACCGCCGGTACCGCAAACGTCGATGGCGCCCTCCGGAGCCGCAACCGGGATCATACGCGCACGGATTGCCCTGATGGCAGCGGCGATTTCGATGGGGGTTTCGTCGCGCAGCGACATCGCGAGCAGGAAATCACGGATACTGTCGTCGTCGACCGTTCCATCGAGCATCGCTTCGAACGACGCGCGCGCTTCATCCGCCGTCAACGGCACCGACGCATCGGGAAGGTTCACGCGCGCTCTTTCACTTTCATGCCAGCAAGCGTCATGAAGTTTGCGAGCATGGCATGGCCATGTTCGGTTGCGATGCTTTCGGGATGGAACTGGACGCCGTGGATCGGCAACGTCGCGTGGCGGAAGCCCATGACATGGCCGTCGTCGCTCGTCGCATTGACCAGCAGGTCGGCTGGAATGTCCTCGACCACCAGCGAGTGATAGCGCGTGGCCGTGAACGGCGTCGGGAGCCCGGCGAACAGCCCGGTGCCGTCATGCGTCAGTTCGCTGGTCTTACCATGCATCAGGCCGCCACGCACCACGCGCCCGCCGAAATGCTGTCCGATCGACTGGTGGCCCAGGCACACGCCCAGCAGCGGCTTACCGGCATCCGCACAGGCCGCGACCAGTTCGAGCGAAATTCCCGCCTCGTTAGGCGTGCATGGCCCCGGCGAGATCAGATAAGCCTCGGCGCCGCTCGACATGGCCTGACCGACGCCGATCGCGTCGTTGCGCACGACCTCGACCTCGGCGCCAAGCTCCATCAGGTAATGGACGAGGTTCCAGGTAAAGCTGTCGTAATTGTCGATGACGAGGATCATGCCGCGTCTTTAGTCATGGCGCAGCGGTTTTTCCAACTGCCGTTCAGTCTATCGACAGCAATTTGGGCGAAACCTGTGGTCATGCGAAGCTTCATCCTTGGCGCCCTCGGCCTCCTCACCGCAGCAACACCCGCACTGGCAGAGGACAAATCGCCGCCGCCGGTCATGCGTACCGCGACGGTGTTCGGCAACGACCCGTGCCCGAAAGCGGTCGGGGACGAGATTGTGGTCTGTGGCCGGTTACCCGAATCCGACCGTTACCGTATCCCGAAGGCATTCCGGAACAAGCCGCGCGAAGATAGCGGCCCCGGCGCATCCTGGACGTCGCGCGTGGAGACGCTGGAAGCTGCGCAGCGATTTTCAATGCCCGGCAGCTGCACCGCCCAAGGCAGCTTCGGCCAGACCGGCTGCACACAGGCGATGATCCGCCAATGGTATCTCGAACGCCGGGCGATGGCCGAGAATCGGGAACCGTGAGCCCGCGGTTATTGACCGTAGCTTGCTTCGCCCGCGATCCGCACGGCTTCGCGCGCCGCGGCCATTAGGGCGCCGGCCTTCGCCTCGCATTCGCGCTGCTCGTAATCAGGGTTGCTGTCGGCGACGATCCCCGCACCGGCCTGCACGTGCATGACGCCGTCCTTCACCACCGCTGTGCGCAGGACGATGCAGCTGTCCATGTTGCCGTCGGGGCTGAAGTAACCGACGCCGCCTGCGTAAGCACCGCGCGTTTCGGGTTCGAGTTCGGCGATGATCTCGCACGCACGCACCTTTGGCGCACCACTGACCGTGCCGGCGGGGAAACCTGCGAACAACGCGTCGAGTGCGTCCTTGCCGGGCGCCAAACGGCCGGTCACGTTCGATACGATGTGCATGACATGGCTATAGAATTCGACCGTGTAGCTGTCGGTCACGGTCACACTGCCTGCAGTAGCGACCTGGCCGACGTCGTTGCGGCCGAGGTCCAGCAGCATCAGATGTTCGGCGCGCTCCTTGGGATCGGCAAGCAGGCTGGTCCGGTTGTCCGCATCTTCGACCGCCGTTTTGCCCCTGGGGCGCGTGCCCGCGATCGGTCGGATTGTGACTTCGCCGTCGCGGACGCGGACCAGGATTTCGGGGCTGGATCCGGTCAGGCTGAAACCCGGCAGGTCGAGGTGGTAGAGGAAGGGCGACGGATTGATCCGCCGCAGCGCGCGATAAAGATCGAACGGCGGCAGCGGGAAGGGCAAGGTGAACCGCTGCGCCAGCACGACCTGGAAGATGTCGCCCGCCGTGATGTAGTCGCGTGCGCGTTCGACCATTGCGGCATAGCGGCCGGGCGCAAGCACCGGCCGGGGGGCAGGCAGCGTGTCGAGGCACGCCGTCGCCGTCACGGCGGGAAGCGGTCGCGCCAGGCGGGCGAGTGTCGCCTCGATCCGTTCGACCGCATCACCGATATCGCCGCCCGGCCACACCGGCGCGACCACGAACAACCGGTCGGCGAGCCGGTCGAACACCAGGATCACCGTCGGCCGGACGAAGATCATGTCCGGCAGGTCGAGCGGGTTCGCCGGAGGGCGCGGCAAATCCTCGACCAGCCCGATGGTTTCGTAACCGAAATAGCCGACGAGACAGGCCAGCGCGGGGGGTAATCCTTGCGGAACGTCGATCCTGCACGACGCGACCAGGGCGCGCAGCGCTTCGAGTGTCGGCTCTTGCAACGCCGAAAATGCCGAGCGGTCGGTGGTCCAGTGCCGGTTTATCTCGGCCGTGTTCCCCTGGGCGCGAAATACCAGGTCGGGCGCGAGACCGATCAGGCTGTAACGTCCGCGCACCGCGCCACCCTCGACCGATTCGAGCAGGAAGTCGCCCCGGCCGGTTTCGAACAGCTTCAGCGCGGCGCCGACCGGCGTCTCGGTATCGGCGACGATATCGCGCCACACCAGCGCGGGCCGTCCGTTTCGGATCGCCTCGGCTGCCGCTGCATCGCGGACAGCGGATGTCTCGCTCACCGGCCGCTCATTCGGTGATCACTGGCCGCCCTGCAGCGTGCTCTTCAGCTTGGCCACGGCAGACGCATTCGTCCTGATACCGACTTCGCTGCGGACGGCGGATGCGAACTGCTGGACGTATTCGTCACCGAAGACGCCCGCCAATTGCTCGCGCGTTGCTTCGATCAGACCCGGAGCCTGGCGTGCGTCGCCGGGAATGACCTTGTCGGCAATGACGACATACCAGCCGCCACGTGCCGGCATCGCCAGTGCGCGTGCCCGCTTTTCGGGAAGCGCGAACAGCATCGCGAGCGGCGGCGGAACGGGCGTCTGCGACTGTGCCAATTGAAGGCGGCGGGCCTTGGCCGGGCTGGGCGCGGGCAGGGCGACACCGGCACCCTTCAGCGCGACATCCAGCGGCGTGCCGCTGTTGACGGCGCTGACGATCTTGTCGGCAGCGGCCTTTGCGGCGGCCGCGCCCTTGTCGTTCTGGACGTCCGCCACGACCTGAGCGCGAAGTTCGGCGAGGGGCTTCGGCGCGGCCGCGATGGTGCGGTCCAGCTTCCAGAACACATAGCCTGTGTTCTCCGGCAGGGCAGTGACCGTCGGATCATCCTCCGCTGAGGCCTGGAATACAGGCGTGAGAACGGCACTGACAGCCGGAGCCGGTTTGTAGGCGGGTGCGTCGATGGCGACGCCTGCGCTGGTGAGCGCCGGTGTCGTCTCGGTGGTCAGGGCGAACTTCTTCGCGAGTTCGTCGAACGTTGCGCCGCCGGTCGCCGCATCCTCGATCTCGCCGACGAAATCGGCGATCGCGCGCGCTTCCTTCTGGGTCGCTATATCGGCGGCGAGCTTGGCGCGAACAGACGACAGCGGTGTGGCCGCGATGGTCTGGATGCTGTCGACGCGGACCACATGATAGCCCAGCCCCGACCGTTTGATCGCTGCGATTTCGCCCTTGGGCGCGGCAAAGGCGGCGGCGGCGACGTCGGGGCCGGTCAGCTGCTCGAACCCGCGTGGGTCGGTAGCCGGCACCGTCAGTGCATCGCGTTTCACGCTCTTGCCGGCATCGGCCATAGACATGCCGCCCTTGACCTTCGCGAGCAGGGCATTGGCCTCCGCTTCGGTCGGCACGATCAACTGGGTGAAGGCGCGCTTTTCGCGGGCGCCGTAATCTTTTTCCTGCGACTTATAGAGCGCTTCGATCTCGGCATCGGTCGCCTTGGCTTTTTCGGCGACGATGCTCTTGTCGAACGTCGCGTAACGGATGACGCGGCGTTCGGGCACGGTGTAGCGGGCCAGGTTGCGCTGGTAGAATCCCTGGACCTCCGCATCGCTGGGCGCTGCCGTCGGCATGAAAGCGCTGCTGGGCACTTCGGCGACGCGGCCCTCGCGGCTTTCGAGCAGCAGCGATGCATAGGGCTGGACGAGACCGGCGGGAACGCGCGCAGCGCCCGCGATCGGAATAGCGAGCGCCTTGGTCAGCGCCTCGCGCGCGAAATCGTCCCGAAGCATCGATTCGCTCAATTTGCGCTGGGCCAGCACCTGCTGGAACGTCGTCGGGTCGAATTTGCCGGTGGGTCCGTTGAAGGCGGGAATGCTGGCGATGGCGCCATCCACCAGCTTCTTGCTGGCGACCATGCCCTGCTGTTCGGCGAAGACTTCGAGAGCGCGGCCCGTTTCGGTCAGCTCGATCGTCCGCTCCAGGCCGCCCGCGGCCACGAATTTCTGCATGGTGAGCGCGGTGTCGTTCTGGCGCGCGCCCTCCAACTGGTTCTGCACGCGACGGGTCAGTTCCGCCTCGTCGATCGTCTCGCCGCCGACGCTGACGATGCTCCCGCCGCCCAGCGACATGCCGCCCAGGCCCGACTTGCCCTCATACAGCGTCACGACGAACGCGATGAGGATCAGGGCGAAAATACCGACACCGATCGGCGATTTCGAGAAATTGCGGAAAATCGAAAGCATGAAGGGGCCTTGAGCGAAATGATCGGTCCCCATAGAGCCGCCCCATGATTACACGCAAGCTCATCGCCGGAAACTGGAAAATGCATGGCA
>DDFE01000191.1:5814-6207 GCA_002336985.1 Sphingomonadales bacterium UBA1936
GTCAGGTGCGCACACTGGATGCGTATCGGCGGCGATGCTGGTTGAGGCTGGCGCGACGATGTGCATCGTCGGCCACAGCGAACGCCGCACCGACAACGGCGAAACCGACGCGCAGGTGAAGGCGAAGGCTGAAGCGGTCCAGGCAGTGGGTATGACCGCGATCGTCTGCGTCGGCGAAACGCTCGAACAGCGCGATGCCGGACACGCAGTGGCCGTCGTCGAGGCACAGTTGGCGGGTTCGCTGCCTGCAAACCACGACAAGCTGGTCGTTGCTTATGAACCCGTATGGGCGATCGGCACTGGTCGTACGCCATCGGCCGCCGATGTCGCCGAGATGCACGCCGCAATCCGCGCGGTCGTCGGTCCCGATGTCCGTATCCTCTATGGCGGGTC
>DDFE01000191.1:6261-7125 GCA_002336985.1 Sphingomonadales bacterium UBA1936
GGCGGGCTCGGGATGGGCGGCAGCCCGTCGGGCCTGATGTCGGCACGCGGTGCGGCGGATTTTCTGACGCGTTCCACGGCGATCCTGGCGGGCATTTTCATCGCCCTGTCGATTGTGCACGCGGTCCTGGCATCGCAGTACAATCGCGGCGGCAATATCGACACATCGTTGGCACGGCGCCCTGCGCCGACCGCACCGCCGCCGGCAGCACCCGCCGTGCCGATCGGTACCGCGCCGACTGCCGGTCCGCCGTTGACCGGAGCTCCGGCAACGACGCAGGCTCCGGCCCAGGCACCTGCGACCGTGCCGATCGCGACTGCACGTCCGAAGGTTGAGCCCCGCGCCGAACGTACGCGGACCGCTCCGGCTGCTGCGACGACGACCGCTGCCCCGCCGCCCGTTGCTGCGACCGTTCCGGCATCGTCGGCACCTGCAGGAAATTCGAACTAAATCGACGCGGTTTAGATTCGCTGCCTTGCCCAATGGGGCAAGGCAGGTCTAAGCGCCGACTCCCATGGCGCGGTTCATTTTTATCACCGGCGGCGTGGTCTCATCGCTTGGCAAGGGGCTTATGGCGGCATCGCTCGCTGCCCTCCTGCAGGCGCGCGGATACCGCGTGCGAATCCGGAAATTCGACCCTTATCTCAACGTCGATCCGGGGACGATGTCACCGTATCAGCATGGCGAGGTCTATGTCACCGACGACGGTGCGGAGACTGACCTGGACCTGGGGCATTACGAACGCTTCACTGGCGTCGCTTCGCGCCAATCGGACAATGTGACCTCAGGCCGCATCTACCAGCAGATCATCCAGCGCGAACGGCGCGGCGATTATCTGGGCGCGACCGTCCAGGTGATTCCGCA
>DDFE01000191.1:7213-16322 GCA_002336985.1 Sphingomonadales bacterium UBA1936
TCTGCCGCAGCGAACAGCCGCTGCCCGACAGCGACCGCGCCAAGATCGCCCTGTTCTGCAACGTCCGCAAGGAAGCGGTCATTTCTGCACTCGACGCCAAGTCGATCTACGGCGTGCCGCTGCAATATCATGCAGAGGGCATCGACGAGGAAGTGCTGCGCGCCTTCGGCATCGAACCCGAAGGCGATCCCGACCTGTCACGCTGGTCGGAGATCGAGGATCGGCTCGCCAATCCGGAGGGCGAGGTCACGATCGGCGTCGTCGGCAAGTACGTCGGACTTCCCGACGCATACAAGTCGCTGCACGAGGCGTTGGTCCACGGCGGTATCGCCAACCGGGTCAAGGTCAACGTCAAATGGCTCGATGCCGAACTGTTCGAGGGCGATGAGGACCCGTCGGAGGCGCTCGAGCCGATGAACGCTATCCTGGTGCCCGGCGGCTTCGGCGAGCGCGGGTCAGAGGGCAAGATCGCCAGCGTCCGCTTCGCGCGCGAACGCGGCGTGCCTTTCTTCGGGATATGTCTCGGCATGCAGATGGCCTGCATCGAGGGAGCACGGAACACCGCTGGCATTGCGGATGCCTCGACGACCGAATTCGGCCCGACCAGCGAGCCGGTCGTCGGCATGATCACCGAGTGGATGAGCGCAGAAGGACTACAGAAGCGCGCAGCAGGCGGTGACCTCGGCGGCACGATGCGGCTGGGCGCCTATCCGGCGAAGCTCGGCGGCAACAGCCAGGTTGCAGGTATTTACGGCGCGACTGAGATCAGCGAGCGTCACCGTCACCGCTACGAGGTCAACGGGCACTACAAGGATGCGCTCGAGGCGAACGGCCTGATTTTTTCTGGGATGTCGCCCGACGGAACACTGCCCGAAATCGTCGAGCGGCCCGACCATCCCTGGTTCGTCGGCGTCCAGTTCCATCCGGAACTGAAGAGCAAACCCTTCGCGCCGCATCCGCTGTTNNTATTACCGGCGGCCCACGCGGTTCTTGCGCGCAGCGTATCTCGCGTCGCGAATGGCCTTTTTCTCGGCTTCGGTCAGCGCTGGCGCTGCGGCGGTTTCGGCGGCCTTCTCGTCGGCGGCTGCTTTCTTCGCCGCCTTTTCGGCTTCGCGCGCTGCCAGTTTTTCGGCGCGCGCAGTGGCGGCGGCGGCTTCCTTGGCAAGCCGCGCTTCACGGCGTTGCGCGACCAACGCCTCGTCCATTGGCGGTTTCGCCTTCAGTTTTTCGAGAGCCGTCTGTTTGGCCTTGGCGGCAAGCGCGGCGCGCTCCTGGAAAGTCGGTTGTTTGAACGCTGCCATAAAATCCATGTTCGTTGCGGGGTTTCGCGACCGATAGTCTGCGACAGCGGGCCGATAGCGCAGTTTGAAGGATGAATGAACGCCAAATTGTGGCAAGGGGCGTTGTCATCACAGGAGCATGCTCGAATGAAACCACGCGAGCTGCTCGGAACGGCCGTCGTACCGGGCGGGGAAGACCTTCGCTTGTTTCGCCGCGGCGATGATTTCATGATCGTGCTCGAGCGTAACGAGCTGATGAACAGCCGTATGAGCGGGTCGGAAGAGGCGCTTGCCGAGATGACCGTTGCGCGGTTGCAAAGTGCGGCACCGCACTTGCTGATCGGCGGTTACGGCATGGGGTTCACCTTGCGCGCGGCGCTGGCAAAGCTTGGTCCCGATGCGCGGGTCACGGTCGCGGAACTCGTACCGGAAATCATCGCATGGGCGCGGGGGCCCATGGCCGATCTGGCGGCCGGCTGTCTCGACGATCCCCGCGTCGAGATTATCGAGCGAGACGTCGTGCAGGTGATCGCCGACGGGACGGGGCGGTACGACGCGATCCTGCTCGACGTCGATAATGGCCCCGACGGCATCGTTCATCCCGGCAACGACCGACTTTATTCGATGGCCGGCCTCGCCGCTGCGAAAGCCGCGTTAAGACCGGGCGGTCTCGTCGCGATCTGGTCGGCCGCACCCGATGCGGTTTTTACCCGCCGTCTGAACACGGCAGGTTTCCATGTTGAAGAGGTCGTCGTGCGTGCCCGCAGTAACGGCAAGGGGCCACGACACACCATCTGGTTCGCTCAGCGGCCGTAGCAGGCAGACATCGCTGTCATGAGCCTTCTGCTTTCGCATGCGAAAGTTTTGATCGTTTCCTAATCTACATAGTTTCAGTGGAGTATCGACTGGCTATATGGGGAGCCAATGATGAATCGTGTCCTGTTTCGTGCCGCACTGCTTGCGTCGATCGCCGCGCCGTTTCCTGTTTTCGCGCAGGCCGCTCTCGCATCGGCCGAGGTTTCCGCGGATGCCGCCGGGCAGGAATCGGATGCTATCGTCGTCACCGCGCGCCGCCGTACGGAAACGCTGCAGAACGTGCCGATTGCCATCAGCGTGCTGAGCGGCAAGGACCTGACCAGCAGCGGTTCGTTCAACGTCCAACGGATCCAGCAGACGCAGCCGGCGCTGCAGTTCTATTCGTCGAACCCGCGCAACACCGCGATCAACATCCGCGGCCTTGGTGCGCCGTTCGGTCTGACCAATGACGGCATCGAACAGGGTGTCGGTTTTTATGTGGACGGTGTCTACATCGGTCGTGTGGGTGCATCGACCTTCGACCTTGTCGATATCGACCGTGTCGAAGTGCTGCGCGGGCCGCAGGGCACGCTCTATGGCAAGAACACGACTGCGGGTGCGATCAATATCACGACGCGTGCGCCGAGCTTCGAACCAGAAGGACGCGTCGAACTTTCCGCGGGCAACTATAACTTTTTCCAGGGCAAGGCGTCGGTTTCCGGACCGATTACCGATAATGTCGCCGTGCGCCTGTCGACCGCGCTTTCGACGCGTGACGGGACGATCAGGAATGTGAAGAGCGGCCTCGACCTGCATCGGCTCGACAACCTGGGTCTCAAGGGATCGCTGCTGTGGAATATCGACGATACCGCCAACCTGACGGTGTTCGCCGACTTCAATCGCCAGAACCCGCTGTGCTGCGTCCAATATTACGCCCGCGTCGCGCCGACGCAGCGACCGCTGAACCGGCAATATGCGGCGCTGGCAGCTGCCGCCGGATATACGGTGCCCAGCACCAATCCGTTCGATCGCGTGACCGACCTCGATGCGCAGATCAATTCGCGGCAGGAAGTCGGCGGCTTATCGCTGGTCGGTAACTGGAACCTAGGCTTCGCGACGTTCACGTCGGTCACGGCTTATCGTTATTGGGACTGGAAACCGGCGAACGACCGCGATTTCGTGGGTCTGCCGATCACGACCGTGTCGCAGAACCCGTCGCAGCAGCGGCAGTACACGCAGGAAATTCGCCTCGCATCGAATGACAAGGGAAAGCTGAGCTACACGGTCGGCGCCTTCTTCTTCCACCAGACCATCGATACGCAGGGATCGCAGGTGCAGGGCAGCGCGGCGAGCGCGTGGCTGCTCAATCCGACCAGCGCGGGCGGGCTCAACCCCAACACGCTGAACGGCCTGACCAGCACCAACGACATTCACTTCAAGAACGAAAGCTTCGCCGTCTTCGGCAAGGCGAACTACGCGGTGACGGACGCTTTCCACATCCAGCCGGGCCTGCGCCTGAACTACGACAAGAAATCGGGGTCATACGTCGCGACGGTCAGCATCAACAATGCGAGCTTCCCGAACCGCGTCGCAACCTGTGCCAACCCAACCGCGCTGAATGCGGACCAGCTGAATACGCTGGCGCCGCAATGCTATGCGCCCGATTTCGACAACTGGAATGTGTCGGGCGACCTCACGCTGTCCTATGATTTCGACCGCGATATCCACGGCTATGCGACCTATGCGCACAGCTTCAAGTCGGGTGGTATCAACCTGTCGGGCCTGCCGCTGAACAGCACCAATACCGCGGTCGACCTGACGACGCAGACCGTGAAGCCGGAAAAGGTCAATCACTACGAACTGGGCCTGAAGACGCAGTTCCTCGACCGCAAGGTCACGCTGAACCTCGCGGGCTTCTGGACCGATATCGAGGATTATCAGGCGACGGTGAACAGCAACGCGGTCAACGTCATTCGCGGTTACCTCGCCAACGCCGGCCAGGTGCGGGTGCGCGGGTTCGAATTCGATTCGAGCTTCCGTCCGAGCCCACGCTTCAGCGCGTACGTCAACGGCGCCTACACGGACGCAAAGTATATCGACTTCAAGAATGCGCCATGCCCGCCCGAACTGGCTGGTGGGACCGCGCTACCCGTCGTGGGCGGCGTCATAGTCGGCACCCCGGCCGCCGCAGGGACGCCGGGTAACAGCCTGCCGTATTGCGATATCTCCGGACAGGTGCTGCCCGGCATTTCGAAATGGGCATTCTCCTGGGGCGGCGAGTTCAACCTGCCGGTCGGCGGCGGAGAGGGGCAGGTATACGTCGGCTACGACGCCAATTACCGGTCCGACTTCTCGTCGAACCCGTCACCGTCCGCGTACATGTGGATCGACGGCTATTCACTGCACAACTTCCGTGCAGGGTATCGCAAGGGCGAGTTCAACGCGTTCGCCTGGGTCCGCAATGCCTTCAAGCAGAACTATTTCGAGCTGCTGTCGACGCAGTCGGGAAGTTCGGGCCTGATCGTCGGCCAGCCGGGCGAGCCGCGCACCTATGGCATCACCGTCGCGGCGTCGTTCTAGGCGCCAGAAACGCGAATGCCCGGATCACGCATTCGTGATCCGGGCACCCGCGTGACGATCGCTCGTCAGCCCCCTATAAGCTTCCGCTCCGGCTCTACGCGCTCCCCTGTGGGCGCTGCGGAACCGGAACCTCCCTGAACCGCAGCCACTGCTGTCGTTCCAGTGAGGCGGTGCTATGCAACCGTTACCGACTTGTCATCCATTCTCGTTACATCGCGCAACGATTGGTCGCCGCCTGTTGCGCGGACGCAACACGTGTCCCGATGGTGGACAGCTTGCCGCATCAATCCTATCGCCGCGGCAACATGCTGCTCAGCCCCTATGAAACGATGATCGCGCGCCGTTACCTGCTTCCGGGGCGGGGAGAGGCATTTATCGCACTCGTCGCCTCGATCAGCCTGGTGGCGGTGATGCTTGGCGTCGCGGCGCTCGTCGTCGTTATGAGCGTGATGAACGGGTTCCGCGCCGAATTGTTCGACAAGATCGTGGGTCTCAACGGCCACGCGGTCGTGCAGGGCTATGGCGGTCGCCTGCCGGAATGGCAGAAAATCGCCGAGATGGCGCGCAAGACGCCGGGCGTGACCAGTGCTGTGCCGTTGATCGAACAGCCGTTGATGGCGACGTTCAACGGCCGTGTCGAAGGCGTGCTGGTCCGCGGCGAGCGGCTGGAGGACATCCGCGGCAACAAGACGCTGCAACTCAAGGCCGGCAAGATGTCCGAGATCGCGGTCGGCAGCCGCAATGTCGCGATCGGGTCGGTCCTTGCGTCGCAACTCGGTGCGCAGGTGGGGTCGGAAATCAGCCTCATCTCGCCCGATGGTCAGACGACACCGTTCGGGTCGATGCCGCGCATCGTCAGCTACCGCGTCGCCGCGATCTTCGAGATCGGCGTGTACGATTATGACAAGGCGTTCGTGATCATGCCCATCCCCGATGCGCAGCAACTGCTGCTGCTCGGCGATGCGGTCGGCATGGTCGAGGTGCAGACTGTCGACGCCGACCGTGTCGGCACCATCCTCGCGCCGCTAACCGAAAAGGTCGGGGGCACCGCGATCGTAACCGACTGGCGGGGGATGAATGCCGCGCTGTTCGAGGCGCTGGCGGTCGAGCGGGTCGCGATGTTCGTGGTGCTGTCGATCATCATCCTGGTCGCGGTGTTCAACATCCTGTCGTCGCTGATCATGCTGGTCCGCGCCAAGACCCGCGACATCGCGATCCTGCGGACGATGGGTGCACCGCGGCGGTCGCTGGTGCGTATTTTCGTCGTGGTCGGGACGGTGATCGGCGCGGTCGGAACGGTTGCCGGGCTGATCCTGGGCTTCGTTTTCCTCTATTTCCGGCAGGACATGGTCGATTTCGTCCAGTGGATCACTGGACAGAATTTGTGGGATCCGTCGATCCGCTTCCTGACCGAACTGCCGTCGAAGACCGACCCGTTCGAGGTGCTGGCGATCGCGGCGATGGGGCTGGGCTTCAGCTTCCTCGCGACGCTCTATCCGGCGGCGAAGGCTGCGGGGACCGATCCGGTGCAGGTGTTGCGCTATGAGTGATGTCCTCCACGTCACCGGCCTGACCCGCGACTTCAAGCAGGGCGCGGCCGTCATCCACGTCCTGCGCGGCGTCGACCTGCATGTGGGGCAGGGGGAGATCGTGGCGCTGCTGGGCCCGTCCGGGTCGGGCAAGTCGACGCTGTTGCAGGCGGTGGGCCTGCTTGAGGGCGGCTTCGGCGGGTCGATTCGCATCGCGGGCGAAGAGGTCGCGAACCTCGACGATGCCGGCCGCACGCGCGTGCGGCGCGATTCGGTGGGCTTTGTCTACCAGTTCCACCATCTGCTCCCCGACTTCACGGCGAGCGAGAATGTCGTTCTGCCGCAACTGATCGCGGGCAAGGGCCGGGCGGATGCCGAATCGCGTGCCGCATCGCTGCTCGAAACGCTGGGCCTCGCCGGACGCCTGACGCACCGCCCCAGCCAGCTGTCGGGCGGCGAGCAACAGCGCGTGGCGGTCGCCCGCGCGCTCGCCAATGCACCCGCGCTGATCCTGGCGGATGAGCCGACCGGCAACCTCGACGAGGCGACGGCGGACGTGGTGCTCGCCGAATTCCTGCGCCTGGTGCGCGGGGAGGGGGCGGCAGCACTGGTCGCGACGCATAACGAGCGGCTGGCGGCGAAGATGGACCGGGTGGTCCGGCTGCACGAGGGGGTGCTGGGCTGAAAATCCCTCTCCCTTCAGGGGAGAGGGAGGGACCCGCTGCGCAGCAGCGGGAGGGTGAGGGCAGTGTTTCCCCTCACCAACTCCGACTAGGGCGCACGCGCCCAAGTCTTCGTATCCTCTCCCTCAAGGGGAGAGGGTTTTTACGAAAGCGCCGCCTTCACCAGCGCGCTTGCCTTGCTCATGTCGAGCTGGCTCGCATGGCGTTCCTTCAGCGCCGCCATCACGCGGCCCATGTCCTTGACCCCGGTCGCGCCCAGTTCGGCCTTGATCGCCTCGATCGCCAGCGTCGTTTCCTCATCGCTCAGCTGTGCCGGCAGGAAGCGTTCGATGACCGCCACTTCGCTCGCTTCCTTGTCGGCCAGTTCCTGACGGCCGCCATCAGTGAACATCTGGATCGATTCGCGGCGCTGCTTCACCATTTTCTGAAGCACCTCGACGACGAGGGTGTCGTCATCGGCGGGCGCCTTTCCGGTGCGCGCCTCGATGTCGCGATTCTTGATCGCGGCCATCATCAACCGCACGGTCGCCAGCGTTTCCTTGTCGCCGGCCTTCATCGATGCGGTCTGTGCCGCCGAAATATCGTCTCTGATCATGGCCGGGGCCTATAGCAGCGGTTGACCATCGGGCAATGCGGCCCTAGCGAGCGGCGCTTAGCGATACCGCCATAACTATGCCCTCACGGAGTGCCCTTTCGCATGCCCGAAACCCTGCCCGCGACCGGAATTCTCGTCCTTGCCGATGGCACGGCGATTCGCGGACGCGGATTCGGCGCACAGGGCGTGGCCGTGGGCGAAGTGTGCTTCAACACCGCGATGACCGGTTACCAGGAAGTGATGACCGACCCCTCCTATGCGGCTCAGATCATCGCCTTTACCTTCCCCCACATCGGCAATGTCGGCGTGAATCCTGAGGATATCGAGGCGACCAACCCGCATGCGGTCGGCTGCATCGTGCGTGAAGACGTGACCGCGCCGTCGAACTGGCGCTCGAACGGCGGGTTCGACGCCTGGATGAAGCTCAACGGGCGTATCGGGCTGGCGGGCGTCGACACCCGCGCGCTGACGCGGCGTATTCGCGAGCTGGGCCCCCCGAACGCGGTGATCGCGCACCGGGCGGACGGGCAGTTCGACGTGGACGAGCTGGTGGCGCTGGCGCGCGACTGGCCGGGGCTGGAGGGTACCGACCTCGCGAAGCCGGTGACCACGCTGCAGACCTATCCGTGGAACGACGGCCTGTGGAAGCTGGGCGAGGGCTATGCGACCGAAAGCGCGAAGGCGGGCGGCCCGCGCGTCGTTGCCATCGACTACGGCCTGAAACGCAACATCCTGCGTAACCTGATCGATGCGGGTGCGAACGTGACGGTGGTCCCCGCGACCGCCAGCTACGACGACATCATGGCGCACGATCCACAGGGGCTGTTCCTGTCGAACGGCCCGGGCGATCCCGCAGCGACCGGCGAATATGCCGTGCCGGTGATCCGCAAATGGCTGGACACCGGAAAGCCGCTGTTCGGCATCTGCCTCGGCCACCAGTTGCTCGGCCTCGCGGTCGGCGCGCGGACGGTGAAGATGCACCAGGGGCACCGCGGCGCGAACCACCCGGTCAAGCGGCTGAGCGACGGCCGCGTCGAGATCACGTCGATGAATCACGGCTTCGCGGTCGAACGCGAAAGCCTGCCAGCCAACGCGCGCGAAACGCACGTCTCGCTGTTCGACGGCAGCAATTGCGGCTTCGAACTCACCGACACCTCGGCGTTCAGCGTGCAATACCACCCCGAGGCCAGCCCCGGTCCGCAGGACAGCCACTATCTGTTCGAAAGGTTTGTGGGGGAGATAGGGTGAATCCGAAGCTCCGGTACATTGCGGTCGGGGCTTTGGCAGTCTGCGTTGGTTATGGAATCGCGTTGCTATTTGAGGCCCAACATGAAGCTTCCCAGCCGCGTAAGTATCTCGTTTTGTGGGAGGAAAAGCCAGTCCCGACGGGCGCCAGCTCAGTTTTTCGAGAACCGCCGCCGGTGACAGCTGATACGCCAATAGGTGTGGCGCTGCAGTGCCATGCGAACTTCGACATGCGCATGGGAACACAGCAAGAGCACTCTGTCGCTATCGACTTGGAGCACACCTCCGTGGAAGTACTTAGTTGTCTTGCGGATAAGCGTGGAACGTTGCGCCTATCGTTCTCAGAAAAAACCGACCCATTCACAAGATTGATCCTCTAATGCCCAAACGCACTGACATCTC
>DDFE01000158.1:0-1805 GCA_002336985.1 Sphingomonadales bacterium UBA1936
GAGCCGCAGGTCTCGCGCGTCGATGTCGGCGGCAGCGAAATCGCGATCTTCGCGGCGGAATCGCGCGACATGTCGCTCGAGGAACTGAGCTGGTACGTCGACAACACCGTGGCCAAGCGGCTCCGCGCCATTCCCGGTGTCGGCAGCGTCACGCGCAGCGGTGGTGTGAGTCGCGAAATCCGGGTCGTCCTCGATCCCGCCAAGCTGCAGAGCCAGGGGCTGACCGCATCGCAGGTCAATACCCAACTGCGCGCAGTCAACCTCAATGCGGCCGGCGGTCGTGCCGAAGTCGGCGGATCCGAACAGTCGGTGCGCGTGCTGGGTAACCAGCAAAACGCCTTCGCGCTCAGCCAGATCAACATTTCGGTCGGCAACGGCCGGACGGTCAAGCTCGCCGATATCGCGACGGTTCGCGACGGCTACGCCGAACAGCGCACGCTCGCCAAGATGAACGGGCGCCAGGTGCTGAGCTTCTCGATCGAACGGTCGAAGGGCGCATCGGACGTTTCGGTCTACAAGGCGATCAACAAGGAACTCGACAGCCTGCGCAAGACCAACGCGAAGGTCGGCTATACCGAGCTGTTCACCTCGGTGAACTACACGATGGACCAATACAAATCCGCGATTCACGCGATGATCGAGGGTGCAGTGTTGGCGGTTCTCGTCGTTTGGCTGTTCCTGCGCGACTGGCGCGCGACGCTGATCTCGGCGATCGCGATCCCGCTGTCGGCCATTCCCGCTTTCTGGTTCATGGACCTGCTCGGCTTCTCGCTGAACTTCCTGTCGCTGCTGGCGCTCAGCCTGGTCGCGGGCGTGCTGGTCGACGATGCCATCGTGGAAATCGAGAACATCGTCCGGCACATGCGCATGGGCAAGACCGCCTATCAGGCGTCGATCGACGCGGCGGACGAAATCGGCCTCGCGGTGCTCGCGACGACGATGTCGATCGTCGCGGTCTTCCTGCCGGTCGGCCTGATGCCGGGCGTATCGGGGCAGTTCTTCAAGAATTTCGGCCTGACCGTCGTGGCGGCGGTGCTGGTCAGCCTTGCCGTCGCGCGCCTGATCACGCCGATGGTCGCGGCCTATTTCCTGAAATCGCACGGCCATGCCGAACACGGCGGCGGGCGCTTCATGGACCTGTACCTGAAGGCGCTGCACTGGACGCTCGATTCCAGCAAGGTGGCGGCGCTCCGCGGCACGACACGCTGGTCACGCATCTGGGCGCGCCGCGTCGACCACAGGCTGTGGACGATGGGGATCGGCTTCCTGACCTTCGTCGCGACCATCCTGGCGTTCGCGGGCATCCCGCTCACCTTCATGCCGACGCAGAACAACGATTTCAGCCAGGTACTGATCACGCTGACGCCGGGATCGACGCTTCAGCAGACGGAACGGGTTACCGACCGCGTGCGCACGATGCTGCAGGATGCGCCGGAGGTGCAGTCGGCATTCTCGCGCATCAACGTCGACAACGCCAAGATATTCCTGACGCTGAAAAAGAGCCGCACGGTCACCAGTGTCGAGTTCCAGCGCAGTTGGCAGGACAGGCTGAACAAGATTCCCGACGCGCGCGTCAGCTTCCAGTCGCAATCGGGCGGCGGTCCGGGCAGTTCCGGGCGCGACATCACGCTCACGCTCGGCGGCGACGACCCCGTCCTGCTGGCGGCGACCGCGAACAAGATCGTGGAAGAAATGAAAACGCTGCCGCAACTCGTGGCACCGCGTACCAACTCCGACATGCAGCGGCCCGAAATCATCATCAAGCCGCGCACACAGCTGGCGGCTGAAATGGGCGTGACGACGGC
>DDFE01000158.1:1899-11530 GCA_002336985.1 Sphingomonadales bacterium UBA1936
GCCGACCTCGCCCCCGGCCTCGTCTCGGGCGACGTCATGCCCAAGATCAACGAACTGCCGACGATGAAAAACCTGCCGCAGGGGGTCGCCAAGCTGAACCTGGGCGATGCCAAGTGGCAGGCCGAAATGCTGTTCAACTTCGTCATCGCGGTGGTGACCGGCGTGCTGCTGGTGTTCGCGACGCTGGTGCTGCTCTACAAGCGCGTCCTGCCGCCGCTGGTGAACATGGGTTCGCTGCTGCTCGCCCCGCTGGGCGGCGCGATCGCGATCCGCATCACGGGCGATCCGGTGTCGATGCCGGTGATGATCGGCATGCTGCTGTTGCTGGGCATCGTCGCCAAGAACTCGATCCTGCTGGTCGACTTCGCGCTCGAGGAAATCGACAAGGGCGTCGAACCGTTCGCGGCGATCATGGACGCCGGGCACAAGCGTGCGCAGCCGATCGTCATGACGACGGTCGCGATGGTCGCGGGCATGGTGCCCGTCGCCCTGTCGCTGTCGGGTGACGGCAGCTTCCGCGCGCCGATGGGCGTGACGGTGATCGGCGGCCTCATCGTGTCGACCGTACTCACGCTATTGCTGGTTCCTGCCAGTTTCAGCCTGGCGAGCGGCGTCGAGCGGCGTATGGGTCCGTGGCTGTCACGGACGCTGACCAACGGCGGCGAAGGCGCACCCAAGCCGCTTCCGGCCGAGTGAACCCAAGGCTTTCCGACGCGTTAGCGGAGCATGACGCGTAACCGTTTCGCCTCTGGCCTGTCGGTCGCCATCCCGGTGCAGGGCGGCTATGCGGAGATGCGCGCGGTCGCAACGGCGCTGCTGCTGCTCATGGCAGTCATCTACCTGGCGTCGCGCGTCTATGAGCCGCTGCATCCCGCCATCGGGTTCGTGAAGGCGTTTGCAGAGGCCGCGATGGTCGGCGGCATGGCGGACTGGTTCGCGGTGACCGCATTGTTCCGCCACCCGCTCGGTCTGCCAATTCCGCACACGGCGATCATCCCGCGCAACAAGGACCGCATCGGCGACACACTCGCCAACTTCCTGCGCAACAACTTCCTGACGCCCCAGGTCGTCGCACGGCGCATGGCGCGCATCGATGTCGCCGGGGCCGCCGGACGGTTTCTGACCAACGCCCCCGACAGCGGCGGCCGGCTGAAGGCCGGCGCATCGCGGATCGCCGCAGACGTACTTGGCGCGCTCGACCCCGAACGGCTGGGCGGCATGGTGAAGGGCGCGATCTCGTCACGCATCGCCGAACTCGACCTTGCGCCACTATTGGGTCAGGCACTGGCGGCGGCGATTGCGGAGGGACGGCACAAGCCGCTGCTCGACGGTATCGTGCGCTGGGCGGCAAAAACCCTTGAAGCAAATGACACGTTGGTCCGCGACATGGTCCACCAGCGCGCAGGGTCCGTGCTGCGCTGGACCGGCCTCGACGAGACGCTCGCCAACAAGATCATCGACGGGCTGCAAAAGATGCTGACCGAGATGACCGAGGACCCCAATCACCCCCTGCGCGCCAAGGCCGAGGAAGGCCTCGCGCACCTCGCCATCGATCTGCAGGACGACCCCAGGATGCAGGCACGCGTCGCCGACCTGCGCGATGAGATCATGGCGAACCCCGCCATGCGCCGCTGGCTCGACGGCCTGTGGGAATCGGCGCGCGCCGCGATGCTGAAATCGGCGCGCGATCCGGACGCGGTGCTCGCAGGCAAACTCGGCGATATGCTCATCCAGCTCGGCCAGACACTGCAGGACGATCCGCGGCTCGGCATGACTCTCAACCGTTTCGTCCGGCGCACCGCGGTCGGCATGGCGGCAAGTTACGGCGACGGCATCGTCCGCCTGGTGAGCGACACGGTGCGCGGGTGGGACGCACAGACGATCACCGACCGGGTGGAGAATGCGGTCGGGCGCGACCTTCAGTTCATTCGCATCAACGGCACCGTAGTGGGCGGGCTTGTCGGCCTGGCGCTCCATGCGGTCGATACTTGGTTATAATTTCCCTCTCCTCTTGAGGGAGAGGATAGCGCAGCTTAGCCGCAAAGCGGCTTAGCGCAGCTTGGAGAGGGGTTTGCGGCGCGATGCGCCGCGCGAGCCGACCGCTCGCATACCCCTCACCCGCCCGCGCTCCGCGCGCGTCGCCCTCTCCCGCAAGGGGAGAGGGGATGTCGGAAAAGGGGTGGCAAGCGGACTTTTCCTTCCGACTAGAATTTTTCCACTCGGTACACCCCCGTAGCCGTGACGAAGATCATGTTGAAATTGGCGTCCTCGTCGATGCTGAACACGCGCACGGAGCCGGGGATCTCGATGTCGCTCCGCAGGGTCAGGCCGGCCTGGGTCAACTGGACGTCCTGGCGGATAGTGGTCGCAGGGACCGAGAAATACCTGCTGCCGGCATCGTCGTAGAAGATGTACAGCCCGACGAGCTCCGTGACCGGACCACGATAGACCCGGCCGCCGGTCACGCTGGTACCTGCTCCCATGGCCGGACCGAACCCGGACCAGACAATCGCCGAATCGATGATATTCGGCGTCCCGAAAGTCGCGCCAAAGCCGTAGTTCCGGCCTTTGTCCTGGGGACGGAGCAGATCTATCTCGCGCCCGTTGGTCAGCAGCGGCGCATTGCTGTCGCCGATCAGCAGGTCCGGACCGTTGAAGCTCGAGCGGCGCGGGTTCCGGAAGCCATAGGCATAGATTTCGGGCGCGGCGCCGGCGGCGAACGGATTGTCGGCCGGTATCGCATAATCGCGCCGGGGGTCGGCGGGAAAGGCGTCGGAGCGGACGTCCACGCGGAGGATCTTGCCCTGAAGGTTGGAGAGAGACTGGGCATTGTTGGCGGACTGGTCGTCGCCGGTGGCGACATAGAGGTCGCCGTCCGGACCGAATCCGATCCAGCCGCCGAAGTAATTGGAAATGCTGGACGAGGGCGGAAACTGATACGCATAGGCAAGGATTGTATCGCTGCTGGCTGGATCGCCCGTCGTTGCATTCTGCCGCCGGTATCGACGTATTTCGACTTCGTTCGCGGTGTTGACCAGCGACACGTAGAACGTGCCGCTCGTCGGGTAATCAGGTGCGAGGGCGATGCCCAGCAGCCATCGCACGTTCGCCACGGTCAGGAAGAGCGTGCCGGTGCCGCCGGTGCCGGGATCGAGAAGGTAGATCCGGCCGTCTTCCTGGGCAACTAGCAGGTCGTCACCCCCCGGAACGCCGACCGACTGGACAGCATTGACATATCCGGTGCCGATCCGGACCGAGCCGATCCTGTCCGCGGTGTTGGTCACCGTCAGCGTGAACGACAGTTCTTTCGGCGATTTGCCGTCGCTCGCGGTGATCGCGAATTGATAGACATTGTTGTTGTTCTGATCGCCCGGATTTTCGAAGTCTGGCGCCAGGTTGAACGTCAATGCGCCTTGCGGCGTCATGGTGAAGCGCGCGGCGTCGACTCCGCTGATCGAATAGGTGATGGCGTCCCCGTCGGGATCGGTGGCGACGGCCTGATAGACGGTACCGGTCACATTTTCCGGAACGGTGATCGCGGCCGCCGAGGTGAAGGTCGGCGCGCTGTTGGCCGGAGGCGGCGGAGGGCCGCCATTGCCGCCACTCCCGCTACAGCCCGCCAGCGAGGCCAGGAGGAGGAGAACCAACCCGTTGCGCACAAATCTCCCCCTCACGTACCGTGCAGTCGTGCAGATGCAACGACTTAGCCAGCATTCGACATACTGCCGTCTTTTCGGTTGGAGGCAAGCTTCGGCCCGGCGAAATGCCTCCGAATGTCTCCAAACGGAGCGTTAGCGGTCGTGCCGTGACGGGACCAGGCGATGATGCGAGGGGGAGCGGCGAGGTTGCACAGCCATTCGAAACAATCAGGTTGCATCGTCCATTCATGGAGCCTCAGCCGAACGTCCGCAATCGGGTCGATTTCAGCCGTCTCTAGATCGGCTATTCCGAAAATGGCGGCAAAATATCATGCTCACCCAACACCGCCTTGTAATGGGTTAACAGGGATCGAAGAGCGTCCCTCAGATCGCTCGCTTCTTGAAAATTTGGGGATGAACTTCCTAGGTCGCGACAAACCGCATCCGCTCGCTGGCAAAGCGAATAAAGGGTGTCGCCCTGTAGAAGCACGCCGGGAAACTTCCGGTCTGGATGACGCATGATTGCCGCATTCGTGCTGTCAGAATAAATATCTACGCTCGCTGATCGCATACCATCCCCTTGCCGTCATTCTGTCCGCTTTCGGATAAACGGACAAGCAGCCTGATCATCCACTAGCGGGTCGAAAACGGACGTAAAAAAACCGCTGTCCTACACTGCACGACTTCGCCATCGTCGACCGCGTATCGCCGTGAAGGACATGGCGGCACCGGCTCTTTCCGACTGTCGATATCACGCCCGGAAATGGCCGCGCATCCATGCGCGCCAAGGCTAACCTTTACTAACCTTTCGCGCCCGCTTCCGGGCACGTTTTGGTGTCAACTTAGTGTGAACTTTGGCCCGGTCCCGCCGCCCTACCGGTGCGGCCAGAGTACCGCTTGCGCGACCACGACGTGCTCGCCGTTGAACGTCGCGGCGGGCGAGCCGTAGAGCTGGTACCCGTCCGCCAGCGCCTGCGACACGCGCTTACAGAATGCGTCGTCGTCCTTGCCGGTCAGCAGGCGATAGACGGGTTTCCCTTCGGGCGGCGACTTGCTCATGCGCGTTCTCCGAGTTTGCGTTCCCACGCCAATGCGTCGGCGACGATGCCGTCGAGGTCGGCGCGCTGGGGTGTCCAGTCGAGCGTCGAAAGGATGCGGCCGTTGTCCGCGACCAGCTCGGCCGGGTCCCCTGCCCGCCGCCCCTCGTAACGCCTGTCGAGCTTCATGTTCGTCACCCGGTCGACCGCGTCGAGCACCTGGTTGACCGAGAAGCCCCGGCCATAGCCCGCATTCGCCGTCAAACTTTCGGCAGGATTGGCAACCAGCCATTCGAGTGCCGCGACATGCGCCTCGGCAAGATCGGTCACGTGGATATAGTCACGCACACCGGTACCGTCCGTCGTCGGGAAGTCGGTACCGAAGATCGCGACATGGCCGCGCTTACCCGTCGCCGCCTCTGCCGCGATCTTGATCAGGTGGGTGGCACCTGCCGTGGACTGGCCCGTGCGCCCCTTCGGATCGGCCCCCGCCACGTTGAAATAACGCAGCGCCACGTAATTGATCGGGTGCGCCGCCGCGGTGTCGCGCAGCATCGCCTCCGTCATCAGTTTCGACATGCCATAGGGATTGATCGGCACGGTCGGCATGTCCTCGCGCACCGGCACCACATCGGGCGTGCCATAGGTCGCGGCGGTCGATGAGAAGATAAAGTGCTTCACCCCGCCCTGCACCGCGCTTTCGAGCAGCGAACGGCTGCGTACCGTATTGTTAAGATAATATTTGAGCGGATCACTGACCGATTCCGGCACCACGACCGACCCCGCGAAATGGACGATCGCGCCGATCCCGTGATCGCGCAGTGTCGCCGCAACCGCTGCGTCATCGTCGATGCTCGCCTCGACGAAGGGCACATCGTCCGGCACCGCCCAGCGGAACCCGGTCACGAGGTTGTCGATGACCACGACCGGCCAACCCGCGTCGCGGAGCGCCAGCACGGCGTGGCTGCCGATGTAACCGGCGCCACCAGTCACGAGCACGGGGAATTTTTCGGTCATTTGCGTGTCGCCATCCTCAGTGTCGGATTGTCCTTGTTCGCCGCTGCCACCGCAAGCAGGAACGATGTCGGGCGCTTCATCAGCCGTTTTTCGTTCGGCAGGCGCAGGCCCGCGACCGAAGCCGCCTCCGCGACGAAATGCACGCAGTTGCGCTCGTTCATGCGATAGATGCTGCCGGGCTTGACCGAGTATCGCTGAACCAGCGCGTGAAGCCGCGCATAAGCGTCATCGGCCACCGTGATCGTGAACAGCTTGTGGCTCGCGGCCATATAGCCCTTGGTCGTCAGGTCGATGCGGCCGGGCACCGGCCCCCAGAGCAGCGCGGGCGTGATCGTCTTCGCGGTGAAGCCATAACTTTCCGCGACCGGCTTTCCGGCAACGACACCGTCGATATTGAAAAAGGCGTGCGGCAGTTCGAGGCCAAGTTCGCGCGACCAGAAGCTGACCTCGACATCCGCCTTTGCGGGCGTCGCACCAACGGCGAACAACAGGGCGAGCACAGTCAAAAGAAACCGCATGCGCGCGCCTATGGCTGCGCCTATGGAACTTGTCGAGGCAGCACGACTTGTGACCGCCGACCCCCTCGATGAAAGCCTGCCTGTTCGATGCGCCTGAAGATCGATGTCCTGCTCGACTACAGCTTTCCGCAGCCCGCGGACGTGCTGTTGCAGGTCGAGGCGGCGGCTATGGTCGACCAGCGCATCGTCGACGCGCAACTGGTCGTTACCTCGCCCGAACCCCTGCGTGCGACGCCGGGCTATGAAGCGCTCGGCCAACGATGCTGGGCGCTGGGCACCAGCCGCCTGACCGCCAATTATACGGCGACCCTCGACATCGACCGGCCGATCCCGCGGCTCGCGGGCCTGAAACAGAATGACGTCCGCAACCTGCCCGGTCCGGCGGTGCCGTACCTGATGCCCAGCCGCTATGTCGAAAGCGACCGGTTCGAGGCGTTCGTACGGCAGGAGTTCAGCGACCTTTCCGGCGGCTGGAAGATCCTGGCGATGCGCGACTGGCTGTCGTCCAACCTGTCCTACGTGTCCGGATCGTCCAGCGGATCGACGACGGCATCGGACACGTTCGTCCGGCGTGAAGGCGTTTGCCGGGATTATGCGCACCTGATGGCTGCCTTTGCCCGCGCCGCATCCATTCCGGCGCGCGTGGTGTCGGTCTACGCGCCGCATGTGGATCCGCCGGACTTCCATGCCGTCGTCGAGGTATGGCTGAGCGACGCATGGCATCTGGTCGACGCGACCGGCATGGCCGAACCCAATGAAATGGCCCGGATCGCGGTGGGCCGCGATGCGACCGATGTCGCTTTCATGACGATCTTCGGCATGGCGACGCTCAACGAACAGACCGTCAGGGTCGCAGTGGAACCCGACTCATCCCCCAACGGTTGATACGCCAGCGTCATAACCGAGAGGGAATTCCGATGACCGAGGCGAATATCAAGCGAGGCGAGGACCATCCCGCAACGCATCCCGACCAGACGGCGGGGCAGGACGAGGCGATCAACCAGCGGCTCGAGGAAAATCCCGAGGATCCGGATGCCAAGCTCGATGCCGGTCTCGACCAGTCGATGGACGCATCCGATCCGCCGTCGACCGTGCAGCCGGGCGACGACGGCGAGCCGGTGCCCTCGTCGGGCTTCGACGAAGCGGCTGAGGAAGAGCTTCGGACGTCCTGATCGTCATCGGTTCGTCGCATTACCTGTTGCAGCGCAACAAGGACTATGATTCCATGCGTTTACGGGCGGGTAATGGTTAAGCCTCTGGCAACCAATGAGGCGCATCATCCTGTTCGCGGCAGCGCGGGGCTGCCGGTAAAGGGCGAACGACGATGGGCACTGGCGCACGGTCTGCCGATGGTACGGCGACCATCAATGAGCTGAAGGAATTTGCGAGTTTCGACAAGGCGACGCAACGGTACATCCGCCGCTCGCTGGACGTCGGCTTCGCGCGTACCGACGCGATCGAACTCTGGGGCCGTGACCCGGTCGAATCGGCGAGCATCAAGGCGCAGAAGCGCGTCTACAAGCGGCTCGACGACCTACGCGTACAGGTGCCGGAGGATTCGGGCCTCGACAGCGTAGAGCCGTTCATGGCGCCGCTGGTGACGATGTCGGCCTTCGATCTGGGCCAGGATCGCCTGTCGGGCTTTGCTGCCTATCGCTTTCTCTACGAACGCCTGATCGGTGCATCGGCACGGCCATGGCTGCCCGGCGCATTCTGCGCCGCGGCCGCCCTGCCCCATCTGCATCCCGATAAACGGCGAAAGCTGCTCCAGTCGATCAGCGAAGCTGCGGCGACCGCGCCGGGCTGGTCGAACCGGGAACCGGTGTTCTACCCGGAATGGGTCGACAAGGTCGATCTGGAAGGGCTGCCGAACTAAGGACGTCGTGCAGGCGCACCCGGAATCAAAACGGCGGCGCTCCGTCACCGGAACGCCGCCGCATGAAAAGCTCTAATTACTTCTTGAGGTGCGCCGAGACGAACTTGGTCATCTCGAACATGCTGGCCTCGTCCTTGCCGAAGATCTTCTTCAGCTTGTCGTCGGCAACGATGGTGCGCTTGTCGGTGGCCTTCTGAAGATTGTTCTTCTTCACATATGCCCAGATCTTGCTGGTGACTTCGCTGCGCGGCATCGGGCCCTTGCCGATGATCGCTTCCAGGTCGGCCGAAACGTTGACCGGTGCGTGAATGCCCCCTGATTTGGCTGCCATAGTAAACTTCCTCCCTCAACGGCCGCGATACGCGCCGTGGACGGCGCTTGATGCGCGGGTGATTCAGGCGACGCAAGACCATTTTGCGCCCTGAAGGGCATATTGCGGCGAATTGACGCTCTTTTTGCCCGATTCAGCCCTTGCCCATGACGCTTTCGGGTAAATCCTTGCCGAAAACACGCTGGTAATACTCCGCGACCAGCGCACGTTCCGCCTCGTCGCACTTGTTGAGGAAGCTCAGGCGGAAGGCAAAACCGACATCGTTGAAGATCAGTGCGTTCTGCGCCCAGGTGATGACGGTACGCGGGCTCATGACGGTCGAGATGTCGCCGTTGACGAAACCCTGCCGCGTCAGCTCGGCGACCTTCACCATCCGCTCGACCTCGGCCTTGCCGCCTTCGTGGTCGTATTCCCCCGATTTCGCGAGGACGATCTGCGCCTCGACCTGCGCGGGCAGGTAATTGAGCGTGACCACGATGTTCCAGCGATCCATCTGACCCTGGTTGATCTGCTGCGTACCATGATAAAGGCCAGACGTGTCGCCGAGACCCACGGTGTTGGCGGTCGCGAACAGGCGAAACCATGGGTTCGGGCGGATCACGCGGTTCTGGTCAAGCAGCGTCAGCTTGCCCTCGGTTTCCAGCACGCGCTGGATGACGAACATCACGTCGGGACGACCCGCGTCGTATTCGTCGAACACGAGCGCGGTGGGTGTCTGCAGCGCCCAGGGGAGCAGGCCTTCCCGGAATTCGGTGACCTGCTGTCCGTCCTTCAGCACGATCGCGTCGCGGCCGATCAGGTCGATACGGCTGATGTGCGCGTCCAGGTTGATGCGGATGCACGGCCATTTGAGGCGCGCAGCGACCTGTTCGATATGCGTCGACTTACCCGTGCCGTGATAGCCCTGCACCATCACGCGGCGATTGTGCGCGAAGCCCGCAAGGATCGCGAGGGTCGTATCACCGTCGAACACGTAGGACGGATCGAGGTCCGGCACACGTTCGTCGGCCTCGCTGAACGCGGGCACCTGCATATCGGTGTCGATCCCGAACAGGTCGCGGACCGACACCTTCAGGTCGGGCGCGTCCATCACCGTGGTGGTGCGGCTGTCGGGCTGGGTATTGGGAATATCGGTCATGCGTGCCTCTGCGTATCGCTGAACGCCTTAGGCGGCGTGTTCGATGCCCGCAACGGTCAGGAAATCTTCGGCGGCA
>DDFE01000158.1:11600-13443 GCA_002336985.1 Sphingomonadales bacterium UBA1936
CCCTCGTTCCCGAGCAGGAATCCGACAGTGTTGCCGACATCGCCGCTTCGGCTGCGGTCGATCATCGTACGGAACGACATCATGATGGATGCGGCACTCAGGGGCAGGGTCGCGTCGTGCGCATGGCTGCGCACTGCCCAGCGGCCCAGTTCCTGGATCGCGACTTCGCTTTCATAGCCCCAGGGCGTCAGCTCATAGACCTGCACTGAAGCCGGAGGCGGCAACTTGCGGCGTGTCAGAATGCCCGCCGCTTCCAGCCCCTCCAGCCGCTGCGTCAACACATTGGCGCTGATCCCGGGCAGCCCGCCGCGCAGTTCACCAAAACGTCGCGGACCGAACATAAGTTCGCGCACGATCAGCAACGACCAGCGTTCACCCACCAGTTCCATGGCGAGCGCCGTGCCGCAGGCATCGTCATACCAACGCTTATCCGCCGTTTTCCGAGTATCAGTTATTTTTTCTAACTTCATAGTTGCTTTTAATAACTCAAAGGCGCATCACCGTCAAACAGCGATTCGCAAATCGCACCAAATCAAAGGAGAGACGCCGTGAGCATGACCAATATGATGTTCCTGAACATTCCCGTCGGCGACGTGACGAGGGCCGTTGCCTTTTACGAAGCGCTGGGCGCGACGAAGAATCCGAAATTCAGTGACGACAGCGGCGCATGCCTGGTGCTGTCCGATCACATCTACATCATGGCGTTGGGCCGCGAGAAATTCGGCAGCTTCATTCCGGGTCGTGAAGTCGCTGATCCCAACGCAGCTGTCGGTCACATCATCTGCATCACGCAGGACAGCCGTGCGGACGTCGATACGCTGGTCGACAAGGCTGCAGCAGCAGGCGCCACGGCGGATATCACGCCCGCCGACGATTACGGCTTCATGTACGGCCGCAACTTCGTCGATCCCGAAGGGCATCTGTGGAACATCTTCTGGATGGACCCCGTTGCTGCCGAAAAGGGGCCGGAAGCTTTCATGGCGGAAGCCGCCGCATAAGCGGGAGCGAAAACGAGGAGAGAGCAATGACTCCGACCATCACCGGGTTCACATGGGTTCCCGAATTCGCACGCGGCTTTGTCCGTGACATACGCCCGCGCTGGGCTTTCGAAGAGGCTGGACAGCCCTATGACGTCCAACTGGTCGATGGCGATTATGTGAAGAGCCAGACGCACCGGCAATTCCAGCCCTTCGGCCAGATCCCGACCTATCGCGACGGCAAGGTCGAGATCTTCGAATCGGGCGCGATGGTGATGTACATCTGCGAGACCGCGGGCGTGCTGACCCCGGCCGACACCGGCGAGCGGATGAAGGCGGTCCAGTGGCTGATCGCCGCGCTCAATTCGGTCGAGCCGTTCGTTATGGCGCTCGCCATCAACGACATCTTCGAGGCCGATCGCGACTGGTCGAAGAAGCGGCACGAAAAGGTCGTTGCCGACCTGAACATGAGGTTGAAAGACCTGTCCGATGCGCTCGGCGACCAGCAAACGCTCGACGGTGGCGACTTCACTTTCGGCGACCTGATGATGGTATCTGTACTTGGCGGCCTGCGCGGAACGGGAGTCCTCGACTCCTTCCCCAATCTGGCATCCTATGTCGCACGCGGCGAAGGCCGACCGGCGCATCAGAAGGCGATGGCCGACCATCTTGCGACGTTCAAGGACGCCAAAGCCGCCTGAACATCCCGATCCAAGGAGAGAGACGATGAGCTATATCGACGGCTTCCTGGTCCCTGTGCCCAAGACCAACAAGCAAGCCTATATCGACAAGGCGAACGAGGCGCTGCCGCTGTTCAAGGAATTCGGCAACACGCGACTGGTCGAGAACTGGGGCGACGACGTCCA
>DDFE01000158.1:13466-22674 GCA_002336985.1 Sphingomonadales bacterium UBA1936
ATGATGTCCGACCCGCGCATGAAGTCGATGGGCGACGACATGGCCTTCGACGGCAAGCGCATGGTCTATGGCGGTTTCGCGCCGATGCTGGACGAGGGGCCGGGCGGCAAGCTGGGCTATGCCGACGGCTTCGTCGCGCCGGTCAAGGCCGGGAACAAGCAGGCCTATCTCGACATGGCGACGAAGGCGGCGGTCGTGTTCCAGGAACATGGCGCGACGCGCGTCGTCGAGGCGTGGGGCGATGACGTGCCCGACGGCAAGACGACCGATTTCAAGATGGCGGTGAAGGCCGAGCCGGACGAATCGATCGTCTTTTCCTTCGTCGAATGGCCGTCGAAGGCGGCGCGCGACGCGGGCTGGGCAAAGATCATGAAGGACGAACGCATGCAGCCGGGCGATAACCCTATGCCGTTCGACGGAAAACGGATGATCTACGGCGGGTTTTCGCCTGTCGTCGACGCCTGAAATCTGACCCCAAAAGGAGAGCCCAGATGACCAATCCTGAAGGTACGCCGATCTGGTACGAATTGCTGACGCCAGATCACGACGCGTCGAAGAAATTCTACGACCATGTCATCGGCTGGAATGTCCACGGCAAGGCGGACAACCCGATGGACTACCGCATGATCGAAACAGCGGACGGCGGCTTTGTCGGCGGCGTGATGCAACTGACGCCCGAGATGAAGAGCGGCGGCGCCAAGCCCACATGGCTGTTCTACATCGGCGTCGATGATGTCGACGCGTCGTTCGAAAAGGTGAAGGCGCACGGCGGCGGTGTGCTGATGCCGCCGTTCGACATCCCCGGTGCCGGACGTGCCGCGATGGTGACCGACCCGCAGGGCGCACCCTTTCATATCATGCGCGGGTCGAGCGACCAGGACAGCACGGCCTATGAACGGATGGGCATGGGCAAGTGCAACTGGAACGAGCTGTCGACCAGTGACCAGCCGGCAGCGAACAAGTTCTACGGCGATGTGTTCGGCTGGAATTACCCCGACAAGATGTCGATGGGCGACATGGGCGACTACATATTCATCGCCGTCGGCGACACGACGATCGGCGCGACGATGACCCGCCCGGCAGGCGGCCCGCCGCCGTCATGGCAATTCTATTTCCGCACACCGGATATCGAAGCGACCGCGAAGAAGGTCGGCGAGTCCGGCGGGACCGTTCACCACGGCCCGGTCGAAGTGCCCGGCGGCGACCGCATCATCATTGCCAGCGACCTGCACGGTACGATGTTCGGCGCGGTCGGTCCCGGCGAATAAACACAAAACTGGACTGGAGAGAGATCATGACCAGCAAGCTCACGACCGTGCTGTGGTTCGACCATGGCGAGGCGCGCAATGCGGCAAAATTCTACGCCGAGACCTTTCCCGACAGCCATTTCGGCCATGCCGTCGCCGCGGTCGCCGACTATCCGGACGGCAAGGAAGGCAATGAGATCGTCGTCGATTTCACCGTGCTGGGCCGCGCATTCTCAGGCCTGAACGGGGGGCCGATGTTCAAGCCCAACGAAGCCGTCAGCTTCATGGTCCTGACCGAGGACCAGGAAGAAACCGACCGCTACTGGAACGCCATCGTGAACAACGGCGGCAAGGAAAGCGCGTGCGGCTGGTGCCAGGACCGCTGGGGTTTTTCGTGGCAGATCACGCCCCGCGTGATGCTGGAATCGATGACTCTCGCCGACAAGGCGGCGGCGAAGCGCGCGACCGAGGCGATGTACAAGATGAAGAAGATCGACATCGCGACGATCGAGGCCGCGATCCGCGGCGAAACGGTGCCGGCATGACCGCGGCCGGCAACGAACTGGCGGTCGAACGCGTGATGGACGCACCGGTCGANNGGCGGCCGCTTCGCCATCACGATGAAGGGTCCGGACGGCGAGGTCCACGCGGGCGACGGGATGCTGCTGGAGGTCGTTCCGGGCAAGAGCTTCACCTTCACCAACATGCTCGGCAAGGGCTGGACGCCGCAGGACGCGCAGCCGCTGGGCATCGTCGGCAAGTTCGAATTCTCCGACGCAGGCAATGGCAAGACCAACTTCCGGTCGAGCTCGCGCCATTGGAACGACGCCGATACCAAAAAGCACGCCGACATGGGTTTCGCCGAAGGCTGGGGCATCTGCGCCGACCAGCTGGAGGAAGTGGCGAAAGGGCTGGTGGCACATGCGTAGGATCATCGGCGGCACCTTCGTCTCGCTCGACGGCGTGATGCAGGCGCCCGGCGGCCCGACCGAGGACACGACCGGCGGGTTCGACCTTGGCGGCTGGGTCTTCAAATACAGCGACGAGCAGTTCGGCGAGGCGATCGGCAAGCTGTTCGACCGCGAATACGACCTGCTGCTCGGGCGGCGGACGTACGACATCTTTGCCGCCTATTGGCCCTATTACGAAGGCGGCGAGGACAACCCGATCGCGACCGCGTTCAACGCTTGCAACAAGTACGTGCTGACGTCGGGCGATCAGGACCTGCCCTGGGCGAACAGCCACCGGATGAAGACGGTCGCGGATATCGCGGCTCTGAAGGAAACCAGCGGCCCCGACCTGATCATCCAGGGATCGAGCACGCTCTATCCTGCGCTGCTCGACGCCGGGCTGATCGACCGGCTGACGCTCATGACCTTCCCGGTTACGCTCGGCACCGGCAAGCGCCTGTTCGGCAAAGGCACCCCAGCCCGCAAGCTCACGATGGTCGAACAGTCGGTCACATCGGGCGGCATCATCTGCTCGACATACGAACCGGCCGAACCGATCGTCGATGCGGGGTCGGCCTCGCCGCCGCCCACGACCAACGACCGCGAGCAGGAACGCCAGCGCAAGATGAAGGAAGGAAACTGGTGATCCAGCTCTTCGGGCACAAATTCTCGTCCTACACGTGGAAGGCGTTGATCGCGTTCTACGAGAACGACATCGCCTTCGACTTCCGCGCGCTCGGCCCCGACCAGCCGGAAAACGGCGAGGAACTCGCGCGGCATTCGCCGGTCGGCAAGTTCCCGCTGCTGGTCGACGGCGCGTCGGTGGTGTTCGAGGCGAGCGTCATCATCGAATACCTCCAGACCTTCCATCCGGGTCCGGTCAAGCTGATCCCCGCCGAACCGCTGGCGGCGATCAAGATGCGGCAGATGGACCGAGTGTTCGATAACTACGTGATGAACGTGATGCAGGTGCTGGTGAACAACGCGCTGCGGCCAGAGGGCGCGCCGCGCGACCCATGGGGCGTCGAACAGGCAAAGGGCCAGCTCGACCGCATCTATGCCTGGCTCGACGGAGAGTTGGCGGGACGCGAATGGGCGGCGGGACGCGACTTCACGCTGGCCGACTGCGCCGCGGCACCATCGCTGTTCTACGCGGACTGGGCGTACCAGATCGACGACAAGTACCGGACGCTGAAGGATTATCGAGCGCGGTTGCTGGCACGGCCATCGGTCGCACGCTGCGTCGATGATGCGCGGCCGTTCCGGGCCTACTTCCCGCTGGGGGCGCCCGACCGCGATTGATGTCGGTCGTCGAACACACGATTGCGTTTGTCGAAACGGAGTGACTCATCCTGCCGGCGGGCGCAGTCTGCCGGCAGGAGGGGCAAGCCATGACATTCAACACCTGGATACGCGCGACCTTGATCTGTGGCGCGCTCGACGCGGCCTATGCGTCGGTCACTGCATTGCTGCGGGGAAAGCCGGTGGGGCCGGTCTGGAACGGCGTGGCATCGGGACCGTTCGGCGATGCGGCACAGGGTTGGGGCGCGGGCGGCGTCGTGGCGGGCTTGCTCGTCCATTTTGCGATCATGGGCGTGATGGCCGCGTTCTTCCTGTGGGGGGTGTGGCAGAATGCCTGGGTGCGCCGGAACGCGGTCCTGTCGGGCGCGATCTACGGCGTGCTGCTGTTCGTCTTCATGTATTACGGCGTGCTCGCGGTGCGGTTCGGCCTGATGCTGACCGACCCCGTCAAGATCGCGATCGGGCTGTTCCCGCACATCTTCTTCGTCGGCATTCCGATGGCGTTGATCGCGCGGAAAACCGCGAAAGGTTAGTAAAGGTTAGCCTCACGCGCACGACCACAGAGCGCCACTTCAACCCATGCGAATGTCAAAGAACCGCCCTTGGCAAAGGGCGCGAATCTCGATGGCATGAGGGGCAATCTGTAGGACAGCGGTTTTTTGCGCGCCCCTAGCCGAATACCTCCGCGCCCTTCAGGCGCTGGTATGCGGAGATAACGTCGCCCAGCGCCTTTTCATGGCTGCGGTCGCCGCCGTTGCGGTCCGGGTGGTAGCGGCGGACGAGTTCGGAATAGCGATTGCGCAGTGCCCGGCGGTCGGCATCGACGTCGAGGCCGAGGGTCTTGAGATCCCGGCGTTGCTCGCCCGACAGCTGGCGGCCGTCCTTGCGCTCTGCCCCACGTGTTGCGGCGAAGCGCGCCTGGATCGCATCCAGCGGATCGCTGAAATCGGCCCAGCGTGGCGGGCCGTCCGCACCCGCGCGCGCGAAGGCGCGTGTCTCGCGCTCCCAGCCCGAAAACGGGCGTTGCGCCGCCTGGATTTCCTCGGGGCTCATCCCGGTGAAGAAATTGTACCCGGCGTTGAATTCGCGGACGTGGTCGAGGCACAGCCAGCGCCACGCGCCCGGCCCGTCGAATCCGCCGGGCGTCAGTGGCGCGCGGAATTCGCCCGGTGCGGTGCAGCCGGGTTCCGAACACGGATCCTCGCGCTCGATGCGACCGTGGAAACGGGGATTGCGGGGTTTTGCCTCCGTCATGCGCCCGGCCAGTCGTAACGGAGCGAATGACCGACCGGCGCCGGCGTCCAAGTGCGGTGGAGGTCCAAGACCTGCGCCATGACAGTATCGACGGTTGCATCGTCGAGTGGCGGCAGCGGGACGAACGAGCTTTCGCACGCGACCCGCGCGATATCGCGCAGCGTCGCGGGGTCGGCACCTCCGTCCCACAGCGCCGCCTCGAAGCATTCGACGACCCGTTCTGCCTGGAGCAGTTCGACGATCCCGGGTTCGGGCGGCTGCGCACGCTTGGCGCTGGCATGCCCGGCTGCCTTCGCGATGTCCTGCACCTCGTCGGGGTCGACCCCGTCGGCGATCATGCCCCAGAATCCCTGACGCAGCCCCAGTGCACGCTCCACGATCATGTGGACGGCGTCGTGCGGCACCGGCCCTTTCTTGGGAAAGCGCGTTTCGATGGGCGGCTTCGCAGGACGTTCGATCACGATACGGTCGTCGTCGCGTTGTTTGATGATGGTCACGATCACGGCTTGAACATGGCAACCGATGCGCCGAATGTTAAGGGATGAACACGCCCGGACCCGTCGCCCGCGAAATCGAAACGCGGCTGAACACCGCTTTCACGCCCTCCAGCCTGACCGTCACCAACGACAGCGCCAGGCACAGCGGCCATATGGGCGACGACGGCACCGGCGAGTCGCATTTCTCGGTCGAGATCGAGAGCGCAGCCTTCGCAGGCGTCGCACGGCTGGAGCGGCAGCGCATGGTCAACCGCGCGCTGGGCGACCTGCCCGGCCAGCGAGTGCATGCCCTGGCGATCAAGGCGCGCGCGCCGGGAGAGTAGCCCATGGAAACCATCCTTCCCGTCACCCACGACCTGGGCGAATTCAAGGTTCGCCGCACGCTGCCCAACAAGGCACGGACGATGGTCGGCCCTTTCATCTTCGTCGACCAGTTCGGCCCGGCACAGTTGTCACCCGGCGCCGGCATGGACGTGCGCCCGCACCCGCACATCAACCTGTCGACGGTCTCTTACCTGTTCGAAGGGGCGATCGAGCATCGCGATTCGATCGGCAGCCATGCGGTGATCGAACCCAGCGCGATCAACCTGATGACGGCAGGGCGCAGCATCGTCCATTCCGAACGCTCGCCTGCGTCGACACGCCCCGCCGGTCCCAGATTCTACGGCATGCAGACCTGGCTGGCGCTGCCCGACGGCAAGGAAGAGATCGACCCCGCGTTCGAACATGTGGCGGCGGGCGACCTGCCGCTGGTCGAGACGCCGGGCCTGTCGGCGCGCGTACTGATGGGCACTCTGTGGGGCGCGACCGCCGCCACGACCTGTCACGCACCGACGATCTATGCCGATATCCTGATCGACGCGGGCGCCTCCCTCCCCATCGATTCCGATGCGGACGAGCGCGCGGTGCTGGTGACCGAAGGCGCGGCCAGCCTCGACGGCACGCCGCTCGACCTGTTCACGCTCTATATCCTGGCACCCGGCACCACGCCGACACTGACGGCAGCGTCTCCTGCCCGCGCCATGCTGCTCGGCGGCGGGGCGTTCACGACACCGCGCCACGTCTGGTGGAATTTCGTGTCGTCTTCGCGTGACCGCATCAATGCGGCGAAGCACGACTGGAAGGACGGGCGCTTCCCCACGGTGCCGGGCGACGACAAGGAATTCATCCCGATCCCCGAAGTGCCGAAGACGGTGAGTTATCCTTAGGGACGCGCCGATGAAGACGATCAAACTCGAACTGACCGAAGCGGATTATGTCCTGCTGGTGAGCGCGCTCCGCGAAGTCGCCACCGGTATCGCGGACCGTGAGCTAAGAACACGCGTGGGTGGGACAGCGATGGAGCTGACGATGCTCGGTAACAAGATACGCGCTCAAGCGGGAGAGACGAATGACTGAGCTGACCAAGCAGCGTTTTACCCTGCCTACCGGCGTCGAACTCGACGTCACCCTCGGCGGCCCTGACAACGCGCCTGCGATCTTCTTCCTCCATGGCTTTCCCGAGAGCGCGCGGACGTGGCGGCATCAGTTGGCGGATTTGTCGCGGGACTACCGCGTCGTCGCCCCCGACCAGCGCGGGTTTGCGGGCTCGTCGAAGCCCGAAGGCGTCGAGAACTATACGCATGACAAGCCCGTCGCCGACCTCATCGCGCTGGCCGATGCACTGGGCATCGCGCGGTTCACGCTGGTGGGGCACGACTGGGGCGGCGCGATCGCCTGGGCGGCGGCGCTGAACCATCCCGACCGGGTCCAGCGGCTGGCGATCATCAATGCGCCGCATCCCTTCGTCTTCCAGAAATCGACGTTCGACGACATGGGCCAGCGCGAGGCATCGCAATATATCCGCGCGTTCCGCGTGCCGAGGATGGAGGATTACATCTCCAACGACCTCGACAATTTCTTCGAAAAGACGTTCCGCGGTCATTTCGACCTCGATTTCACGGCCGAGGAAAAGGCGGCCTATCTCGACGAATGGGCGCAACCGGGCGCGGTCGTGGCGATGCTCAACTGGTACCGCGGCTCTCCGCTCATCGTCCCCGCGATGGACGAGACGCCGGAGCGGCCCGCGTTCCTCGATGGCCCCTTCCCCGTGCTCAAGGTGCCGACACTCGTCATCTGGGGCATGAAAGACAAGGCGCTGACGCCGTCGCAGCTGGAAGGGCTGGACGATCTGGTCGCCGATCTCCACATCGTACGCGTGCCCGATGCGGGGCACTTCATCACCTGGGAAAAGCCGGACGCCGTAACGGGCGCCCTGCGGGAGTTTATCGATGGCCGACGCTGACCTGCCCGACTATGCCCGCCGCCTCAGCGCGGTACGGGCCGAACTGGCTTCGCAAGGGCTCGACGGTTTCGTCGTGCCGCTGACCGACGAACATATGAGCGAATATGTCGGCGAATATGCCAAGCGGCTGCAGTGGCTGACCGGGTTCAAGGGATCGGCCGGGTCGGCGGTGGTGCTGAAGGACCGCGCGGCGATCTTCATCGATGGGCGCTACACCATTCAGGTCCGCGCGCAGGTCGACGGCAGCCACTGGGACTATGTCGGCGTGCCGCAGTCGAGCATCGCTGCGTGGCTGAAGGAGCATGCGCCGCAGGGTGCGGTGATCGGTTACGACCCGTGGCTGCACACCAAGGGCTGGGTCGAGGCGACGGGCAAGGTGCTGGCGGCGAAGCAGGGCAAGCTCGTTCCCATCGCGGCGAACCCGGTGGATGCCGCGTGGACCGGCCGCCCGGCGATGTCACCCGCCAAGCTGAAAGTGCAGTCGAACGAGCTCGCCGGCCGTTCCTCGGCCGACAAGCGTGCGGAGATCGCCGACTGGCTGACCGAACAGGGCCTCGACGCGACGGTGATGACCGCGCTCGATTCGATCGCCTGGACGTTCAACGTGCGTGGCGACGATGTGACGCACACTCCAGTGCCGTTGAGCTTTGCCATCCTGCACGCCGATGCGACCGCCGACCTGTTCGTCGCGCCGGAAAAGATCGACGACGCGGTGCGCCAGCATCTGGGCAATGGCGTCCGCCTGCATTCGCGTGAGGCGTTCGCGCCGATGCTCGGCGAGTTGCGCGGCAAGAAAATCGCCAACGATCCGGACCGTTCGGTCGTCGCGATCTTCGACGCGCTGGACAAGGGCGGCGCGAACATCGTCGAGGCGCGCGACCCGGCGGTGCTGGCGAAGGCCATCAAGAACAAGATCGAACAGGCAGGCCAGCGGTCCGCGCAGGCGCGCGACGGCGCCGCGCTCAGCCGTTACTTCCACTGGATCTCGGTCGAGGCACCCAAGGGCGGACTGACCGAAATTTCGGCATCGGACCAGCTGCGGGCGTTCCGCGCGGAAACCGGCAAGCTGCTCGATCTCAGTTTCGACACCATCTCGGGCGCCGGGCCGAACGGCGCGATCATGCATTACAAGGCGAGCGAAGAGACCAACCGCCGCATCGACCCCTCGTCGGTCTACCTGTGCGACAGCGGCGGGCAATACGCCGACGGCACGACCGACGTGACGCGCACCGTCTGGGTCGGCCCCGGCAGCCCGCCCGCCGAGGTCAAGGACCGCTTCACGCGCGTGCTGAAGGGCCACATTGCGCTTGCCCGCGCCATCTTCCCGGCGGGCACACGCGGCAGCCAGCTCGATATCCTTGCACGGCAATTCCTCTGGGAAGCCGGCTGCGATTATGCCCATGGTACCGGCCACGGCGTCGGCAGCTTCCTTGCGGTGCACGAGGGGCCGCAGCGCATCGCCAAGCCCAGCAGCGGCCAGGCAGGCAGCGACGAGCCGCTGCAGGCGGGGATGCTGCTGTCGAACGAGCCCGGCTATTACAAGGAAGGCGACTACGGCATCCGCATCGAGAACCTGATCTTCGTCGAGCCGCGCGAGCCCGCGGGCGGCGACCAGCCGATGCTGGGGTTCGAGACGACGACGCTGGCACCGATCGACCAGTCGATGATCGACAC
>DDFE01000158.1:22734-23834 GCA_002336985.1 Sphingomonadales bacterium UBA1936
ATTATCGCGCATGTACAAGGCCGGCCTGATCGGAACGGGCGTCGTCGCCATGGGCACGGCGGTTTTCGTGTCTGCACCCTATGAGAACGGCAAGGTGTATTCCCTGCCTGAGGCCGAGGTTTACCAGCGGCTGGTCGACATGGAATTGCCGCCCGAACTGAAACGGTCCGTCCACGATACGCCGGGCGCCGATCTCGATGTCGAAGCGACGCCGGGCAAGGGCGTCACCTATACGATCAAGCAGAACGGCACGACGGCGCTGCGCATGATCGCGACGGTGACGCCGGAAAGCGCGACGACGACGCGCGTGAAGGTCGATTTCGAAATCGGCGACTTGGTCGCGCTCGAACGCGACCGTCCGGGCAGTGCGGCACGCGAGATCAAGGCGCTGGAAAAGGATCCGGTTATCCAGGGCATGATCCGCATCGGCCTGCAGGAACAAGTGTCCGCGACGCTCGAAGGACGCCCCTACAACAAGGAAAACGTCCGGCGAGAGGCGACCATCTTCGCCGCGCGAAACCCCGCCGCTATCGCCGCGCTGAAATCGAAGGTGTCATCCGCCGAATACGACGCCCGCACAGCGCGTGCGGAGATGTGGGACGAAGGCCATGTCGAGGTCGAGGCGCACGACAGCTACAGCCAGCGCGACTGGGTCAACCGGGACGCGCGGCCCGGCCAACCGATGATGAGTGGCAAGCCGGTGGGCGATCCAGCGCGCTACGACAGGGACCGCTATGGCTATTAGGGCTTCTTCGACCCGATACTGACCCAGGCGCCCGGCTTTTCGCCCTCACGGGGCGGCGGGACGTCGCCCTCCTCGTCGGTACTGCCACGCACCGCAGGCTCCTCGTGCTCCGCCTGTGCCGCACGCATGCGCTCCTTGCGGCGCTTCAGGTTTTCGCGCAGCGCCGCCGCCAGTGCTTCGGGATCAGACTTGGCCATTCGCCCTTCATAATCCGCCGCGCCTTGACGGGTCCACACGCTTTCTTCATAGGCCCGCGCCTACGCGGACGACTTCGCGGAGTGCTGCCGTAGCTCAGTGGTAGAGCGCATCCTTGGTAAGGCTGAGGTCGTGAGTTCAATCCTCACCGGCAGCACCA
>DDFE01000266.1:0-2249 GCA_002336985.1 Sphingomonadales bacterium UBA1936
GGCAATTTCCCCTTCATCGGCAACGGCAAGGCGATCGCGCTGGGCGAAGCGGAAGGGTTCATCAAGACCGTGTTCGACGCGAAGACCGGCGAACTGCTGGGCGCGCACATGATCGGCGCGGAAGTGACCGAACTGATCCAGGGCTACACCGTCGGCAAGACGGCGGAACTGGTCGAAGCGGACTTCATGAACACCGTCTTCCCGCATCCGACTCTCAGCGAGATGATGCACGAAAGCGTCCTGGGCGCTTACGGGAAAGCGCTGCATATCTGATGCAAATCCTCCCCGGCACGGGGAGGGGGACCATCCGAAGGATGGGGGAGGGGCCTCCTCCGCGTGAGACTTCGGCAACGTGGTGAGTGCCCCTCCACCACTTCGTGGTTCCCCTCCCCGTGCCGGGGAGGAATAAAACGCTGTCCTACAGGGCGCGACCCCCGCTAGACTCCGCGCCGTTCGTCACAACATCGGGGTCGATATGCGTAATCTTTCTTATTTTATGATGCTCGCATGCTCTGTCCCGGCCGCTGCCGAAACGGTGCACATCACTGCCGCGCGGATGATCGATGTCGAAACCGGCAAGGTCGTCGAGCATCCGATGGTCAACATCACCGACGGGCGCATCACGGGCATTGCGGATGCGCGAACGGTACGGTTGCGCGGCGACGAAAAGCTGATCGATCTTGGTGACAAGACGCTGCTGCCCGGCCTTATCGATATGCACGTCCACCTGACTTCGCTCGCCGAAGTCGGCGGCTATCAGACGTTGAAATACACCGACAGTTTCTGGGGCGCGGTCGGCGTCGCCAATGCGAAGAAGACGCTGGAGGCCGGTTTTACGACGGTGCGCAATGTCGGCTCGTCGGACTTCCAGGATGTCGGCCTGCGCGAGGCCGTTGATGGCGGTTTCGTGCCGGGACCGCGGATCGTCACCGCGACCTATGCCATCGGTGCGACCGGCGGGCATTGCGACGACAACAAGCTGCCGCCGTCGCTCGACCGCAGGGAAGCTTCGGTGATCAACAGTCCGGAAGAGGCGCGTGCGAAGGTGCGCTGGCTGCACAAATATGGCGCGGAAGTGATCAAGATCTGCGCGACCGGCGGCGTGTTCTCGCTGGGTGACAGTGTCGGCGGGCAGCAGCTGAGTTTGGAAGAAATGAAGGCGATCGCCGATGAAGCGCACATGCTGCACCTGCGGGTCGCGGCGCATGCGCACGGCGACGAGGGCATCCGGACCGCAATCCTCGCGGGGATCGACACGATCGAGCATTGCAGCCTCGCCAGCGACGAGACGCTGAAACTCGCCGCGCAGCGCAAGACCTGGTTCGACATGGATATCTACAACGATGATTATATCCTCGCGACCGGGACCGCGAACGGGACGGAGCAGGAAAGCCTCGACAAGGAAAAGGCGATCGGCCTGAAACAGCGGCAGACGTTCCAGCGTGCGGTGCGCGCGGGTGTGCCGTTGATCTTCGGCACCGACGCGGGCGTCTATCCGCATGGCGACAATGGCAAGCAGTTCGCCAAGATGGTCGAATGGGGAATGACGCCGCTGCAAGCCATCCAGGCCGCGACGCGCAATGCCGCACAGGCGCTGGGCAAGGAAGGCGACGTCGGCGCGATCGCGGTGGGGCGCTATGGCGACATGATCGCCGTCGATGGTGACCCATTGAGGGACGTGCGCGTGCTTGAAAAGGTCGCGGTGGTGATCAAGGGTGGCACGGTCGTGAAGGGCGGCAAATAGCTCTTCGGCAATGGGGGAGAGTTCGATGCGTTATGCACTGCTCGGTCTTGCACTCGCCGTTTCACAAACGCCTGCCTGGGCAGGCCCGATTACACCGCGCGGTGTGACGGTTCCTGTCAGTTGTACCGGTCCGGTCGTGGCCGATGCCCGCAAGGTCGCGGCCGCCAACAAGCTGAAACTCGGCATGCTTCCCGCCACCTGTTTCGGCCAGATGAAGATCTACGACGGGCCGGATATCCAGTATGTCGCCGTGGCGCCCTCGGCATCGTGTCCGCGCGGCAAGATGCTCGACGTGTTCGGCAAGTCGCGTGCGGGGTCGTGGTACAGCTATTTCGAGAAGCCCGTGTGCGGGGCAGGGCTGGTCATTGGGCCGAAGAACCAGTGGGGCGACTGGATGCTGACGATCGACGGGCGGCATTACGACAGCCGCGGCGCCTATTACGTGCAGGTGCCGTGATCGCACCGACGGCCACATGAACCGCAGCATTGCAGGCGGGATCGCCCT
>DDFE01000266.1:2303-10772 GCA_002336985.1 Sphingomonadales bacterium UBA1936
GGTTCGTATCGACGTTCGGCGATGTCGGCGTGCGCGGGATCGGGATCGCGTTGGTGCTGGCGGCGCTGCTGTGGCGGCACCGCTGGCGGTCGGGGGCGATCTACCTCGCAACGACGATCACTTCGATTTTGGGACACACGGTGGCCAAGTTGCTGTGGGCGCGGGAGCGGCCGCACTTGGTGCCCTGGCTCGACGATCCGCACGACATGAGCTTTCCCAGTGGCCACGCGGCGGGATCGATGGTCGTGCTATTGCTCGCGGCACTGCTGTTCGACCGCTATCGCCTGTGGTCGGTCGCCATAATGCTGTCGCTGGCGATTGGGCTGACGCGGCCCATGCTTGGGGTGCATTGGCCGACCGATGTCGTCGGCGGCTGGCTGTGGGGTGCCGGGTTCGCACTGATCGGTGCGGGCGTCGCGCAATCGATGGGATTGCTCGACACCCGCTACGAACGAAAGATCAGCGGGGCGCCATCCTGAGCGCGCCATCGAGGCGGACGTCCTCGCCATTGAAATAGTCGTTCTCGATCATCGTCAGCGCAAGATGCGCATATTCGGCCGGATCGCCGAGACGCTTGGGATAGGGCACCGACGCCGACAGCGATTCCTGCGCCTTTTCGGGGAGGCCCGCGAGCAGCGGCGTCTTGAACAGCCCCGGCAGGATGGTGTTCACCCGAATGCCTTCGTTCATCAGGTCGCGCGCCACGGGCAACGTCATGCCGACCACGCCCGCCTTAGACGCCGAATAGGCGACCTGGCCGATCTGGCCGTCCTCGGCCGCCACGCTCGCCGTATTGATGATCACGCCGCGAAGGCCGTGCTCGTCAGCCACGTCGAGCGTCATCATGCCCGCCGCCGCCTTGGCGATGCAGCGGAACGTGCCGATCAGGTTGATCTCGATCACGAACTTGAACGCATCGAGCGGGAAGTGCTTGATGCTGCCGTCTTCCTTGCTGCGGCTCGCGGTCTTGATCGCGTTGCCGACGCCCGCGCAGTTGACGAGGATGCGTTCCTGACCATGCGCCGCGCGCGCCTTGGCGAAGCCGGCGTCGACGCTTTCGTCGCTGGTCACATTCACTTCGCAAAAGACGCCGCCGATCTCGGCCGCGATTTCCTCGCCCTTGTTCTTCTGCAGGTCGAAGATCGCGACCTTGACGCCCTTGGCCGCCAGCGCGCGCGCAGTTGCTGCGCCCAGGCCCGATGCCCCGCCGGTAACGACGGCTGCGATGCTGTTGTCGAGTTTCACTGATCCTGCTCCCTTACAGTCGTTCGACGATGGTCACGTTGGCGATGCCGCCGCCCTCGCACATGGTCTGCAGTCCATAGCGTCCACCGCGCGCCTTGAGCGCATGGACGAGTGTTGCCATCAGCTTCGTTCCCGATGCACCGAGAGGATGACCGAGCGCGATCGCGCCGCCGTTGACGTTCATCCGGGCATAATCGGCCCCGGTATGCTTCAGCCACGCGAGCGGCACGGGCGCGAATGCCTCGTTCACCTCGAACAGGTCGATGTCGTCGATTTTCATACCGGCCCGCTTCAATGCCCGGTCGGTCGCGAACAGCGGCTCTTCCAGCATGATGACCGGGTCACCCGCCGTCACGGTCAGATTGTGGATGCGCGCCATCGGCGTCAGGCCGTGCGCCTTCAGTGCTGCCTCGCTGACGACCAGCACGGCGGAAGCGCCGTCGCAGATCTGGCTGGCATTGGCGGCGGAAATGCTGCCGCCTTCCTGCAGCAATTTGACGGTACCGATGCTCTCGGCCGTCGCGTCGTAACGAATGCCTTCGTCGGTACGGTGGATCTGGGTGCCTTCGGGCGTTTCAATCTCGAGCGGCACGATCTCCGCGTCGAATGCACCGGCCTGGGTGGCGACGGCTGCCCGGCGATGGCTCTCGGCGGCGAACTGGTCGAGCTGCTCGCGTGTGAAGCCGTGCTTCTTCACGATCATCTCGGCACCCATGAACTGGCTGAACATGATGCCGGGATATCGCTCTTCGAGGCGGGGCGATTTGTAGCTGCCCAGCCCCTCTTTCATGAACAGCGTCGCGGGCGTGCCCATGGGAACGCGCGTCATGCTCTCGACACCCGCGGCAATGACGATGTCCTGCGTGCCCGACATCACGGCCTGCGCCGCGAACTGGATGGCCTGTTGCGACGATCCGCACTGGCGGTCGATGGTGACGGCAGGGACGCTGTCGGGCAGGTTTCGCGCGGCAAGCACGGCATTGCGGCCGACCTGCACCGCCTGCTCGCCGCCCTGGCCGACGCAACCCATGATGACGTCCTCGACACTGGCGCCATCGAGTCCGGTGCGTGCGATAAGGGCGTCCAGCGTGGCGCCTGCCATGTCGACGGGATGCCAGCCCGCCAGCCTGCTCCCGCGCTTGCCGCCTGCAGTACGAACCGCATCGACGATATAGGCTTCGGCCATAGTCCTGTCCTTTCCGTAAACGTAAAGATTCGGACCTCAATCGCGCGTTCGCCCCGCAAGGGCAAGCAAGTTTAGAACCCGTCCGCTATTTCTGGGCGAGGTTGGCTTTCGATTTGGGAAGAACTTTCACCGCCAATGCGATGATCGCGCCGATCGCTAACCCGATTACGCCCGAATAGGCTGCATTCGCTGCCCAATGGACAACGCCGCTGCCGCCGCCCGCACCCTCGATCGCATGCGGGACGATGTGCAGGCCGAACTCGTGCAATCCATGAACGATAATACCGCCACCGACCCAGATCATCGCCGCGGTGCCGAGAACCGACAGGAACCGCATCGTGACCGGCATCGCCTTGACGAGCCCGCGTCCGATCGCGCGCGAGAGCGTGTTATTCTGTTTGGCCATGTGCACGCCGACGTCGTCCATCTTAACGATCAAGGCGACTACGCCGTAAACGCCGGCGGTCACCGCGATGGCGACGAGGGCGAGACTCGCTGCTTGCGCCCAGATCGACTGCGCCGACACTTCGGCCAGCGCGATCGCCATGATCTCGCCGGACAGGATGAAATCGGTGCGAATCGCGCCTGCGACCTTTTCCTGTTCAAGCAGCGCGCCGTCGGCCCCGGGATCCTCGGGATGAAGGTCTTCGCCGGAATGATGGCCGGACAGAACATGGATGACCTTTTCCGCGCCCTCGAAGCACAGATAGGCGCCGCCGATCATCAGGATGGGCGTGATCAGGAACGGCGCGAATGCGCTGAGGACGAGCGCCGCGGGAAGGAGGAACAGCAGCTTGTTGCGGATCGACCCCAGCGCGATCTTCCAGATGATCGGCAATTCGCGGTCCGGCGTGAAGCCGGTGACATAGGTTGGCGTAACGGCAGTATCGTCGATGACGACGCCTGCGGCCTTGGTCCCCGCCTTGGCGGCTGCTGCACCGACATCGTCGATCGAGGCGGCGGCCAGCTTTGCGATGCCCGCGACGTCGTCGAGAAGTGCGGCAAGACCTGATGGCATGATGATCCCCGTGTGACAGTGTGGCGCCGGACATAGCCGAACGGCCTTGTCACGCCAGTGTTTCCGGCTAGCGTCTGCTTCATGAAACATATTTCCGTCGCAGCGCTCGCCGCAGTCCTGTTGTCGCCGTCGCTCGCGCTCGCGAAGCTGTCGCCCGCCGAAACGAAAATGGTCGCCGCCGTCGAGGCGAGCTACGAACCCTCGATCACGCTTCTCCAGCAGCTGGTCGACGTGAACAGCGGGTCGATGAACATAGAGGGCGTGACGCGCGTCGGAGAGATGATGCGGGCCGAACTTGAGCCGTTGGGCTTCAAGGTCGAATGGAAACCGATGACGGCGGCCAAGCGCGCAGGGCATATCATTGCGACGCACGCTGGCGCGCCGGGTACGAAGCGCTTGTTATTGATCGGCCATCTCGACACCGTGTTCGAGAGAGACTCGCCGTTCCAGAAGTTCACGCGGAAGGGCGATTTCGGCGAGGGGCCGGGCGCCGCCGATGACAAGGGCGGCATGGTCGTGATGCTGATGGCGCTGAAAGCCATGAAGGCGGCGGGAACGCTCGCCAAGGCGAATATCGAGATCGTCCTGACCGGTGACGAGGAGGACAGCGGCGACCCGATCGACATCGCGCGGGCCGACCTGATCGCCGCGGGCAAGCGCGCCGATGTCGCACTCGATTTCGAAGGGCTGGTGGTGGAGAACGGACGCGACATGGGCTCGATCGCGCGGCGTTCGTCGAACACCTGGACGCTGACCGCGACAGGCAAGGCCGGGCATTCGTCGGGTATCTTCAGCGACGGCGTTGGGGATGGTGCGATCTATGAACTCACACGCATCATCGCGACGTTCCGCAAGGAACTGCCTGAGCCCAACCTCACCTTCAACGTCGGTCTGATCGCCGGCGGCCAGACGGCGGCGTTCGATGCCGACGGGGTGCGTGCGACCGCGACCGGCAAGTCGAACATCATTCCCGGTATCGCGATGGCGCGCGGTGATTTCCGGACCTTGTCCGACGACCAGACGAAGCGCGTGAAAGAAAAGATGTCGGCCATCGTCACCGCGCACGCGCCGGTGACCGATGCGAAGATCGTTTTCGAAGCCGGCGGCTATCCCGCGATGGCGCCGACCGATGGCAACCGCGCGATCCTGACCGCGCTCAATGGTGTGAATGCCGACCTGAAGCTGCCGGAAATGCCCGCGCTCGATCCGCTCAAGCGCGGGGCGGGCGACATCTCGTTCGTCGCGAACGACGTCAGCGGGATAGCGGGCCTCGGCCCGTCGAGCCGAGGCGACCATGCACCCGGCGAGACGGTCGATCTCGTCAGCTTCAAGCGCCAGGCGAAACGTGCGGCGATCCTGATGTCACGGCTGGGCGCGCAGAAGCGCTAGAGCTTCCGCCCGATCAGTTCCTTCATGATCTCGTTCGTGCCGCCGAAGATACGTGTCACGCGTGCGCCGCGCCACATCTTCGCAATGGGGTATTCGTTCATATAGCCAGCGCCGCCGTGGAGCTGCAGGCACTTGTCCATGATTTCCCACTGCAATTCGGTATGCCACAGCTTGGCGGCGGCACCTTCTTCGGGCGTCAGTTCCTTTTTCAGGTGGCGCGCTATCGCCCAGTCGAGATGCGCCCAGCCGACCTGAAGTTTCGACTTGATGTCGGCGAGGGTGAACCGCGTGTTCTGGAAATCGATGACCGGCTTTCCGAACGCCTTGCGGTCGCGGACGAACTCGACCGTCTCGTCATAAGCTTTCTGCGCCGACGCCTGTGCGCCAATGGCGATCGACAGGCGTTCCTGCGGCAATTCGCTCATCAGATAGATGAAGCCCTTGCCCTCTTCGCCCAGGCAATTGGTCATAGGAACGCGGACGTCCTCGAAGAACAGTTCCGACGTATCCGCCGCATCCTGCCCGATCTTGTCGAGGTTGCGGCCCCGCTTGAATCCCTCGCGGTCGGCTTCGACCAGGATGATCGACACGCCTTTCCATTTGGGTTCGATATCCGTGTCGGTCTTGGCGCAGACGAGCACCAGGTCGGCGTTCTGGCCGTTGGTGATGTACGTCTTGCTGCCATTGATGACGTAGTGGTTGCCGTCCTTTTTCGCGGTGGTGCGAATGCCCTGAAGGTCGCTGCCCGTGCCCGGCTCGGTCATGGCGATGGCGGTCACGACTTCACCCGAAACCATCTTGGGCAGCCAGTGGCGCTTCTGCTCNNCCGCCGTACGAAATCTCCTCGTCGATGATCGCGTTATAGCCGAAGTCGAGGCCCAGGCCGCCGTATTCCTCGGGGACGGTCGGGCACAGCATGCCGACGGCGCCAGCCTTCGGCCAGATATCCTTGTCGACGATGCCCGCGTCGTCCCAGCGGTCGATGTGGGGCACGACTTCCTGTTTGATGAAGCTGCGTACCGACTGGCGGAACGCCTCATGATCCTCGGTATAGGCAGTCCGTCCGGCGACATCGAGCGTCATGGCAATCCCCTCCACTTTACGTTTGCGTAAAGGGTAGATGCCGGACGGCATAGTCGCAATGCGTTTTCGTGCGTTGTAATATTATTGCGCGGGCGGCATTATGCTTTCCAAGGAGAGACGCTTGTCTAACGATTCGCCCGACCGAGCCGGACGCAACCTGCCGCCGCTCGCGCTGCATGTTCCCGAGCCGGCGTTCCGGCCCGGCGACGAGGCCGATTTCCTGCCCGTCGAGGTGCTGGCCGCAGGCGTCACGCCGCGTCCCGATAGTGCCGTCGATGCAGGTGCAATGCGAGATCACGCCTATGGTCTGGTCCGCGTCCTGGACGATGAAGCGCGCGCGGTCGGCCCGTGGGATCCGAAGCTTTCGCCCGACCTGATGCGGCGCATGCTGCGCAGCATGGCGCTCACACGCGCGTTCGATGAGCGCATGTTCCGTGCACAGCGGCAGGGCAAGACCAGCTTCTACATGAAGTCGACGGGCGAAGAGGCCGTGGCCGTTGCCGCGACCTATGCGCTGGAACGCGACGATATGTGCTTTCCGTCGTACCGGCAACAAGGCATTCTCATCGCGCGCGACTGGCCCGTCGTCGACATGATGAACCAGATCTATTCGAACCGTGCCGACCGGTTGAAGGGCCGCCAGCTGCCGATCATGTACTCGACACGCGAAGGCGCATTCTTCTCGATCTCGGGTAATCTCGCGACGCAATATCCGCAGGCTGTCGGCTGGGCGATGGCGAGTGCTGCCAAAGGCGATACGCGGATCGCCGCGACATGGTGCGGCGAAGGGTCGACGGCCGAGGGCGATTTCCACTCGGCCTGCATGTTCGCGACCGTCTATCGCGCGCCGGTCATCATGAACATCGTCAACAACCAGTGGGCGATTTCGAGTTTTGCCGGTTTTGCAGGTGGCGAGTCGACCACGTTCGCGGCGCGCGCCGTGGGCTACGGCATCGCCGGATTGCGCGTCGACGGCAATGACGCTCTCGCAGTTTACGCTGCGACCGCCTGGGCGGTGGAGCGCGCACGGACCAACAACGGGCCGACACTGATCGAGCATTTCACGTACCGCGCGGAAGGGCATTCGACCTCCGACGATCCAAGCGCCTATCGCAGCGCTGACGAGGCGACGAAATGGCCGCTGGGCGATCCGATCGCGCGTTTGAAGGCGCATCTGATCGGCATCGGTGAGTGGGACGAGGAACGCCATGCCGCGCAGGATCTGGAACTCGCCGAGATGATCAAGGCGGCACAGAAGGAAGCCGAGAAGAACGGCATTCTGGGCCACGGCATGCATCAGCACTTCGATACGATGTTCGACGATGTGTTCGAGGAACTGCCCTGGCATCTTGCCGAGCAGCGCGACCAGATGCGCGCCGAACGCGCTGCGGCGGGGATCTGAGTCATGCCACGGATGAACATGATCGAGGCGATTAATTCCGCCATGGACGTCTGCCTGGGCGCGGACCCCGATGTGGTAGTGCTGGGCGAAGACATCGGCTTTTTCGGCGGTGTGTTCCGCGCGACTGCGGGACTGCAGGCGAAATACGGCAAGACCCGCGTCTTCGACACGCCGATCAACGAATGCGGCATCATCGGCGTCGCGGTCGGCATGGCCGCCTATGGCTTGCGGCCGGTGCCGGAAATCCAGTTCGCGGATTATATCTATCCCGGCCTCGACCAGTTGGTCAGCGAAGCCGCGCGTATCCGCCATCGCTCGGCGGGCGAGTTCATCGCGCCGATCACGGTGCGGTCGCCGTTCGGCGGCGGCATCTTCGGCGGGCAGACGCACTCGCAGTCGCCCGAGGCGCTGTTCACGCACGTATCAGGCGTGAAGACTGTCATCCCGTCCAATCCCTATGACGCGAAGGGCCTGCTGATCTCGGCGATCGAGGACAACGATCCCGTTATCTTCTTCGAGCCGAAGCGTATCTACAACGGCCCGTTCGACGGCCATTACGACCGCCCCGTGCAGCCTTGGTCGAAGGTCGACACGCCCGACGTGCCGGAGGGGCATTATACCGTGCCGCTCGGAAAGGCTGCCATCGTTCGCGAGGGCAATGATGTGACCGTGCTGGCTTACGGCACGATGGTCCATGTCGCGCGCGGCACCGTCGAGGAAAAAGGCATCGACGCGGAAGTCATCGACTTGCGTACGCTGTTGCCGCTCGACATCGAAACGATCGAGGCAAGCGTGAAGAAGACGGGGCGTTGCGTAATCGTGCATGAAGCGACGCGGACCAGCGGCTTCGGTGCCGAACTGTCCGCGCTGGTGCAGGAACGCTGTTTCCACCACCTCGAGGCGCCCATCCTGCGCGTAACCGGTTTCGACACACCTTACCCGCACAGCCTAGAATGGGCATATTTCCCGGGCCCGGTCCGCATCGGCACCGCGCTCGATCAGGTTCTGAAGGACTAAGCGATGGNNAATTCCGCCTGCCCGACATCGGCGAAGGCATTGCCGAGGCAGAGATCGTCGCCTGGCATGTGAAGGTCGGCGACCGGATCGAGGAGGACGCGAACCTCGCCGACATGATGACCGACAAGG
>DDFE01000266.1:10824-14249 GCA_002336985.1 Sphingomonadales bacterium UBA1936
CGGGGTGAGGGGCCGAGTGAAGCGCCCAAAGCGCCCAAAGCGCCGACACCTGCTCCCGCCACTGCCCCTCACCCCAGCCCTTTCCCCGGAGGGGAGAGGGAGCTAAAAGTTCTCGCATCCCCTGCCGTACGTGCACGTGCCGGCGATCTCGGGATCGATCTGGCCCACGTCAAACCGTCCGAGGACGGCCGCCTGCGTCACGCGGATCTCGATGCCTATCTGCGTTACAACAGCGCCAGCGGCTTCGGCATACCTGCTGCCCCGCGCGCCGACGAAGCGATCAAGGTCATCGGCATGCGCCGTCGGATCGCGGAGAACATGGCGGCGTCGAAACGGCATATCCCGCACTTCACCTATGTCGAGGAAATCGAAGTCACCAAGCTCGAGGAGCTTCGTGCAGATCTTAACGCCAACCGCGGCAACCGGCCGAAGCTGACGATGCTGCCGTTGCTGATCGTCGCGATCTGCCGTGCGCTGCCCGAATTCCCGATGATCAATGCGCGCTACGATGACGAAGCGGGCGTCGTGACACGGTCGGGTGCGGTGCATCTCGGCATGGCAACGCAGACCGACGCGGGGCTGATGGTCCCCGTAATCCGCGACGCCCAGGCGAAGAATGCCTGGCAACTCGCAACCGAGATCGTGCGCCTCGCCGAAGCCGCACGTACCGGTAAGGCGAAGTCGGAAGAACTGTCGGGTTCGACGCTCACGATCACATCGCTCGGGCCGCTCGGCGGCGTTGCGACCACGCCCGTCATCAACCGTCCCGAGGTCGCGATCATCGGCCCGAACCGTGTCATCGAACGGCCGGTCTTCGACGGCGACGACATCCGGCGGGCGAAACTGATGAACCTGTCGATCAGCTGCGACCACCGTGTCGTCGATGGCTGGGACGCGGCCAGCTTCGTCCAGGCTGTGCGCAAACTCATCGAAACACCGGTTCTTTTGTTCGCGGACTAGGTTTCTTTCGCGCTGCAACATAAGGGCATCGACATGAAGATGCCCGGACGCCCCGAATTCGTCGCGATCATCGCGTCGATCAGCATGCTGATCGCGTTCGCGATCGACGCGATGCTGCCCGCGCTACCGCAGATCGGGCGCTCGTTGAACGTAGCGTTGGAAACGCGCTGGTCGCTGGTCATCACCGTTTTCACGGTAGGGTTCGGCATCGCGCAGTTGTTCGTCGGGACCTTGTCGGATCGTTACGGCCGTCGCGCGATGATGCTCGGATCGCTTGTCATTTATGTCGCGACGAGCTTGCTCGCCGCCGCATCCGCAAGCTTCGTGCTGCTGCTCGCTGCACGAGCTGCTCAGGGGATTGGTGCAGCCGGAGGACGGGTGCTTGTCCAGTCTGTCGTGCGCGACCGTTTCGAGGGGCGGGAGATGGCGCAGATCATGAGCCTAGCCGCGGCGTTGTTCATGGCCGCGCCCATCATCGCGCCTTTCCTTGGCACGGCAATTTTGGTCGTTGCCCCCTGGCCTTGGATTTTCGTCGTGCTGGCCGTCTTCGGCTCGGCTGCCTTCATCTGGGTTTTTGCCCGCCTCCCAGAAACGCTGCATCCCGAATATCGTCGGCCAATCTCCTTGCCGAGCATCGCGGACGCCGCACGCATCGTGTTCGCCGATCGCCAGTCGGTCGGCTACACCATCGGCATGCTCAGCCTGACGGTTGCGATCCAGGGATTCCTGACGACCGTAACGCTGATTTTCACCGAAACCTTTCATCGGCCCGAACTGCTGCCTTATGGCTTTGGCATCATGGCCGGGTCGATGATGGCGGCAAGCCTTCTCAACGCCCGTATCGTGATGCGGTACGGCATGCGGATGATCGGTCATGCCGCGCTCCTCGGCTTTACCGCATTGGCCGCGATTCATGCCGCCTTGGCATTTTCCGGGATGGAGACGCTGATCGGCTATATCGTCCTGCAATCGGCGATGATGGCGTGTTTTTCGCTTTGCGCAGGGAATTTCGGCGCGATGGCGATGGAACACATGGGACCCGTCGCGGGGACGGCGAGTTCGATACAGGGGTCGATCGCTGCCGTATTCGGTGCGCTGGGCGGGGCGGTCATCGCTGCGAGTTTCGATGGCACGACATTCCCGCTCTATGCCGGGGTCACCATCGCCGGGATGCTTGCAATCTCCGCTGCTCTTTGGGCAGAGGGCGGGCGCCTGTTCGTCGCGCGCCACGTAGCGCAGGGGGAAGCATAATGGCATATTGGTTAGTGAAGTCCGAACCGCACAAATACAGCTGGGACGACATGGTGCGTGACGGTCGAACGATCTGGGACGGCGTACGCAACCACACGGCCGCCATTAACCTGCGCGCGATGAAGGTGGGCGACAAGGCGTTCTTCTATCATTCCAACGAGGGGAAGGAGATCGTCGGTATCGTGGAGATCGTCCGCGAACATTATCTCGACCCCAAGGATGCGGCGCAGCGTTTCCCGGCGGTCGACGTGGCCCCGGTCGAAAAGCTCAAGAATCCGGTGACACTCGCAGCGATCAAGGCCGAACCTGCGCTTGCCGAGATGGAACTCATTCGTCAGTCGCGGCTTAGTGTGGCGCCGGTCCGGGATAGTGAATGGAAACATATCCTGAAGATGGCAGGTTAGCGGAGGCGAACTCATGGCGCGCGTGGCACGGTTTGAACGAACGGGCGGGCCGGAAGTCATCGAATGGACAGACATCGACCTGCCCGAACCCGGCCCAGGCGAGCTGCGCGTGCGGGCGACCGCTGTTGGGCTAAACTATATCGACACTTATCACCGCCGCGGCATCTATCCGCTCGCGCTGCCGAGCGGCCTTGGTGGTGAAGCGGCGGGCTTCGTCGAAGCGATCGGCGAGGGGGTTGCGGACTTCGTGGTGGGCGATCGTGTTGCCGGCTTCAGTCCTATCGGCGCCTATGCAACGGAGCGCAACGTGTCCGCGGCCAGCCAGTTCAAGCTGCCCGGCGATATCGATGACCGGATTGCCGCTGCCGCATTGCTAAAAGGGTGCACGACCGAGTTCCTCGTCGAGCGCTGCGCAAAGGTCCAGCCGGGCTGGGACGTGCTCGTCCATGCGGCAGCTGGAGGGGTTGGCCTGCTGCTCGTCCAGTGGCTGAAGCACGTCGGCGCGAGGGTGATCGGTACGGTGTCGACGCCTGAGAAGGCGGATGCCGCACGAGCGGCGGGTGCCGACGAGATCATCATCTACAAACAGGAGGCAGTTGCACCGCGCGTCCGGGCATTGACCGGCGGGAACGGCGTACAGGTGACATTCGACGGGATCGGCATGGCCACCTGGGAAGCGTCGCTCGATTCAACCGCCCGGCGCGGCATGATCGTCAGCTATGGCAATGCGGGCGGGCCGGTCATCGGCGTTGCGCTCGGCATATTGGCGCAGAAAGGGTCCCTGGTCGTCTCGCGGCCGACGATGTTCGA
>DDFE01000112.1:0-1751 GCA_002336985.1 Sphingomonadales bacterium UBA1936
CGGCGGGCAATCGCCTGGTGGTCATCCTCAACGACAACGACATGTCGATCGCGCCGCCGGTGGGTGGCCTGTCGGCCTATCTCGCGCGAATGGTGTCATCGTCCGAATATCTGGGGCTGCGCACCTTCGCGAAAAAGGCGATCCGCCGCCTGTCGCGCCGTGCGCACAATGTCGCGGAGCGCGCCGAGGAATTCACCCGCGGCATGGTGACCGGCGGTACGATGTTCGAGGAACTGGGTTTCTATTACGTCGGGCCGATCGACGGGCATAATCTCGATCACCTGATCCCGGTGCTCGAGAATGTCCGCGACAGCGAGCACGGCCCGATCCTGGTTCATGTCGTGACCAAGAAGGGGAAAGGCTACGCTCCTGCGGAGGCGAGCGCAGATAAATATCACGGCGTGCAAAAGTTCGACGTAATCACCGGCACGCAGGACAAGGCACCGCCCGGGCCGCCGCAGTACCAGAATGTGTTCGGAGAAACGCTGGCGAAGCTTGCCGACTCCGATCCGCGCATCGTTGCGATCACCGCCGCGATGCCCTCGGGCACCGGCGTCGATAAATTCGCCAAGGCGCATCCCGACCGCGCATTCGACGTGGGCATCGCCGAACAGCATGCCGTTACCTTTGCCGCAGGGCTTGCCGCGCAAGGAATGCGCCCGTTCTGCGCGATTTATTCGACCTTCCTCCAGCGCGCCTACGACCAGGTCGTGCACGACGTCGCCATCCAGAACCTGCCGGTCCGCTTTGCAATCGACCGTGCGGGCTTGGTGGGTGCGGACGGCTGCACACACGCCGGATCGTTCGACGTAACCTATCTGTCGGCACTGCCGAATTTCGTCGTGATGGCCGCCGCCGACGAGGCCGAACTGGTCCACATGACCTACACCGCGGCTTGCCACGACAGCGGGCCGATCGCNNGGCCGCATCGTCCGCCAAGGCAAGAAAGTCGCGATCCTTTCGCTCGGCACGCGACTGGCGGAAGCAGTGAAGGCCGCCGATGCGCTGGACGCCAAGGGGCTGTCGACCACCGTCGCCGATCTCCGCTTCGCCAAACCGCTCGATACCGACCTGATCCGCAAGCTTTTGACCACCCATGAGGTCGCGATCACGGTCGAGGAAAACAGCGTCGGCGGTTTCGGCGCGCATGTGCTTACGATGGCGAGCGACGAAGGCCTGATCGACGCGGGCCTGAAACTGCGCACCCTGCGCCTGCCCGACCTGTTCCAAGATCACGACAAGCCCGAGCTCCAGTACAAGGAAGCTGGCCTCAATGCAGATGCCATCGTGGATGCCGTACTGAAGGCGCTTCGGGTGAACAGTGTCGGTGTGGTGGAGGAAGCGCGGGCGTAACAACGGCCTTGCCATGTAGGGGAATGCGGGCGAGGCCGTTCCCTGATGACTTTTCCGATGCTATTTTGTCGATGTCGCGCTGACCGTTTGCAGCATGGAGTACTTGCGCCGTCCCACAGCAGTTTTTGGTGTGAACCATGTGTGAACTTTGCAGAGGTTCCGCATGGCTAAGACGCGCATCGACCAGCGTCTCGTAGACCTCGGCCTCGCCGATAGCCGAACGCGGGCGCAGGCACTGATATTGTCGGGGAATGTCTTTGTCGGCGACAAGCGGGTCGACAAGGCGGGTCAGGCAGTGGCCGACGATGCCGTGCCGGTGGTCAAGGGCCGCGATCACCCCTGGGTTTCGCGCGGCGGCGTGAAGCTGGCGCATGGACTGGTGCATTTCGGCTGGGACG
>DDFE01000112.1:1775-6671 GCA_002336985.1 Sphingomonadales bacterium UBA1936
CTGCGACAGGACGACCGCGTCATAGTGCACGAACAGACCAGTGCCCGCATCCTGACGGAGGCTCATATTCCCGAGCCCGTCGACCTCATCGTTTGCGACGCAAGTTTCATCGGCCTCGCCAAGGTGCTCGAACGGCCGATGTCATTCGCCAAGCCCGATGCGCGGTTGATGGCGCTGATCAAACCGCAGTTCGAAGCGGGGCGTGAACTGGTGGGGAAGGGAGGCGTCGTTCGCGACCCTGCCGTGCATGCCGCAGTGTGCGAAGAGGTTAGTGCTTGGCTCGCAGGACAGGGTTGGAAGGTCGAAGGCATCGTCGAAAGTCCGATCACGGGGCCTGAGGGCAATGTCGAATTCCTGATCGCGGCTCATCGGACTGCAACGTAGGTTCGTCGAAACATTGTTGCGCCCAGCTGTATTAGAGGGATAATACGCCCCTAAGTCCCATGGGAGGGGACATAAATGGGGATCAAGACAACGGGCGCCTGCGCCCTGCTGGCGCTTGCCGCCGCGCAACCGGCGCTGGCGCAACGGACCGACGACAATGCTGTGACGGCGGCCGAAGACGCTTTCGGAACGAGCGTCGGCGACACGCAGATCGGCATTTACAACGATTTCGACGTGCGCGGATTCTCGCCGGTCGATGCGGGCAATGTGCGTATCGAAGGCTTGTATTTCGACCGCCAGTCGAGCCTGACCGGGCGTACGCAGGAGGGTTCGACCATCCGCGTCGGCCTGTCGGCACAGAGCTATCCGTTCCCAGCCCCCACCGGCATCGCCGATTATTCACTGCGTGAACCGGGCAAGGCGTTCGTCGCGTCCCCCGCCGTGAAATACGGCGATTATGCCGGCTGGCAGGCCGAGGCCGATTTTCAGGTGCCGATCGACGGCGAACGGCTTGGTTTCGCGGGTGGCGCGGGCATTTATCGCAATCGCGAGCCCTGGGGCGGCACGCCGGACTTTTTCTCCGCCGGCGGCGTGCTGCGCTGGGCGCCCGCACCCGGCGTCGAGGTCAAGCCGTTCTACAGCCGGATCCGCGGGACGAGCGAGGAACAGCAACCGCTGATTTTCACGTCCGGCGCGTTCCTGCCGAAACGGGGGCCGGACACCGTCTATCTGGGCCAGCCCTGGAATACGTCCGCCTATGTCGCGCTGAACTACGGCCTGCTCGCACGTGCACCGGTAGCGGGGTTCGATATCCGGCTGGGCGTTTTCCGGTCGGAATTCGATACTGAAAACACGGGCGCCGACCTGTTGTTCGATACCGACCAGACCGGTCGCGTCGGGCGACGTGTCATCGTGCGCGAACGCAACTTTTATGCCGCGTCCACCTCGGGCGAATTCCGCGTGACGCGCAGCTTTGCCGAAGGCCCGCGCCGCCATACGCTGATCGCCGCCGTGCGCGGCCGCCAGCAGGACCGGCGTTACGGCGGTGCCGCGCTCGTCGAACTGGGCGCCAGCCGCAGCGACGCGATCGATATCCGGCCGGAACCGGTGACGGTCGACGGCCCCAAGACGCTCGACCGCGTAACACAGGCGACGTTCGGTGTGGCGTATGAAGGCCGCTGGCATAACGTCGGCGAACTCAGCTTCGGCATTCAGAAAACCGATTACCGCAAGCGTGTGACGGAGCCCGCTCCCGTCGTTTCGCCGCCCGAAACGAAGGATTCGCCCTGGCTGATCAACGCGACCGCGGCGATCTATGTCACGCCGAAGCTTGCAATCTATGGCGGCTACACGCGCGGCCTCGAGGAGAGCCCGGTCGCGCCCAACAATGCGATCAACCTCAACGAGGCACCGCCCGCGATCCGCACCGAACAAAAGGATGCCGGCATCCGCTGGACGATCTCGAAGGGCGTGACCGCCGTGCTGGGCGTGTTCGACATCGAGAAGCCCTATTTCAACCTCGATACGGTCAATCGTTTCCGCCAGCTTGGCACGGTGCGTCACCGCGGTGTCGAATTCTCGATCGCGGGCCAGATCGCGCCGGGCCTGAACCTGGTTGCCGGCAACGTGATGCTCGATGCCGAGATATCGGGAGAGGAAGTGGCGCGGGGCGTGATCGGCAAGCGGCCGATCGGCACGTTCGTGCGGCACACGATCGTCAGCATGGACTATCGCCTGCCTTGGTTCGACCCGCTGTCGTTCGACGCGACATTCGAACAGACGAGCGATCGTATCGCAAACGCGGCCAACACCCTGGTCATTCCGGAACGTGCCGTCGTCCACCTCGGCGCACGATATCGCATGAAGATCGACAACCATCCCGTGCTGATCCGGGCGACCGTCGGGAATGTCACCAACACCTTCGGCTGGAACGTGGGCGGCAGCGGGTTCTTCGTACCCAACGGTGCGCGGCGATATTCGCTGACCATCGCAGCGGACATTTAGGCGGCGGCGCGCCTTCCCCCTTCACGGTGCCGGAACAATCGTTATGGCTCTAACCACGAAAGTGCAGGAGCCGTGAATGAGCGAACTGGCGTCGAGTGGGCAGATACGGATGGCGCTGGTGCGCCGCGCATTGATTACGGTCCCGGCCTGTGTCGTTCTGGGGTTCATTTCGGGGGCTATCGGAAACGCTGGTCCCGACAACCTGTGGTACACCGCGCTCGAAAAACCATCGTTCCAGCCGCCCGGATGGGCGTTCGGGGTTGTCTGGACGATCCTTTATGTCCTGATGGGCCTGGCATTGGCGATCGTGCTCAACGCGCGCGGTTCCCGGTTCCGGGGCTATGCGGTCGCGCTGTTCGTCGTCCAGTTCGTGTTCAATCTGGCATGGTCGCCGGTCGTGTTCGGGCTGCACCAGATAACCTGGGGGCTGGTCATCCTGGCCTTCATGTTCGTATTCGCGGTCGCAACAACGATCGCATTCTTGCGAGTGCGCAAAAATGCCGCGTTGCTGATGCTGCCCTATCTGGCCTGGTTATGCCTGGCGGGAGCGCTCAATTTCGAGCTGCGCCAGTTGAACCCGGATGCTGACGGACTTGTTATGGACAGCGGCGGTTCCCAGATTGATCTCAGACGCTGATCTCAAGGAACGACCATGCAGACCGACAACCGGATTTTCGACGACTTCGCCAAGTTCGTGAATGGCGCGGCCGGCACCTTCGCAGGAATGACCCGCGAGGCCGAAGCGAACTTCAAGGAAAAGCTGAAGGAATGGATCGGCGGGCTGAACTTCGTCAGCCGTGACGAGTTCGAAGCGGTGAAGGCAATGGCCGCCGCTGCGCGCGACGATGCCGATGCACTCAAGGCCCGGCTCGACAAGCTCGAGGCGGCCAAGGCGACGAAAGCGCCGAAGGCGTAAGCCGCGCTTATCCACAGTTTTGCGTGGCTCGCGCTTGCATGATGAACCAAGCCGAGTCACGTGAATGACAATGCGGACGGTTGAAATCGACATCGACAACCAACGGGCGGCGCCCATCGACATGCTGGAAGCATGGTTCGAGGCGCACGGATGGACACATGAGCGCATCGGCGAGGACGAAATCGTCGCGTCGGCGCAGGGCTCGTGGGGGGTCTACGAACTGCGCGGCGTATGGCGCGACGACGACAATGTCCTTCAGTTCATGGCGTTCCCCGACATCAAGGTTCCCGATCATCAGATGGGCGCGGTCTATGAGACGCTGGGCCTGATCAATGAACAGCTGTGGCTTGGCCATTTCGAACTGTGGTCGGTCGGCGGGGCGATATTGTTCCGTCATGCCGTGCTGGTCGATTCCGGCGAAGAGGCAGGACTGAGCCTCGACCAGGCCGAAATGGTGATCGAGGCCGCGGTGGACGAGGTGGATCGTTTCTACCCCGTGTTCCAGTTCGTGCTGTGGGGTGGAAAGTCGCCCAAGGATGCAATTGCTGCGGCGCTGGTGGAGACGCGCGGGGAAGCCTGACGGGCCTCGCCGCTAACGGCGCGGCCCTTTGTGGCCCTTCTTTACGGCGTTGGGGTGCACTTCCGCCATCGGCTTTGGAAGGTCGTCCAGCGTCAGGTAACCGCGCTGCGCAATGTCCAGATCCTGAAAGTCGCTGACGGCCTTTGCCTGGAATTCCTTGAGAGTGACCGAGCGGTCGAGGTCGGTGTCGGCTGCCGTCACCGGCTCCGGCGTGTCGATCAGGCCATAACGACCGGCACCGCGTTGCATCTCGGCGCCGCGGGGACTGCGCGTTCCCGATCCATCGCCGCCGTTGCCACCGCTGGGGCCGGCACCTCCGCCACCACCACGATGGCCCCCGCGACCGCCACCTTGACCGTGGGGATGGCTACCGGAAAACCCGCCCATGCCGCCGCCGAAATCGCCGCCGGTCTGGATTTCGGGTGCGATGACGGTTTCATAGATGCGAACTTCGTCGGGATCGATTTCCCCGTCGTGATTGGTGTCGAGTTCCCTGAAAAATCGTGTTGCGTCGTCGCGCATCTCGGCCATCGTCAGCTTGCCGTCGTGGTTCGTGTCGGCCTGCGCGAACCAGGCACCGATCGGATAGGGTTCTCCCTGCGCCGCGCGAAAGGGTTTGCCGGAAGGGGCGATGAAGAGCGGACCTCTTTGATTGCCACCGAAAGCCGACCGTCCCCCGTGAGGATTCGTGTCAGCGGGCGGAGGCGGTGACATATCCTGTGCAGACAATGGTGCGGCGACAAGCGCCACCAGGGAAAGTGCGATAAAAATGCGCATGAAATTCCTTCCGGGCGGTGGCCGGAAGCGGATTATGGCGCGCTGCCTGAATGCGAGATGGCTGCGTTCAGCCCTTGCGGCTCAATTCGAGCGCGAGCGCGCGGTCCTCGACCGGGATCAATCCCTCCAGCACGCGCCAGAAGCCGGTGACCGCGTCCTGCCCCGCACGGCCATATGCGGCGGAGAGGCCTTCGCGGAAGCACTCGAACAACTCGGATTCCAGTGCAGCGCCGGT
>DDFE01000112.1:6768-9011 GCA_002336985.1 Sphingomonadales bacterium UBA1936
CCGAAATAGAGAAGCTCGATCCCCCGCCGGATTTCCGGTTCGCGCAGGAATAGCGGGGACGCCCGGTGGGGCAATTCCGACGTTGAAAATGGGCCAGCCATGTTGACCTGTTCTGCCAGCGCCGATAGTCCGCTGCAACCTTTAGATCGGGACTGATCAGATGGATTTCGCCTTCGAACCCAATGCCGCACCGGTAAACGCCAATGAGCGGGCAAGCCGCTTGGTGGAGCCCGGGTTTGGTAAGCTGTTCACCGACCATATGGCGATGATCCGCTGGACCGACGATCGCGGCTGGCACGATGCAAAGATTACGGCACGCGTTCCCCTGATGATCGATCCGGCGACCGCCGTGCTGCATTATGCGCAGGAAATCTTCGAGGGAATGAAGGCTTATCCGCTTGCCGGGGGCGGTACAGCCCTGTTCCGGCCGGAAGCGAATGCGCGGCGTTTCAACCTGTCGGCGAAGCGGCTTGCGATGCCGGAACTGCCCGAGGAGCTGTTCATCGCTTCGGTCCGCAACCTGGTGAAGACGGATATCGACTGGATCCCACAGGGCGAGGGCGGATCGCTGTACCTGCGCCCCTTCATGTTCGCGAGCGAGGTCTTCCTGGGTGTGAAGCCGGCGAGCGAATATCTCTATCTCGTGATCGCATCGCCGTCGGGCGCGTACTGGAAAGGCGGCGCACGCGCGATTTCGATCTGGGTGTCGGACGATTACACTCGCGCGTCGCCCGGTGGCACGGGCGCGGCCAAGTGCGGCGGCAACTATGCGGCGAGCCTGACCGCGCAGGCGCAGGCGATCAGCAAGGGGTGCGACCAGGTCGTCTTCCTCGATGCCGTCGAGCGGCGCTACGTCGAGGAACTGGGCGGCATGAACGTGTTTTTCGCGTTCGAGGATGGATCGCTCGCGACGCCGGCGGCGTCGGGAACGATCCTCGACGGCATCACCCGCGATTCGCTGATCAAGTTGGCCCGCGACGAAGGGATGACCGTGCGCGAGGAACCCTATGCCATCGACCAGTGGCGGGCCGATGCCGAAAGCGGAAAGCTGCGTGAGGCGTTTGCCTGCGGTACCGCGGCGGTCGTTACCAGCATCGGCGAGGTGCGTAGTTCGCAGGGCAATTTCACCATCGGTGCGGGTGGCCCAGGACAACTCGCGGAACACCTGAAGGAACGCCTGACCGGCATTCAGCGCGGTACCGTTCCCGACCCGCATGGCTGGGTCCATCGCCTTTAGGGGCTTTGCAAGGACGCGTAGCCTTGGCTAAGGCCCGCGGCTCGCAATGCTGGGGCGTCGCCAAGTGGTAAGGCAGCGGCTTTTGATGCCGCCATTCGCAGGTTCGAATCCTGCCGCCCCAGCCAGCGATTATAAGGGGTAGGGATGTGGCCGATCGCTTCGACATCTTGATCGTGGGAGCGGGGCACGGGGGCGCGCAAGTCGCCATCGCGCTGCGCCAGCGTGGCTTTACCGGCACGATCGCGATGGTCGGCGAGGAACCGGAAATCCCCTACGAACGTCCGCCGTTAAGCAAGGACTATTTGGCGGGCGACAAGGATTTCGAACGCATATTGATCCGGCAGCCCGACTTCTGGGGCGAACGGAACATCGAGATGCTGACCAGGCAGCGCGTAATTGCGGTCGATCCGGCGGCGCATAGCGTCTCTACCGAGCAGGGGCTGACGATCGGTTATGGCGCACTGATCTGGGCGGCCGGTGGCCATGCCCGGCGAATGAACTGCGACGGCCATGATTTTGCCGGCGTGCATTCGGTGCGGTCGCGCGCCGATGTCGACCAAATGATGCGCGAACTGGCGACGACGACGCGCGTGGCGGTGATCGGTGGCGGCTATATCGGGCTCGAGGCAGCCGCGGTGCTGACCAAGCTCGGCAAGCAGGTCACCCTGCTGGAAGCACTGCCCCGGGTGCTGGCACGTGTTGCGGGTGAGGATCTGTCACGCTTCTATGAGGCGGATCATCGTGCGCATGGTGTCGATGTACGGCTGAACGTTGCGGTTGCGGCAATCGAGGGCGCGGGCGGGCGGGTAACCGGTGTCCGTCTTGCCGATGACGATGTGGTGCCGTGCGACATGGCGATCGTCGGTATCGGCATCATTCCCGCAGTCGGACCGTTGCTGGCGGCGGGTGCCAAAGGCGGCAATGGCGTCGCCGTCGATGCCCATTGCAGAACGAGCCTCCCCGACATCTACGCGCTCGGCGACTGTGCGCTGCACGATAGCGACTA
>DDFE01000112.1:9037-10460 GCA_002336985.1 Sphingomonadales bacterium UBA1936
CTCAAGCTGCAGACCGTCGGCCTCTCGATCGGTTTCGACCAGACGATCGTTCGCGGCGACATGGCTGCGCGTAGCTTTTCAGTGATCTATTTGCGCGACGGCTGCGTGATCGCGCTTGATTGTGTCAACGCTGTCAAAGACTATGTGCAGGGCAAGGCGCTGGTTGTGAACCGCACCCGCGCGGACCCCGCCGCACTTGCCGACGCAGGTGTGCCGCTGAAAACTTTGGTGGAGCCTGCATGACCGACCAAGCGCTGCGTGACGATTTCCGGCAGGCGATGCGACGCCTCGCGACTACGGTCGCGCTCGTTACGACCGGACGCGGCGATAATTGCGGTGGTATGGCGGCGACGGCGGTGATGTCGGTGACTGCCGATCCGCCGACGCTGGTCGTCGCGGTCAACCGCACGGCCAGCATGACCCCGATACTTGGCGAACACGGGTGGTTCTGTGTCAACCTGCTCGCCGAATGGCATCAGGATCTGATCCCGGTCTTCAGTGGCGCGAAGTCCGGCATGGACCGGTTTCAGGACGGCGACTGGCGCCTGTCGAACGATTATCCGCCGATCCTGGCCGATGCAGCCGCCAGCCTGGTTTGCGAAACGGCGAACCGGATCGATGTCGGAACGCACACGCTGTTCATCGGCGAAGTCCGCGCGATCGCAAACCACGAGCGGATCAGCCCGCTGATCTGGGTCGACGGCAAGGTGGCGTCCGCAGCGACCGCCTGAAGGTTATTTGGCAGCGGTCCAAGTCTGCGTCTGGCAGAAGAACGCGATGCAGCCCTGAACCTTCAGCGTCCCGTCGGAATTGCGCGCGACTTTCGACTTGTACGATTTGCCTGAGCGCGGATCGTAGATCGTCCCGTCCCACTCGGACCCGTTATCTGCGAAATCGGACAGGATCGCCAATCCCACGATCGGGCGTGTGCGCAGCCGCGGATTGGGATTGTTGGCGTCGACGGTTGGCTTCCCCGGTTTCGGGTTCACCAGCTTTGCGACTTTGCCGCACAGCCGCTGCCCGCATTCGGCAATCTCGACGACCGAATCCTTGCCGGCGGTCAGCCAATGTCCCGTGATCGGAGATGTGGCCCCGGCGGGCGCGGCTGAAAACGCGAGCACTGAAGCGGCAAGAAAAGGACGAATCACGTTGGTCGGCTCCGGCTTGGCGAATGGCGGCATGGGTGCAATAGACCGCCGCGACGGACAAGCCAAAAGCGATAAGGACCCTTGCGCATGAGTGACTGGACGATCGGGATTATCGGCGGTTCGGGGCTCTATGCGATCGACACGCTCGACGATCCGCAGTGGATCGAGGTTTCCTCGCCATGGGGAAAACCTTCCGATGCGCTGCTGACCGGCACGATTGCGGGGACGAAGTTCGTCTTCCTGCCGCGTCACGGCCGCGGGCACCCGATACCGCC
>DDFE01000112.1:10466-23191 GCA_002336985.1 Sphingomonadales bacterium UBA1936
TTCATCGACCGGACCAAGGGGCGGCCGTCGAGCTTCTATACGACCGGCATGGTCGCGCATGTTTCCATGGCCGACCCGGTCTGTCCGCGCCTGTCCGGCATGGCTGCCGCCGCCGCTCGCGCGGCGGGTGCCGAAGTGGTTGAGGGTGCGACCTATCTCGCGATGGAAGGGCCGCAATTCTCGACCCGCGCCGAATCGAATCTCTACCGGCAATGGGGCGCACATGTGATCGGCATGACCGCGATGCCGGAGGCAAAACTGGCTCGCGAAGCTGAACTTCCCTACGCGCTGGTGGCGATGGTCACCGATTACGACTGCTGGCGCGAGGGCGAAGCGCATGTGGACGTGGCGACGGTGGTTGCGCGGCTTCAGAGCAATGCGAAGACCGCGCGCGATCTAGTGCTCAATCTGGCCAAGGCATTGCCGGTGACGCGCGAGGCGTCGCCCATCGACACCAATCTCGACTTTGCGCTGATTACCGCGCCTGATGCGCGCGATCCGGCTTTGCTGGCCAAGCTTGATGCGGTTGCTGGCAGGGTGCTGAAATGAGCGTTGTCCTCTACGACTTTTGGCGTTCTTCGGCCTGTTACCGTGTGCGGATTGCGCTGAACCTGAAAGGCATCGCCTATCGGCCGGTCGACATCAGCCTGACCAACGGAGCACACCGGGCGCCCGAATATCTCGACAAGAATCCGCAAGGGTTCGTGCCGATGCTGGAGATCGACGGCCTGCAACTGACGCAGAGCCTGGCCATTTGCGATTATCTCGATGCCAAGGTCGAGACGATGCCCTTCGTGCCAAAAGACCCGGCCGCCCGTTCGAAGGTGCTTGCGATGGCGCTGGTTGTCGCCTGCGATATCCACCCGCTGAACAACCTGCGGATCCTGAAATACCTGGGCGGCCAACTCGACGTGCCTGAATCGGCGCGAGACGACTGGTATCGCCATTGGGTGCAGGAAGGGTTCGGCGCACTGGAAGCGATGGCAGCGGATTGCGGAACCTACCTGTCGGGCGAGACGCCTGGTCTCGCCGATATCAGCTTGGCGCCGCAGATGTACAATGCGCGGCGTTTCAATACCGATCTCGCGCCATATCCGACGCTGGTGCGGATTGATGAGGCGCTAACCGCCCTGCCTGCTTTCGCTGCCGCCCATCCTGATGCCGTGAAGCCAGCATAACGTCTCGCTTCCGTCATGCTTTCGGCCTAACCTCACGACTCGTACAGCGGAGCAAGGAGAGTAACATGAGCATTTTCGGCGCCATCAAGGATGCCATTTTTGGAAAGGCCGAAGCCGCAACGCCAGACGCTGCGCCCGCGCCTGTCGTGATCGCGCCGACACCTCCGCCGCCCGCGCCGGTTCGTGCAACGCCTGAGGAAATCGACGCGCGTCTGGCATCGATCGCTGCCGACAAAGGACAGCCGTCGAACTACAAGACGTCGATCGTCGACCTGATGAAGCTGCTGAACCTCGATTCCAGTCTCGACAACCGCATCACGCTGGCCAAGGAACTGGGCTACACCGGCGACACCAATGATAGCGCCACGATGAACATCTGGCTGCATAAGCAGGTCATGGAAAGCCTCGCCAACAAGGGCGGTTGAAACATCGCATCGCCCCGGTTCCGGCCGGGGCGATGCCCAGCATCATTCCTCTTCCAGGTCTTCGCCCAGATCGGGTTCCAGATCGGTCATGACGATGCCGTCAGTCGGGCCTTCGCCCTCCACCTCGGCAATCTCCGCACGTTGGGAATCGTCGTATCCGTCCCGATCCGGCTCGTCCTCGGCATGATGTCCTTTGGACGGCGGGCCCGCATCATTCATTTCGGTATAGGGTTCGCTGACGTCGCGATTGGCCATGACTGCTCTCCTTCGCATGGCGTAGCGCGCGAGATGTCGCACTGGTTCCCTTGGCCGCGGCAGGGCGTTACAAGCCGGGTATGACCGTTTCCGTTCCCCCGCTTTCGCTCGCGCGCCAAGTCGCCGATCCGTCCGCCTTCGCCGCCGATTTCGGCGGTTCCTTCCAGCGTTTCGGCTTTGCGATCATCGCCGATCACGGCATCGATGCCGGGCTGATCGCGCGCGCCTGGGCCGCGACCACCACGTTCTTCGCGTTGCCGCTCGAAGAAAAGATGGCGTATCGCGCATCGAAGGGCGGCGCACGCGGCTATATTCCGTTCGGGATCGAGATCGCGAAGGGCGCGACCGAGAACGACCTCAAGGAATTCTGGCATATCGGCCGCGACCTGCCGCCCGGGCACCCCTATTCCGATCACATGCCGCCGAACGTCTGGCCGGAAAAACCGGCCGAGTTTCGTGCGATCTTTTCCGAACTCTTCGCCGAGTTCGATCGTGTCGGCGCGAAGCTGCTTTCGGCGATTGCGCTGTATCTCGGCCTCGACCGTGACTGGTTCGTGGGGCCGGTGCACGATGGCAACAGCGTGCTGCGCCTCTTGCACTATCCGCCCGTGTCCGCCGAGGCGCCCGGCATTCGGGCGGGTGCGCATGAGGACATCAACCTGATCACGCTGTTGCTCGGCGCCGAAGAGGCTGGGCTGCAGCTGCTCGACCGCGACGGCAACTGGCTTTCGGTCGACCCGCCGCCGGGCGCGCTGGTCGTGAATGTCGGCGACATGCTGCAGCGGCTGACCAACCACGTCCTGCCGTCGACGACACATCGCGTGATCAATCCGCCGCCCGAACGTCGCGGTTTCTCGCGCTATTCGATGCCGTTCTTCCTGCACCTCGCCAGCGATTTCGAGATCAAGACCCTGCCGGGCTGTATCTCGGCCGAACAGCCGGATCGTTATCCGCAACCGATCACGGCGGATGGCTATCTGCAGCAACGGCTGAAAGAAATCGGCTTGCTCTAACCGCCCGCGCCCGCAACAGCGGCCGCGACGGGGAATCGGGAAATCATGTCTGTACCTTTGAAAATTGCACTGGCCGGGCTGGGCACAGTCGGCGGCGGCGTCGTGAAACTGCTCGAGGCGAATCGCGAACTCATCGCACGCCGCGCCGGGCGGCCGATCGAGGTCATCGCAGTCAATGCCCGTGACCGCAGCCGCGATCGCGGCGTCGACCTGTCGCGGTTCGACTGGGTCGACGATACCGCAGCACTCGCCGACCGGGCGGATGTGGATGTCGTCGTCGAACTCATCGGCGGCAGCGACGGCCCGGCGCTGGTCCTGGCAAAGCGTTCCATGGCGGCGGGCAAGGCATTCGTCACTGCGAACAAGGCGATGATCGCCCATCACGGTCTCGAACTGGCGGAGGCGGCGGAACGGGCCGGGACCGCATTCAAATATGAGGCGGCCGTCGCGGGCGGCATTCCCGTCATCAAGGGGCTGCGCGAAGGCACGGCGGCGAATGCGCTCAGCCAAGTCTATGGCATCCTCAATGGCACCTGCAATTACATCCTGTCGCGAATGGAGGCGGAAGGGTCCGACTTCGCCCATGTGCTGGCCGATGCGCAGGCGATGGGCTTTGCCGAGGCGGACCCCACGTTCGACATCGACGGCATCGATGCGGCGCATAAGCTGTCGATCCTGGCGAGCCTGGCCTTCGGGACGCGGATCGATTTCGGCGGGATCGCGGTCAGCGGTATCCGCCATGTGTCGAGCGGCGATATCGCGCAGGCACGAGCGCTCGGTTACTGTATCCGCCTCGTTGGGCTTGCCGAAGCCGGGAGCCACGGCTCGTTCCAGCGCGTCAGTGCCTGCCTCGTGCCGCTGTCGCACCCGTTGGCGCATGTACTCGGCCCGATGAACGCAGTGGTTGCCGAGGGAAATTACGTCGGCCGGCTGCTGTTCCAGGGGCGCGGTGCGGGCGAGGGGCCGACGGCCAGCGCGGTCGTCGCCGACCTGATCGATATCGCGCGCGGCGAAGTGGGACCGGCGTTTGCGATGCCGGTGTCGGCACTGGCCAATGCAACGCTAGCCGATGCGGGAGAGCGGCGTGAGCGGGCCTATCTGCGCTTCACCGTGGCGGACAAGCCAGGCGTTCTCGCCGAACTCACGGCTGCGATGCGCGACGGCGGCGTGTCGATCGAGAGCATGATCCAGCTTGGTGAAGCGGACGACGGCAGTGTGTTCGTCGCGATGACGACGCATGATGGCCCCGCGCGTTCGGTACAGGCCGCGCTCGAACGGCTGGAAGGCAGCCCGAGCCTGACCGCCAAGCCGATGTGGATGCCGATCCTCGCCGTCTAGGGCGCGAGGGGGCGAAGGCGAAGGCTGCCGGCGGTGAAGTTGGTGCCGACGCTGACGCCGACCATGCCGCATCCGGTCGCGAATGCGGTCTGACCGCATTTGAGCTTCGGCTCACTCGCCAGCCGGTTACGTTCGTCCGACACGCTTTCTCCGCGCGGATCGCCCGCGTCGTAGCCGACGTAAGGCACGCGCCACCGGTCTGCACGCCGCGCGCCGCACACCAGGATTTCGCGGCTGTCCGACGGCTTGCCGCAGTGCGGCTCGACACTGGTAACGCTCCGATAACGCTCGATCGCTATGTCGGCGTGCACAGGCGCTGCGCCCAGCAGTGCCGCGAGGGCGATCGCGCTTCTCGACAATGTCACATGCGCCCCCTATCGGCCTGCCCAACTGACAACCAAAGGATGCCCCAAATCGTGACCGACGCCAAGATCGCACCAAGCGACGTCCTCGACCGCGTGCTCGTGCTCGAAATGGTCCGTGTGACCGAGAAAGCGGCGATCGCCGCATCGACGCTGATCGGGCGCGGCGACGAGAAGGCGGCCGATGCCGCCGCCGTCGAAGCGATGCGCGACGCGCTCAACAGCTTGTACATGGACGGTACCGTCGTGATCGGCGAGGGCGAACGCGACGAGGCGCCGATGCTGTTCATCGGTGAGAAGGTCGGTTCGGCACCGGGCAAGGGACCGAAGATCGACATCGCGCTCGATCCGCTGGAAGGTACCACTATCACCGCGAAAGCCGGCCCGAATGCGCTGGCCGTGCTGGCCGCAGCAGAGGCAGGCAACCTGCTCAACGCGCCCGACGTCTACATGGACAAGATCGCTGTCGGTCCCGGCTACCCCAAGGGCGTGATCAGCCTGGCGAAGTCGACTCGCGAGAACATCGAGGCAGTCGCGGCCGCAAAGGGCGTAAAGCCGCACGAGATCATCGCCTGCGTTCTCGACCGGCCGCGTCACGAAAAGCTGATCGCGGAGCTGCGCGCAATCGGTTGCGGCGTGATGCTGATCGGCGATGGCGACGTGGCGGGCGTGATCGCGACGACCGATCCGGAAACGACGATCGATATCTACATGGGATCGGGCGGCGCTCCCGAAGGCGTGCTGGCCTGCGCGGCGCTGCGTTGCGTCGGCGGGCAGTTCCAGGGCCGCCTGCTGTTCCGCAACGACGACGAGCGCAGCCGTGCGCGCAAATGGGGCATCGAGGATCTCGACCGGATCTACGACCTGGAAGACCTGGCCAAGGGCGACTGCATCTTCGCCGCGACCGGCGTCACCGACGGATCGCTGCTGGCGGGCGTCAAGCGCCGTGCGGGCGGCAAGATGACGACCGAAAGCGTCGTCATGCGCGCATCGTCGGGCACGATCCGCTGGGTGCGGGGCGAACACCGGATCGCTTAGAAACGCGATAAGTTCACACTTGGGTCACACCAAAACGCGCTATGTCTGTCGGGTATGGCGCGGGTGATTTTCGGCCAAGTAATTGATATCGCTTGATCGGGGTTCGCTAAAGTCACGAACCTCACGCATGTTGCACATCTTCATGGTTGCGAGCGTTCCTTGAAAAAGGGCGATCGCTGTCAAAGAGCCGCGGACCGGATCGATCCGCGGCCATGATGGCGTGAGGCTTTCGTGTAGGACAGCGTTTTCGGGTTCAGAGCGGCAAGGCTGTCCCCGCGAGCGCGCCTGATGCGAGGATGGCGGGCGTGACCCACGCGCCCTTGAGACGCCATGCGGCGGCGAGGGCGATGCCGAACAGGATTACCGCCAGCAACGGTGAGGAAAGCCGTGGCCAGGCTGCGCTGCCCAGCTGGAGGAACGTCGCGCCGATGATGCCGACGACGGCTGCCGCGACCCCTTCGAGTACGCGGTGCAGTGCGGGATGTTCGATAAGGACCTCCAGCCGTTCGTAGAAGATCAGCGAGAAGGCGAAGGCGGGCAGGAACATGCCCGCCGTGATCGCCAGCGCGCCGGTCAGGCCGCCCGCCACATAACCGACGAACGTCGCGAAGATCACCAGTGGCGCGGGCAGCACGCCCGCAAGCGCGATGCCGTCGAGAAAGGTCGCGTCGCTCAGCCATCCGCGGCCGACCGTGTCGGCGCGAACATAGGGAATGGCGGTATAGGCACCCCCGAATGTCAGCAGACCGCCCTTCAGGCCCGCGATGAACAGCGCGGCAATGGTCGAAGGTTCGCGCGTGATCGCCAATACGGTCCCGGCGTCCGGCGCGAACCGGAACCATGCGGCAGCAACGAGAGTGAGCGCTGCAGCGGCAACCGCCGCGACCGGCCGGTGCGACAGTGCATAGATCGCGCCGCCGGCAAGCAGCGGCAGCCAGAATGGGGTGTCGGCCAGGGTGACCAGCGCGCTGCCCAGCGCGATCGCCCAGGTCAGGCGGTCTGCCAATATATGCTCGCCGATGCGGAACACGGCGCGCAGGATGATAGCCAGCACCGCGATCTGAATACCGAGCAGCGGCCCGTTCCAGATTATGTGACCGGCGATCCATGTGACGTAGATCCAGCCGGCGAGCAGCATGAGCAACAGCCCGGGCAGCATGAACCCCAGTCCCGCGAGAAGGCCGCCGATGCGTCCTCGCGCGATGATGCCGAAATGGACGCACAGTTCATGCGCCTCCGGCCCCGGCAGCACCTGAAGGATTGCGAGCAGGCGGTTGAACCGGGCGCGGTCGATCCAGCGTTCTTCCTCGACCAGCGCCTGCCGCAGCATGGCGATCTGGGCGACCGGTCCGCCGAAAGCGAGGAACCCGAACCGCAGGAACTTCAGGAAAAGTGCGGAAAGACTGATGAAGGGGGGACGGCCGTTGCCGGTCGTAACATCCATAAACGCTCCTCTGCCGCAGGCGCGGCGAATGGAGCGGACTTGGACGGATGCCGTCTGACCGGGCGTCCGCATAAGCCCGATGGCGCGACTATCGATGAAGGCGCGTGCCCGGTCAACGGGTGCCGATTACCCGGCCCCGCGCACTGGCGGAGCCGGGTGTTTCAGGTGCGGATCAGAACCCCGCGGCGAGCGTCACGAAGAACTGGCGCGGCGCGATCGGATAGGCCGAATAGCCGTTCGTTGCCGATCCGATGGACAGGCTCGACACGCCCTGGATATCGCCCAGGTTGGTGACGTTCAGGCTGAGTTCCGCCTTGCGCACGCCGGTCACGTCGGTCGGGAGCGCCACCGCCAGTCGTGCGGAGGTCAGGAAGTACGATCCGACGCTGGTGTCGTTGGTGAAGGTCGCGAAGCGCGGGCCGACATAATCGCCGGTCAACTGCGCCTCGAACATACCGAGGCTGAGCGTCGCGACCGTCTTGTTCATCCACTTCGCGGTGCCCGGCAGCTGCTTGCCGCAGGTCGGCACGATGCCGCCCGTGACGATGAAGCCGCCGATGCAGGTCGGCGACGACGCGCCGATGCCCGATGCGGTCGACGTATAGTCGTTCTTGTACTTCGACAGGTTGTACGACAGCGCGTTGTAGAGCGTGAAGGCCCGGCCGAACCGCCAGGTGAAAGCGGCGTCGATACCGTCCGTGGTGACGTCGCCCACGTTCACCAGGATCGCGGCGCCCCCGGTGATGCCACCGCCGGCGATGCCGCCCGGATTGGTCGAGATCGCGAGCAGGCGATCGCTGAAATCGACATGGTAATAGTTGATCTGGCCCGAGAAGCCCGAGAGGAACCCGTCGAACGACCGGTTGGTGCGCAGGCCCGCTTCATAGGTCCAGCTCGTTTCCGGCTTGCCCTGCGTCGCGAACAAATCGAACGCCGCCTGGCTGCCCGTGAACCAGGGGCCGCCGCCACCAGCGAGATATGCCTGGTACTGACGCAGGTTCTTCTGGACGTTGAAATAGGCGGTTTCGGTACCGTTGAAGTCATAGCTCGCGCCGACAGCGGGCAGGAACCATTCCTTCGTGTTGATCGCGCCCTGCGGCAGCGCGGTCGTGCCCGACAGCGAACCGACGCGCGGCTGGATCGGGAAGGTGCCGGTCGCCCATTGCGCGCTGGTCTTGAAACCGGCCTGGATGCTGAGGCGGTCGAACGGTGTCCAGGTGTCCTGGATGTGCAGCTGCAGCTGCTCGATCTTGGCCTCTCCCTGATATTGGGTGAACAGGGGCTGGGCGGCGCTCAGCGGGCGGATATAGGGGGTGCTCAGGTCCGGCCGGTTGACGTCGACGGCGTACCAGCGGCGCCACTGGGTCGTGCTGTTGCGCTCGAACCAGCCGCCGAACTGGATGCGGTGCGCGCCGAGGTCGATGTCGAACTGCGATGTGATGCCCCAGCGGTCGATGCGATATTCGGTCGTGCGGGTGATGAGGCCCGATCCGCCGGTCGCCGCGACCAGTGCCGCGCCCGCTGCCGCCGCCTGCGCGTCGGTCAGCCCCGTACATGCCGCCGGGCGGACGCCATTGGCGTTACCGGCGAAGCGGCAGTTGGTTGGCAGCGTCGCATAGGCGGGGTCCAGATACGCCTGCGCGACGGTGATCGACTGGCCGAGCGGCCCCGCGACGACGCCTGCGCCATCGTTATGATGGAAATAGCCGGTATTTTCCCATTTGATGTTGTCGCGGATGTTCGCGTCGAAGCGGATGTAGCCGAGATAGTCGGTCCGCTGCGCATCCGAATAATAGTTGCGGTAGTTGCTGCCCTCGGCCGCCGGCGTGTTGCCGAACGCGTTCAGGTAGGTCGAGCGATAGGTCGAGAAGTTCGGATAGGCGAAGGGCTTTGTGTACGGCGTATACAGCTGCGCCGCGGTCGCGGTGCCGCCGGCCGAAGGGACGAAGAACACCGTCGCGTCCTCATTCGGCTGGGTCATGTCGTTATAGTCGAAATACAGCGTCAGCTTGCCGATATCGCTGTCGTTGACGAACTTCGCATTCGCCTGCCAGCCGCCCTGATAACCGTTGAAGTCCCAGGCGCGGGCGCTCTGGCGCACGGCCGAGATATAAGCGGCGCTGTCGCCGAACTTGCCCGAGTCCAGGCGGACATAGGAACGCGTCGTGTCGTAGCTGCCGAAGGTCTGGGCGACGTCGACGCCCAGCGTCGCCTTCGGATCGGACGAAAAGGTTTCGACCGTACCGCCCAGGTTGCTGTTCGACGGCGTCGCGAGGTCGCCCGCGCCGGTCGTCACGACGACGCGGCCGACGTTTTCCGAGATCACGGCACGCTGCGGCGACAGGCCGTTGTAATTGCCATAGCTCTGGTCGCCCAGCGGGATGCCGTCCATCGTGTAGCCCAGCTGGTTGAACGCGAAGCCGTGGATGAAGATCTGCGCATTCTGTTCGTTGTAACCCCAAGGGTCGGCCGTGATGTAGAGCACGCCGGGCAGGGTCTGGATCGCCTTCAGCGGCGAAACGCCCGGCAGGATCTTCTGGATCTCGCTGGCGGGGATCGCGGTTGCCGAGCGGGTCTGCTTGGCGGTGACGATGATCGAACCGACGTCGCTGTCGCTGTCGGCGACGGGCGCTGGAGCGGGCGCGTCTTCGGCCAGGGCCGGGGCGGCCAGGCTGGCAGCGGCAAGAACGGCAGCACAAACGGTGCAGCGAAGCGCAGAACGACGCGACATGATGATGGTCCCCTTGGATTTGGCTCGACTTGAGTCGGCGGCGCGCTACCGGCGGGATGTGGCAGCGGCGTTTCCCTTTCGCGAAGGTTCCGTGACGAGTTGATCTCTCTTCCCCTCCCCCTTGTGGGGAGGGGCTAGGGGTGGGGGCCAGCCGCGTCTGCGGCTGAAAAATTCCTGCTCCGAGTGAGAACAGTATAGAGTTTCTTGCGCCGCAGACGCGGCGCGCCCCCACCCCGGCCCTCCCCACAAGGGGGAGGGAGGGAGTCTCTAGAACTCCGCTGAAAACTCTCTCGCTATCCGTGTCATAGTTATATAATACAGTGCGAAGAATGACCGACCGCGTGGACACGATCGATCCCTTTCCCGCGCAGGCGCCGGGGCGGCCGGATTCGACAGCTGGTGGCAGCTGGCATTGGGTGCCGGGGCAGGGGGCAGGTCCGCCGCCGTCAGAACCGCAGCCGCAGCAACCCGGCCGTTGGAGAGTCCGCTGGCGGTGGGTGAAGCGCGGGCTGCAGGTATTTTTCCTGCTGTTCATCGTCCTGTTCGCCTGGCTCGCGTTCACGGCGCCGCTGTCGAAGTCGCTGCAGCCGATGGCGCCGCCCAGCGTCACATTGCTTGCCGCCGACGGACAGCCGATCGCCCGGACCGGAGCGGTCGTCGACCAGCCGGTGAAAATGGCGAAGCTGCCAAAACATGTCGCGCAGGCCTTCATCGCGATCGAGGACCGGCGGTTCTACAGCCATTGGGGCGTCGACCCCTGGGGCATCGGACGCGCAGCGTGGAACAACGTGTGGCGCCGGGGCGGGACGCAGGGCGGCAGCACCATTACGCAGCAGTTCGCGAAGATGACCTTCCTGACTGCCGACCGGAACCTGTCGCGCAAAGCGCGCGAGATGCTGATCGCGTTCTGGCTGGAGGCGTGGCTGACCAAGGACGAGATCCTCGAGCGCTACCTGTCGAACGCGTATTTCGGGGACAATGTGTANNGCGGCGATGCTCGCGGGGCTGGTCAAGGCGCCATCCGCACTCGCCCCGTCACGCAATTTGGAACGGGCACAGGCACGGTCGCGGCTGGTGCTGGCGGCGATGGCGGAAACCGGGGCGATCACCCCCGCACGCGCCGCTGCGACGGAACCGGCGACTCTCGATCTCTACAACCGTTCGACGCTGCCCAATGGCACCTATTTCGCCGACTGGGCCCTGCCGCAGGCACGTGCCAAGGCCGAGGATGCTTATGGCGACGCCACGGTCACGACGACGCTCGACGCGCGGCTGCAGAAGCTGGCGCGGGCCGCGGTGGGCCGCGCGGCGCTCGGCAAGGCGCAGGTCGCGCTGGTCGCGATGCGGACCAATGGCGATGTCGTCGCGATGATCGGCGGGCGCAGCTACGAAACCTCGCCGTTCAACCGTGCGACGCAGGCGCGGCGGCAGCCGGGATCGACATTCAAGCTGTTCGTCTACCTGGCGGCACTACGTTCCGGGATGACGCCCGATTCGAAGATCGACGACAGCCCGATCCTCGACAGCAGCTATCGCCCCAAGAACAGCAGCGAGCATTATCGCGGGGAAATCACCCTGCGACAGGCATTCGCACGGTCGAGCAACGTCGCGGCGGTGCGGCTGTACAAGCAACTCGGACCCGATGCCGTGATCAAGGCGGCGCGCGACATGGGTATCCGCAGCCCGCTGACCGCCGATCCGACGCTGGCGCTGGGGTCGTCGGGCGTGAGCCTGCTCGAACTGACGTCCGCCTATGCCTCGGTCGCGGCGGGGCGCTGGCCGGTGTCCCCGCACGCGGTGGAACAGCCGGAGCCGGGCATGCTCGACCGCTTGCTCGCGATGCGGCGCACGTTCGGCAACACGCAGCACGACATGCTGCTCGACCTGCTGCATTCGGTGGTGACCAACGGCACAGGGCAACGCGCCAATCTGGCGATCGACGCCTATGGCAAGACCGGCACCAGCCAGGACAATCGCGACGCGCTGTTCGTCGGCTTCGCGGGCGACCTGGTCGTCGGCGTATGGGTCGGCAACGACGACAATACGCCGTTGAAAGGGGTCAACGGCGGAACCGTTCCCGCGCAGATCTGGCGCGACTTCATGGCGGGCGCGATCCCGGGTGCACGGCCAAGGCCGGTAGAGACCGCGCCTGAGGATGTGCCGATGGATATCCCGGTCGACCTCAACGTCCCGCTGGGCAACGACACCGAACTGCAGATCGAGAACGGGCAGGGTGTCACCTTGCGCTCGGACGTCGGCGGAACGCGGCTCGACATGCGTCTCGACCGCGACGGCCTGTCGGTGACGCCCGCACCGCCCGAGCCGCACCCTGCCAATGCCGCGACGGGCCGCTGAACGCGATAGCGTCCCGCCTTGGCGCAACCTTGTGTCGCGTTGTGCGCTGCAAGATTGACGGATCGGTTCGTCGCAGACATCCTTCCCGCAAGATAAAAAGGGGTAGGGGTCGTGGGGAAGGTTGCACCCAATGAGTCGCTCGCGCCGATGGCGATTGCCCTGGTCGCAGGGTTTGCGATCGTCGCGATCGGGCTGGACTGGCTGATCAAGTTCGTCTTCTAATCATGGCCTGCGTTCCCCGCCGCAATGCGGGTTGCGGCCGATAGCCTTCCGCCGCATTGACGGGGTGATGAACCCCCTTTTCGTTACAGCATCGATTACCGGCCAGGCTTGGCGCTGGCGCGGGGGAACGGGACCGGGGGACGATCTGGTCGCGGGGCTGCTGCTGGCGCGCGGATGCCCGCCGGACGCCATCGAGGCGCATCGTGCGCCGACCCTGCGCGGGTTCATGCCCGACCCGTCGATCTTTCGCGACATGGACGTGGCGGCGGGGCGGCTGGCCGATGCGGTCGAGCGCGGCGAGCCGGTGACGGTGTTCGGCGATTACGACGTCGACGGGGCGACATCGGCGGCACTGCTGATCCGG
>DDFE01000112.1:23274-24323 GCA_002336985.1 Sphingomonadales bacterium UBA1936
CATCACAAATGCGCGAGCGAACTGCCGCTGGCGCATGCGCTGGTGAACCCCAACCGGCTCGACGAGGATGAAGGGGCGGCGCACGGGCATCTTGCGGCGGTGGGAGTCGCATTCCTGCTGGGTGCGGCGTTGCTGCGCGAGTTGCGGGGACGAGGGTTCTTCGCCGACCGTGCCGAGCCGAAGCTCATCAAACTGCTCGACCTGGTGGCGCTCGGCACCGTTGCGGACGTCGCGTCGCTGAAAGGGCTCAACCGCGCGTTCGTTGCGCAGGGGCTGAAGGTGATGGCGGCGGGCCGCAATGTGGGGCTGGAGGCGTTGCTGGCGGCCTCGCGGCTCAAGCGCGCGCCGCAGTGTTCTGACCTGGGCTTTGCGCTGGGGCCGCGGATCAACGCGGGCGGGCGTGTCGGCAAGTCGGACCTGGGCGTCCGCCTGCTGACGACCGAAGACCCGCAGGAGGCAGCCGACATCGCCGCCGAACTCGACGCCCTGAACGAAGCGCGCCGGGTTATCGAGGCCGGCGTGCAGGCCGAGGCGGAAGCGATTGCCGCCAGCAAGGGCAACCATGCCGTGGCGGTGATCGCGGGGCGCGGCTGGCATCCGGGCGTGATCGGCATCGTCGCGGGGCGGCTGAAGGAAAAACTCGGCCGTCCGGCGATCGTCATCGCGCTTGACGATGCGGGCGTCGGCAAGGGTTCGGGGCGATCGATCGCGGGAGTCGATCTTGGCGCGGCGGTGCTGGCGGCGAAAGACATGGGGCTGCTCGTCGCGGGCGGTGGGCACGCGATGGCCGCGGGCCTGACCGTCGGCGAAGACCAGGTCGAGGCGTTTTCCGATTTCCTCAACGAGCGGCTGGAAAGCGACGTGACCCGCGCTTCGGGCGAACGGTCGCTGCTGCTCGATGCGGTCGTGGCCTGTGGGGGCGTCACGCCATCGCTGGTCGACGCGCTGGAGGCGGGCGGACCCTATGGTATGGGCTGGCCGGCGCCGCGTGTGGCGGCCGGACCGATGCGGGTCGTCAAGGCGGATATCGTCGGCAGCGGCGGTCATGT
>DDFE01000050.1:0-1526 GCA_002336985.1 Sphingomonadales bacterium UBA1936
TCAACCCGCGCTTGATGATCACCGACGCGGAGAACATGTTCCTCGAGGAACCCGCACCGCTTGGACCACGTGGCGGTTCGCCGGTCGTGGAAGGCTGGGCGCCTTATGCGCGCACCTTCGACAATCTGTGGGGCGGCCGACGTCACGCGCTGGTCGCGCCCGTCCAGATCGATCGTTTCGGGCAGACGAACATAAGCGTGATCGGCGATCATGCGAAGCCGAAAGCGGCGCTGCTGGGTGCGCGCGGTTTTCCGGGCAACAGTATCAGCCATCCGAACAGCTATTTCATTCCGCAGCATACGACGCGCAGCATGGTTTCGGGCGAAGTCGATCATGTCTGCTCGGCGGGCTACAATCCGGCGCGCTGGATGGACGGACGCAAGCCATTGGGACTGGAACTGCGGCGGATCGTCACGAACTTGTGCGTGATGGATTTCGGCGGCCCGCACAACACGATCCGGCCGATCTCCCTGCATCCCGGCGTCACGATCGACGAGGTGCGCGCCAACACCGGTTTCGATCTGGCCTGGACTGACCAGGTCCTTCCTGAAACGCCGCTGCCGACGAAGGACGCACTGGCGATTATCCGGCGTCTCGACCCGCATAATATCCGCGCGACGCTCTTGAAGGACAATCCGTCAGCCGTGCGCGCCGCGTAGCAGTTTGCGATACCTATCCGGCAAGGATGCCGTGCTTGGAAAGCTATCGTTGCCGTCGTGGACGCGTATAAAGATCGAGACACTGACCGGATTGGGGCGAGCGATGACAGGCACCTCGGCGGAAACGCCCGAGATCATCTACGAGACGGATGAGCCCGTCCTTTACGATGTGCGCGACGGCGTCGCCTGGGTGACGATGAACCGCGTCCAGTTCAACAACGCCCAGAACAGCCAGATGACCTATGCGCTTGACGACGCGTTCCGGCGGGCAGTGGATGATCCTGCGGTCAAGGCGATCGTGCTGGCGGGGAATGGCAAGCACTTCTCGGCGGGGCACGACATCGGTACGCCCGGGCGCGATGTAACGCGCAGCTTCTCGCGCACGCACCTTGTGCCTGACCATGTCGACAAGCCCGGCGCCGAATTCCTTTATACACGTGAGCAGGAGGTCTATCTCGGCATGTGCCGCCGCTGGCGCGACATGTCGAAGCCGACGATCGCGATGGTACAGGGGGCGTGCATCGCGGGCGGATTGATGCTGGCATGGGTGTGCGACCTGATCGTCGCATCGGACGACGCGTTCTTCCAGGATCCCGTCAGCAAGATGATGGGCATTCCGGGCGTCGAATATTTCGCACACGGTTTCGAACTGCCGCCGCGCGTCGCCAAGGAATTCCTGCTGCTCGGCGAGCGGATGAGCGCAGAGCGCGCCTATAGCTTCGGCATGGTCAACAAGGTGGTGCCGCGCGCCGAGCTAGAGGCAGCGACTGCGGAGATGGCGGCGAAGCTTGCTGCGCAGCAATCGCTGGGCATGTGGCTGACCAAGCAGGCGATCCACCAGGTCGAGGACCTGCGCGGCAAGCGCAC
>DDFE01000050.1:1565-7325 GCA_002336985.1 Sphingomonadales bacterium UBA1936
CTGCCGGTGATCCAGACGGCCATGGGCTGGATTGCCGAACCGCAGCTCGTTGCCGCGACATCGGAGGCAGGCGGGTTCGGTTTCCTCGGTGCGGCCGTTATGAAGCCGCAGGAGGCAGCGGCGAAGATCGCGGACCTGCGTACGCGCACGAAGAAGCCGTTCGGCGTCAACTTCCACATGTTTCAGCCCGGCGCGAACGAGATCGTCGAGGTGATCCTCGCCAACCGTGACCAGGTGCGCGCGGTGAGTTTCGGGCGTGGCCCCGATGCGCGCATGATTGGCCGTTTTCGTGATACCGGCATCCTCTGCGTGCCGACTGTCGGTGCCGTGAAGCATGCAAAGAAGATGGCGCAACTAGGCGTCGATATGGTCGTAGTGCAGGGCGGAGAAGGCGGCGGACACACTGGCTCGGTCGCCTCGACCATACTGCTGCCACAAGTCCTCGATGCCGTGGATATTCCGGTCGTGGCGGCTGGAGGTTTTGCCGATGGCCGCGGGCTTGCAGCGGCGCTTGCCTATGGCGCGGCGGGCATCGCGATGGGCACGCGGTTCCTGATGACCGCGGACAGCCCGGTCCCTGCTGCGGTCAAACAGCGTTACGTGTCGGCTGGTACCGACGATATCGTCGTCACGAGCAACATCGACGGCTTGCCGCAACGCATGATCCGCAACGCGGCTTTTGCGCGTTTCGGTAACGCGGGGGCGATTGGTTCGCTGTGGAGTGCGGCGCGGGCGGGGCTGGCGACGAAGCGTGAAACAGGCGCTTCCTGGGCTGAATTGCTGCGGATGGCGCAAGGCCTGCGCACGCATGGCGGGCTGAGCCTTTCGCAAGCGATACGCGCAGCGGCGGCGCCGCATCTGATCCAGCGGGCGGTTGTGGGTGGTGATGCCGAGGGCGGCCTGATGGCAACGGGGGAAGTGGCCGGGCGGCTCGAAACCTTGCCCACCGTCGCGGCGCTCCTCGCCGATATTGAGCAGGAGGCCCGCGCGCGCATCGCCGCACTCGTTCCGGAAGTCCGGCCCCGCAGGAAGGTCGCCTGATGCCCATCCGCACCGAGATCCGCGACCGCATCGCCGAGATCGTTTTCGGTCATCCGCCGGTGAATGCATTCGACAGCGAAACCTGGAACAGCCTGCCCGGCATCATTCATGCGGCCGGCAGCAATCCCGATGTCCATGTCGTGCTCATCCGGGCCGAAGGACGCGGCTTTTGCGGCGGTGTCGATATAAAGGAAATGCAGGCGCATCCCGAGCGGATCACGGCACTCAACCGCGGCAATTTCCTGACGTTCAAGGCCGTGCGCGATTGCGAAGTGCCGGTGGTGACGGCGGTCCACAAGTTCGTGATCGGCGGCGGCATCGGCATCTGCGGAGCGAGCGATACGATCATCGCGGCGGACGACGCCTATTTCTCGCTGCCCGAAATCGACCGCGGAGCGATGGGCGGCGCTTCGCACTTGTCGCGCATGTTGCCGCTGCACAAAGTGCGTGCCGCGTTCTTTACCGGCGGCAATATTCCCGCTGAAGAGGCGTATCGCCTGGGTGCAGTCGAGAAAGTCGTACCCGCCGATACGCTGCTGGAAGAAGCGCGAGCATTCGCCGGCATCATTGCGTCCAAATCGCGCAAGGCGCTCGTCCTCGCCAAGGAGGCACTCAACGGCCTCGAGCCGCGCGATGTCGATCGCGGCTATCGCTTCGAGCAGGGCTTCACCCTCGAAATGTACATGCACGAGGACAGCCAGAAGGCGCGAGATGCCTTTGTCGAAACCGGCAAGACGGCGAAATACTGATGGATCTCGCCTGTTCCCCTGCCGAACAAGCTTTCCGCGCCGAGGTACGCGCATGGCTTGAGGCTCATGTTCCTGCCGAACCGCTTCCGGATTTCGACTCTACACGCGAGGGGTTCGAGGCCCACCGCGAGTGGGAGCGTACATTGGCGAGCGGCAATTGGGGCATGGTCACCTGGCCCGTCGAATATGGCGGTCGCGGGCTGGACCTGATCCGCTGGCTGATCTTCGAAGAGGAATATTACCGCGCCGGCGCGCCACTGCGCGTCAACCAAAACGGCATTTTCCTGCTCGGACCGACCCTCATCGAATATGGCACGCCGGAGCAGAAGGCGCGCTTTCTGCCTCCGATGGCGGCGGGTGACGAGATATGGGCGCAGGCGTGGTCCGAGCCGACCGCGGGCAGCGACTTGGCCGGCGTGCGCGCAACAGTCACGCGCGACGGTGACGAATACGTCCTGTCCGGACACAAGATCTGGTCGTCGCGCGGCGTCCTTGCCGACTGGGCGTTCGGCCTGTTCCGTGCGCCGGGAAGCGAGCGGCACAAGGGCCTGTCGCTGATTCTGTTCCCGTTGAATGCGCCGGGCGTGACGGTGCAACCGATCAAGCGCTTGGACGGCAAACCGGTCTTCGCCGAAATCTTCCTCGACCAGGTGCGCGTGCCAGCCGCCAACCGGCTGGGCGACGAGGGCCAGGGCTGGGCAGTATGCATGTCGACAGCGGGCTTCGAACGCGGATTGATGCTGCGCAGTCCCGCCCGGTTTCAGGTCGCGGCGGCCAAGCTGGTCGACCTGTACCGCCGCCGTGCGGATCAGGTCGATCCGTCGGTCGCGACGGCGGTCATGCAGGCATGGATGGACGCCGACGCTTATGCGCTGTCGATCTACGCGACAGCGAGCCGGTTGATGGCGGGCGGTGCGATCGGGCCGGAAACGAGCACCAACAAGATCTTTTGGTCGGAACTCGACCTGGATCTCCACAAGACCGCGCTGTCGATGTTGGGCGCTGAGGCAGAACTGGCGGCGGATGCGCCCGACGGTTCGGCCGATCTCGACGACTGGCTCGACGGCTATGTCTTTTCGCTCGCCGGGCCGATCTATGCTGGGGCGAACGAAATTCAGCGCAACATCGTCGCCGAGCGAATGCTCGGCATGCCGAGAGCCTGATCATGGATTTTCGCCTTACCGACGAACAGGAAATGCTCGCCGAGACGGTCGATGCGCTGTTCCGTGAAACCTGCACCGGCGCACATCTTCGGCAATTGCTCGAAAGCGGATCCGCCGTCGACGAGGGGCGCTGGGACCAGATCGTGGGCATGGGCCTGACTGGCGTGATGGCTACCGATGCGCTGGGCGGCAGTGGCTTGGGGCAGGTCGAAATGGCGCTGATCGCCATCGCCAGCGGTTATTGGGCGCTGCCGGAACCTTTGGTCGAACAGGCGGGTGTCGTGATCCCGATGATTTGCGACCTCGATGAAGGGATGTGCGTTCGCTCGGTCGGGGGCGAGCGTGTAGCGATCGGCCATCCGGCTAACCCGTTCGTTGCCGATGCGGACAGTGCAGTTGCGCTGCTGCTCGCCGATGGGGATGCCATCCACCTCGTCCGGCGTCAGGACGTGACGCTGATCCGCCAGCAGAGCTTCGATCCGTTTCGCCGCTTGTTCCGGGTGGACTGGAAGCCTGTCGCCGACACGATAATCGCACAAGGGCGTGGTGTTGAAGACGCCTGGGCGGCGGCGCTGGATCGCGGCGCGCTTTTCGCGGCGGCGCAACTGCTTGGTATCGCGCAGCGCGCGATCGACATGGCCGCCGATTATTCGAAGGAACGCCAGCAGTTTGGCAAGCCGATCGGGTCCTTCCAGGCGATCAAGCACCATCTCGCCAACGCACAGGTAAAGGTCGAGTTCGCCCGCCCGGTCATTCTCGCTGCCGCTGCTGCGGCACCGTCCGATCTCGCGCGGACGCGGATCAGCCATGCGAAACTGGCTGCCGCCGCCGCCGCCGATGCTGCAACGCATGCTGCGGTCCAGGTCCACGGCGCGATGGGGTTCAGCTGGGAAGTTGATGTGCATTTCTTGCTCAAGCGCTCGCTGGCGATCGGACAGGCATGGGGGACGACGGCGTTTCATCGCGCGCGGATTGCCGACCATATCTTGTCGGCGCCGCTGGGCCCCGACAGGACGTTCGACGCATCGAGGCAGGAGCGCGTGCATGAGTCCGCTTGAGGTCGCCCGCTCGCTTCGTGCCGATCCGATCGATGCGGCCCGCTATCGTGCGGCCGGCCTGTGGAGCGACCTCACACTGTCGCAGCGTGTCGCGAAGCTGGCGGCGACAAAGCCCGAGCAGGATGCCTGGATCACGCCGGAAGGACGTATCGGTTGGGGAGCATATGATCGCGCCGCCGACCGGCTCGCGGCGCTGATCGTGGCAAAGGGATTGGCGCTTGGCGCGCGTATCGCGGTGCTGTTGCCCGATGGTCCCGCCGTGCACGTCGCGTTGCTGGCCGTCGAACGTGCCGGGATGATCGCGGTCGGCATCGGCGCGCGTGCGGGTCTGTCGGAAATCGCCCATCTGTTGAAGCGCACCGGTGCTGAACTGTTGATCTCGCACGCGCAGTTGCGCGACCGGACGATCGAGGCATTGGTCGAAGCGGTACAGGCCCAAGGCGCGCCGCTCATGGACTGGCTCGCTATCCCGGACCTGATTGCGGAACGGAACTGGAGCGCAGGTGAAGCGCCGGATCATGCGCCGTTTCCGAAACCCGATCCGGACGCCCTGTTCCTGATCAATTCGACCTCCGGCACGACGGGTATGCCGAAGTGCGTCATGCATACGCAAAACCGCTGGTTCTATTTCCACCAGCTGGCGGCGGATGCGGGACGATTTGGTCCGGACGAAATCTTCATGGGTGCCGTCCCTGCGCCGTTCGGGTTCGGGCTGTGGACAGCGCATTTCTCGCCGACGATCCTCGGCTGTCCGACAGTCGTGCTGCCGAAGTTCGATGCAGGCATCGCGCTCGACATGATCGAGCGGGAGCGGGTGACGGTGCTGTGCTGCGTCAGCACGCAGTTCATCATGCTGCTGAACGAGCAGGCCGAACGGCCCCGCGACCTGTCGTCGCTGCGATCGATGTTTACGGGCGGCGAAGCTGTGCCCTATCGGCGCGCCGCCGAGTTCGAGGAAGTGACGGGTGCCGCGGTCCTGCAATTCTATGGCTCCAATGAAACCGGCGCCTTAAGCCGGACCACGGCCGCCGACAGCCGCGACCGTCGCCTGACGACCGCGGGAAAGGTCATTCCGGAAATGGATGTCCGCCTGTTCGATCCGGCGACGGGGGCTGAGGTTCAAGGGCGCGGACAACCCGCCTGTCGTGGCCCAGCGACCTGCCTCGGCTATTGGGACGATGACGAGGCCAACGGAAAACTGTTCACGCCAGACGGCTGGATGTTGATGGGTGATATCGTCGAAATCGACGACGAGGATTACCTGCGCGTCGTCGGACGGACGTCGGAATTCATCATCCGCGGCGGCAAGAACCTGTCGGCGCCGGCCATCGAGGCAGAGGTCGCGACGCACCCGTCGATCGCATTGGTTGCCGCTGTCCCGGCGCCAGATGCCGTGTTCGGAGAGCGCGTGTGCATCTACGTCGCACCACGACCGAACCATGAAGTGACGCTGGAGGCGATCACCGATCACCTTGCGACGCGGGGCGTGTCGCGTGAGTGGTTCCCCGAATATCTCGTCCTGATGGATGACCTGCCCCGTTCGTCGGGCGGCAAGGTCGCCAAGGGCGAACTCGCCGCGGATGCGAAACAGCGCTGGGCGGTGCCGGCATGACGTACCAGAATTTGAAACTCGCCTATGATGGCCATACCGCTCGCGTCACGCTTGCGCGGCCCGACAAGCTCAATCCGCTCGACTGGTCCACGGTCAAGGAACTGAAGGCGGCGGTGACGGAAATCGAGGCGAGGCCG
>DDFE01000050.1:7348-20409 GCA_002336985.1 Sphingomonadales bacterium UBA1936
ACCGGCATCGAGAGTGCACGTGCGATCTGGATCGCAGCGGTCAACGGCGTCTGCGTCGCGGGCGGGATCGAACTGCTGCTCGCCTGCGACATGGCGATCGCGGGCCAGTCCGGAAAGATCAGCGATGGGCATATCAATTTCGGTCAGTTGCCCGGTGCAGGCGGATCGCAGCGCCTGCCGCGCGCCATCGGCTTGTTGCGCGCCAAGCACCTGATGCTGACCGGCGAGATGCTCGATGCCGAAACGTCGGAGCGCTGGGGCCTGGTTACCCGCGTCTTTCCTGACGAAACGCTGCTGTCCGAAATCGACGCGATGATCGCCAAGATGGCGGACAAGAGCGCGGTCGGCCTGCGTGGCGCCAAGCGGCTCGCCAACATGACGCTCGACACGCCGTACGGCGAAGGACTGCGACAGGAAATCGCCTTCGTCCACAATTACGCAACGACCGAGCCCGATGCGACCGAAGGGTTGCTCGCATTCAAGGAAAAGCGCGCGCCGCGGTTCGGTGCGCCCAGGAAAGACTGAGCCATGTTCAAGCTACGCGACAAATATGCGATCGCCGGGATCGGCACGACGGACTACACAAAGGCATCGGGCCGGACGGTGCGCAGCCTTGCGACCGAAGCCTGCCTAAAGGCGATCGAGGATGCCGGGCTGACCGTCGCCGACATCGATGGCATCGTCAGCTTCAACTTCAACGACAGCGCTCCCGCGATGGGCGTCGCGACCGAAATGGGCATCGAGAACGCGGGATACGCGGTCGATTATGCAGCGGGCGGCAACGGCGCAAACCTGATCACGCTGGCGGCGACCGCGGCGATCGAAGCGGGGCTTGCGAAGAATGTCCTGTGCTTCCGTGCGATGAACGGCCGGTCCGGTTTCCGCCTGGGCGGCGGGCGCGACATGTCGGCCTATGGCGTGACGCAGTACACCGCGCCTCTCGGCTGGATCACCTATCCGCAGGCGATGGCGATGTGGGCGCGCCGCCACATGATCGATTACGGCACGAGTGAGGAGCATTGGGCCGAGATCGCGACGACGTTCCGCGACAATGCCGTCATCAACCCGCGCGCGATGCAGCGTACGCCGATGACGAAAGACGATTATTACAACTCGAAATTCATCGTCGATCCGTTCCGCATGTACGACATCTGCCTGGAAAGCGACGGCGCCTGCGCGGTCGTGATCACGGCCGCCGAACATGCGCGCGACCTGAAGCAGAAGCCCGTCTACATAATGGGCGGTGCCTATGGTGGTGGTCCGAGCCAGGGCGACGACCTGTTCGATGCAATCCGCTGGCCCAGCCATTCGCACAATTGCTTCAAATATCTGGCCGACGATCTGTGGGGCAGTGCGGGTATCCGTCCGGAAGATGTCGACGTCGCCGAAATCTACGACTGCTTCACCTACAGCGTGTTGATGGCGCTGGAAGGCCTCGGCTTCTGCAAGGAAGGTGAGGGCGGGCCGTTCGTCATGGACGGGCGGATCAAGCGTGACGGCGCACTGCCGATGAATACCCACGGCGGCTTGCTGTCCGAGGCCTATATTCACGGTTTCAACCATGTGATCGAAGCGGTCGAGCAATTGCGAGGCCAGTCGGGCGAACGCCAGATCGAGGGTGCGCAGATCGCCCTCACCACCGCAGGCGCCATGACCTGCGGCAGCGCCATGATCCTGAGGAACTGACGATGACGCAGACGACCTATGACAAGCCGTTGCCGGTGCCGGATTCCGAAAGCACGCCGTTCTGGGACGGGATGCGCGAAGGCAAGCTTATGCTGCAGCGGTGCGGATCGACCGGCGAATTCCTGTTCCCGCCGGTCACTTTCTGCCCCGGCTCGCTGGAGCGGCCCGAATGGGCGCAGGCAAGCGGCAGGGGCACGGTGTTCAGCTGGATCGTCGTGCGCCATCCGGTGCCGCGCGATCTCTATGCCGATGAAGTGCCATATGTCGTGGCGATCGTCGAACTCGAGGAGGGTTGCCGGATGACAGGCAACCTCGTCGGTGTCGCGCCGGAGGACGTCAAGGCGGGAATGGCGGTCGAACTCGGGTTCAACCGCGTCACGGCCGAGATCACCTTGCCGGCGTTCCGGCCCGCGGGTGCCTGACATGGCGTCGCCTGCCGTTGCCGATCCTTTTGCTGGTTCGCCCTTGCTGCGCCGTTTTGCTGGCGCAAACCGGGAGGAGCTAGAGGCGCACCAACTCGCCAAGGTGAAGGCGCTGTGCGCGCGGCTCTACGCCAAGAGCGAATACTACCGCAGCCGGATGGATGCGGCCGGCCTCGCGGGCGGGCAGATCGACAGCCTCGACCGTTTCACCAAGGCATTTCCGACATCGGCCAAGGCGGACTTCCTTGCCGACCAGCAAGTAGCGCCGCCGTTCGGCACGCGGCTGGGCGTCGATCGCGACGACGTCGTCCATATCAGCATGACGAGCGGCACGTCGGGGCAGGGGCAGGAAATCTACGGCCGCACCCAGCGCGACGTGCACATGCTGGGCTATCTGCACGCGCTGCCCTGGTACATGGCGGGCCTGCGCAAGGGCGATACGGCGATCAACTGTGTGCCCGCAGGCGGCATGACGACGGGTGGCTGGGGGCCGGGCGAGGCGATCCGCATCATGGGTGCAACCGGATTCCACGTCGGTGGCGCGACCTCGACCGAGTCCAAGATCGACCTGATGCTGAAACTGGGCTGCGTGAATTTCATTTACGCTTCCACCAACTACGTCCACACCCTGACGGAGGCGATGCTGGCCCGCGGCATTACGCCACGCGACGCATTCCCCGACATGCACGGGCTGTTCATCGCGGCGGAGGGGTACCCCCTCGAATGGGCGGCGAAGATCGAGGAATATTGGGGCTGCCGGCTGCAGGAAGGCTATGGCAGCACGCAGTTGAACGGCTTCGGCGGATCGACAGGATCGGTCGGTGTCTTTCGCGAAAATGGCGAACGCGGCTTGATGCGCTTGTTCGAATGGGAACATCTGATCGAGATCGTCGATCCGGAAACCGGCGCGCCGGTGAAGCCCGGCGAACTCGGCGAGATGGTGGTTACCAACCTTTCGGTCGAGGGCAGTCCTGCAGTCCGGTTCCGCACCGGCGATGCTGCACGCTTCGTGTCGTGGCAGGAATGTGGCGGCGGCGCGTGGAACGCGATCGAGTGCGGCACGATCGGCCGGTTCGACGATATGATGAAAATCCGCGGCAACAACATCTGGCCGTCGATGTTCGACGCCGCCGTCTTCGCGCATCCGGAGGTCGGCGAATACAAGGGTCGCGTCTATACGCGAGACGGAAAGACCGAGGTCGAGGTGAAGATCGCCGTCGCCGAACACCAGACGGCGCTGTGTGCCGAGGAGCGCGAGCGGCTTGTCCAGTCTGTTCGTGCTGCGATCAAGGAGCGCAGCAATATGTGGGTAGATGTATGCGAGGTACCCCGCGCGGAGTTCCAGGGCTTTGCATACAAGGCGCGGCGGTGGTCGGACGAGCGGCAGGACGGATACAAGCTATGATAGAGTCGGACGACCGCGACGACCGCGTGCTGGCTGAAATGCTGGCCTTGGCCGAACAACTCAAGGACAGCGAGGACGAACTTCTTGCCGGGCAATACGCTTACCTGCACGCGCGCATTTCGGCCTTGATCGAGCTGCGCTCGATGGCTGGCGCAACGGCGGCGGCATGAGCAGCATCTCTCGCTTCTCGCTCGAGGGCCAGGTTGCGGTCGTCACCGGCGGCGGCGGCGGCCTTGGCTCGGCGGGCGCGCTGGCCCTTGCGGAAGCGGGCGCCGATGTCGTCCTCGTCGCACGTAACCGGACCAAGCTGGAAGCCGCCGCTGCTGCGGTCGAAGGTGCGGGCCGTCGTGCGCTGATCATCGAGGCGGATGTGGGCGATCTGCCTGCGCTCGAGGCGGCAGCGGCGCAGGCCGTGGAAGAGTTCGGCCGGGTCGACATCCTGTTCAACAACGCCGGGATCACCAATCCGCAGTCGCTGCTCGACGTTGCGCCGGACGATTTCATGCGCGTGCTCGAGGTCAATGTGGGGGGCGCATTCCACGCGATCCGCGCCTTCGTGAAACCGATGCTTGACCGTGGCTATGGCCGGATTATCAACATGGGATCGATCCTGTCGGGCCGCGGCATGGCCAATCGAAGCGCCTATTGCGCGTCGAAGGCAGCGCTCGCCAATCTGGGAGCCGCTTGTGCATTCGAATTCGGCGGTGCGGGGGTCACGGTGAACACCCTTGGCGCGACGGTCATCGTGACCGATCTCAATCGCGAACTCGTGCGCACCCAGCCGGAGCTTTATGCCCAGGTCGTGCGACGCACGCCGATCGGCCGCCTCGGCGAGACCGAAGACCTTATGGGTGCACTGCTTTTCCTCGCGTCGCCTGCGTCCGGCTTCGTGACCGGCCAAACGCTATACGTCGACGGCGGCTACACCGCCGGCTGATCCCGACCGATACAAAGGTATTTTCATGTCCGCTTCGCTCAAGACGATGTTCGATCTTTCCGGCCGTACGGCGCTCGTGACGGGCGGTTCGCGCGGGCTTGGGCTGACGATGGCCGAGGCGTTGGGCGAGTTCGGCGCCACAGTCGTTCTGACCGCGCGCAAGCAGAACGAGCTCGATGCGGCGGTCGAACATCTCGCGGGACTCGGCATCACGGCGCATGCGGTTGCGGCCGATGTCGGCAAGCCGGAGGCGGCACAGGCGGTGGTCGATGCGGTGAAGGCCCTGGGGCTTCGCATCGATATCCTCGTCAACAATGCCGGGACGTCCTGGGGTTCGAAGACCGAGGAAATGCCGCTCGATGCGTGGAACAAGCTGATGGCGGTGAACCTGACCGGCCCGTTCCTGATGGCGCAGGCCGTGGCGCGCGAGTTCATGATCCCCGCGGGCTGGGGGCGTATCGTCAACATCGCGTCTGTCGAGGGCCTGCTCGGTCACCATCCCCGCATGATCGGCACCCTTGCGTACAACAGCAGCAAGGGCGGGCTGGTGAACTTTACCCGTGCGCTGGCTGCGGAATGGGCACCGCTCGGCATCACCGTCAATGCACTGGCGCCGGGGTATTTTCCATCGAAGCTGACCAACTACGTCATCGACACGCACGGCGCCGACCTGATCGCGGATACGCCGCGTGGAAAGCTTGGGTGCGATGACGACCTGAAGGGGGCGACGCTGCTACTGGCGAGCAACGCGGGTACGCATATCACGGGACAGATATTGGCCGTCGACGGCGGCGCGACGATTATCTGACTGCGTTACTCTCCGGCGAGTTCGTCGAGTACCTTTGCAAAGCGCGCCTTTGCGCGATCGATATAGTTCGGGTGGGTCAGGATTTTGGCCTGATCTGTGAGCGCGCCTGCGAAAGCGATGGATGCTGCTTGTTCGGGCGTGATTGAATCGGTGGGATGGGACCGGCTCGGGTCGACGGCGTCGAAAATGTGCGTCGACACGGCGCCCGGCATGAGCAGCGATGCGCCGACTGGCGTGTCCGCAAGTTCTTCCCGCAGGGCTTCCACGATCGGCCACAACGCATGCTTTGTGGCGCAATAGCCGGTCAGGCCGGGCGATATGACCATCGATCCGGTCGAGCCTGTCACGACGACCTGCGCCCGTTGCCCGTGGCTGCGCATTGCGGGAACGAAAGCCTGCAACGTGGCGATAACCCCGATCAGGTTGACGTCGATCAGCCGCCGCCATTCGACGAGCGGCATGTCGAGGACATTGCCCGACCGCAGAATGCCCGCATTGGCAAACAGCAGCACGACCGGCGGCAGGTGTGCCGTTACCCGGACGAAGTCCGCCATGGCGGCAGGATTGGAAACATCGACCGTCTGGACGAACGCCTGGACACCCGCGGCCTGCAACTCGTTATCGAGCGCTGCCAGTCCGGCTTCGTCTCGGTCGCAGGCTGCGACAGTCATGCCCTGTTCCGCCGCATGCAATGCGAGGGCACGACCGATGCCGGACGCTGCGCCGGTAACGACCGCGGTATAACCGGTCAGCGCGATCGCACCGCGGTTCATGCGCTTCGAACCGGGCAGTGGCGATCAGCGGAAATGCGGGATGACATGCGTTCCTATCTTGCGCAGTGTTTCCAGCTGCGCCCACTGCGGCACGGTGCCCATGTTGGTCATGAAGAGGATTTCGTCCGCGCCGGATTCCGCCAGCTGTTCGACATAGTCGATACAGTCCGCAACGCTGCCATAGGCATTCTTCGCACTGAGAATCCCTTCGGTCGGGCGGCGCCCGCCCTCGTCGGGACGCAGGTCCATCGTCAGCGTTTCCGAGGCCAGCTTGGTCGTGATGATCGTGTCGGTACCTTCCACGACCGTTTCATCACCCCATGTTTCCGGTTCGGGCTTGGGCCCGCCACCATACCAGTAGTTCAGCGATTCGTAGAAGTAGCGCTGTCCTTGGATGCCGATCTTCTTTGCCCGGTCCACGTCGTCGAGGACGATGGTCGGGCATAGCGCGGCAAGGTGCTGGATCGGCCGGTATCCGACCTGATCCTCCGGCAAGCGCGTTGCCCAGGCGTCGCGATAAAGCTTGTTCTTCTTGGCAACTTCCTCAGGACCGCCGAAGCCCAAAACGAGCGCGCCGATGCCGCGCTGGCCGGCCCGCACCAGCGAGTCCGGATTGGTGCATGCCATGTACATCGGCGGATGCGGATCCTGGAACGGCTTGGGATGGATCGGGCGGAGGGGCACCGTGATGTGCGGGCCGTTATGTTCGACCTCTTCCTGCACGAACATCTTCGGGATGAGGTACATCGCCTCGTCGATGATCGGCTGCAGCTCTTTCAGGTCGTAGCCATAGGCCCCGGCTTCCTGCTGGCTGCCGCCCTTGCCGACGCCGAAATGGACACGGCCCTTTGACAGGATGTCGAGCGTCGAAATCCGCTCGGCGACCTTGATCGGGTGGTTCATTGCCGGCATCAGACAGACGACGCCGTGGCCGATGCCGATGCGTGAGGTCTTGCCCGCGATATACGCCAGGAACGTCTCAGGTGCGCTCATGTGCGCATAATGGGTCAGCGAGGTGTGTTCGACACTCCAGATGACGTCGAAGCCAAGCTGTTCGGCGAGCATCGCCTGTTCGACCAGTTCGTCGAAAACCTGCCGCTCGCCGCGGGGCGAGGCGTCGACAATCTGGGCCTCGAAAATCAAGGAAAAACGCATCAAATATCTCTCAAGCATCCAGTTCCGCTTTATGGTTGAGACAGTTGACGCACGGCTCCTTTGTTTCAAATGCCGTTTGAGGAGAGCAGTGTTAGCGTGCGAGCATCGCTAGCCATGCTGCTTATCGATTAGGGGGCGCTTCGATCCCCTCGGCATAGGCAATGATCGTAAAGGTGAAGAGATGGCTGGCGTAATTGTTACAGGTGGCTTTGGCATACTCGGCCGTGCGGTTGCGGGAGAACTGACGGCAAGGGGCTATGCCGTTGCAGCCGTCGATATGGCCCCGGCGCCTGCCGATATCGATGTTGCGGTGGCTGTCGGCGGGATCGACCTGGGCGATGAAGCTGCTGTGGCAGCGGCCTATAAAGACATTGCGTCGCGGCTCGGTGGCATTTCGGGCCTGGTCAATGTCGCAGGCGGATTCCTGTGGGAAACAGTGTCCGGCGGCGAAGTGGCGAGCTGGGACCGCATGTACCAATTGAATGTGCGGACCGCATTCCTCTCCAGTCGCGCGGCACTCGATTATCTTGGTGAGGGCGGGGCGATCGTGAATGTGGGGGCCGCGGCGGCGCTTTCGCCTGCTTCGGGCATGGCGCCTTATACGGCATCGAAGCTGGGCGTTCACGCGCTGACCGAAAGCCTGGCGAGCGAGCTGCGCGACAAGGGGATCAGGGTCAATGCGGTCCTTCCCACGATCCTCGATACGCCCGCCAATCGCGCCGACATGCCCGATGCCGATCGGAGCGGCTGGGTCCTTCCACAGGCGGCGGCCCGCGTGATCGCTTTCCTGCTGTCCGATGAATCGGCGAGCATAACCGGAGCAAAAATCCCGCTGTCCCTGCGCGGCTGAACGCGATGCTGGCTTGAGACGAAGTTGATCGCCCAACGGCAATAGAGAGGCGCAAGCTGCGCGATTAGATGCTGCACGATCGGCGGCCGATGCCGCCCTGCAGGATACATCTATGCGCGAAGCCGTCATCGTTTCTACTGCCCGCACGCCGATCGGCAAAGCCTATCGCGGTGCTTTCAACGACAGCGAGGCACCTTTGCTTTCGGGCCACGCCGTTGCCGAAGCTGTGCGGCGCGCGGGCATCGATCCGGCGCGTATCGAAGATGTGATCATGGGCTGCGCTGCGCAGCAGGGGACACAAGGGTATAATATCGGACGCCTCAGCGCGGCGGCGGCTGGCCTGCCTGCCAGCGTCGCCGGCATGTCGGTCGACCGGCAGTGTGCATCCGGCCTGATGGCGATTGCGACGGCGGCGAAGCAGATCGTCGACGACGGTATGGAGGTTGCGGTCGGCGGCGGTGTCGAATCCATCAGCCTCACCCAGAACGCCCACAAGAACAGCTATCGCGCGGTATCGGAGGCCGTTCTCGCGAAAAGTCCGCACATGTACGTGCCGATGATCGAGACCGCCGAACTGGTGGCCGAACGCTATGGCGTGAGCCGAGAGGCACAGGATGCCTACTCGCTGCAGAGCCAGCAGCGGACTGCGGCGGCATATGCTGCAGGACGTTATGATGCCGAACTGGCACCCCTGACGACGCGCATGCTGGTTACCGACAAGGCGACGGGCACCGTCGGCGAGAAGGAAGTGACGCTGGATCGCGATGAAGGGCCGCGCGCCGAAACCACGATCGAGGGGCTTGCCTCACTCAAGCCGGTGTGGAGCGGCGGCGCCTTGGTCGGGCAGGGGCAGTTCGTCACCGCCGGCAATGCGAGCCAGTTGTCGGACGGTGCTGCGGCCTGCGTGCTGATGGAAGCGGGTGCCGCCAGGCGCGAAGGGCTGGCGCCGCTCGGCATCTATCGCGGTATGGCGGTCGCTGGATGCCCGCCGGAGGAAATGGGCATCGGCCCGATCTATGCGGTGCCGCGCTTGCTCGAACGTCACGGCCTGAAGGTCGATGATATCGGCCTGTGGGAACTCAACGAAGCGTTCGCGGCGCAGGTGCTGCCGTGCCGCGACCGGCTCGGCATTCCAGACGACCGGCTGAACGTCGACGGCGGCGCGATTGCGATCGGCCACCCGTTCGGCATGTCGGGTGCGCGGATGGTCGGACACGCCCTGATCGAGGGCAAGCGCCGTGGCGTGCGCTATGTCGTCGTAACCATGTGTGTCGGTGGCGGCATGGGCGCCGCCGGCCTGTTCGAGATCGCATGATGGGCGCTCTTCCGATCGCCTTGCCGCACAGCTTCCTCGCGAGCCCCGAAGAGATCATCGACGAGGCGCGCAACGGCCGGATGTTCATCCTGGTGGACGACGAGGACCGCGAGAACGAGGGCGACCTCGTCATCCCTGCGCAGATGGCAACGCCTGCTGCGATCAACTTCATGGCGATGCATGGCCGCGGACTAATCTGCCTTGCCCTGACCCAAGAGCGCGTCGACGAACTGGGTCTCTATCCGATGACTCCCAACAACGGGACGCGGCATGAAACGGCTTTTACGGTGTCGATCGAGGCACGTGAGGGCGTGACAACGGGTATCAGTGCGGCGGATCGCGCACGGACGATTGCGGTGGCGATCGACGCTGGAAAGGCGGCGCAGGACATCGTCACGCCGGGGCATGTGTTTCCGCTCATCGCCAAGCCGGGTGGCGTCCTGGTGCGGATCGGCCATACGGAAGCCGCGGTCGACGTCGCCAGGCTGGCTGGCCTCAATCCTTCCGGCGTGATCTGCGAGGTCATGAAGGACGACGGCACGATGGCGCGGCTGGACGACCTGATTCCCTTTGCCGAGCGGCACGGGATGAAGATCGGCACGATCCGCGACCTCGTCGCCTATCGCCGCCGCAACGATCACCTGGTCGAGCGGGCAGCGGAAATGGTGTTCACCAGCCGTTGGGGCGGGGAATGGCGGCTCATCAGCTATCGCAACAAGATAGCGGGCGGCGAGATCGCGGTGCTGGTCAAGGGAACGATCAGCCGTGCCGAACCGACGCTCGTGCGCATGCATGTGCACTCGCCGATGACCGACTTGTTTATCGAGGATGATGCGCGGTCGGGCATGCTCGAGCGGGCAATGGCCGCCATCGGCGAAGAAGGAAATGGCGTCGTCGTCATCCTCAGTTCGCCTGCACCCGACCTGGTTGCCTGTGTCATTCGTGCCCGCCAGCAGGGTCGCGAGGAAAGCGGCGCGCGCGCGATGGCGCAACGCGAATATGGAATCGGTGCGCAGGTCCTGACCGATCTGGGTGTGCACCGCATCGTCCTGCTGACCAACAGCGAAACCAGCTTTGTCGGCCTCGATGGCTACGGCCTCGAGATTGCCGGACATCGGCCGCTGCCGATCAACTAAACTTGCTATCTTATATAGAATATGCCCTAATCGACGAAAATACGGAGGTGGAGAGATGAGCGACATTCTTATTCGCAACGGCACGGTGGTCGACGGTACCGGCGCGCCCGCCTATTCGGCGGACCTTCGCGTGCGTGACGGCCTTATCGCTGAAATCGGCAAGGGGCTCGATTCGAATGGCGAACGGATCGTCGATGCGACGGACTGCATCATCACTCCGGGCTTTATCGAGGCGCACACGCACATGGACGCTGTCATGTGGTGGCAGCCGAGCATGGATCCGCTGCCCGGTTTCGGCGTGACGACCGCTGTGATCGGCAATTGCGGCTTTACGGCCGCGCCCGTTTCCAATGATCCCGAAGTGCGGATGGAAATGGTCAAGATCTTCACCTTCTTCGAAGAAGTGCCGATCCAGCCATTCCTCGACCGCTTGCCCTGGGACTGGAGCAGCTGGTCCGAATACAAGGACTCGGTCGACAAGAACGCGCGCACCGCGTGCAACATCGCCGGCTACGTAGGCCATATCGCGATCAGGCTCGCAGCGATGGGCATGGACGCCTGGAATCGCGCCGCGACACCGGAAGAAATCAAGAAGATGTGTGCGATGCTGGAGGATGGCCTCCAGGCAGGCGCGCTCGGCATGTCGTCGAATCTGCTTGATGACGACAGTCAGGGCCGTCCGATCCCGAGCAAGGTCGCCGACGACGCCGAATGGTCGGCCCTGTTCGGCGTTCTGGCCCGCTACAAGGGATCGCAGCTGCAGGTCATTCTGGACACGTTCTTCCACCTCGAAGCACCGGAACAGATGGAACGGCTAGGTCGCCTTGCCCGTGGCACAGGCGTGCGGGTCCAGCTGGCCGGAGCGGGCGCGCTGCTCCGCTTTCAGGACGAGATTCGCGAAAAGACCTGGGCGATCACCCAGCGCCAAAAGACCGAGGATCTCGATTTCTGGCCGAGTTTCGGTCACGTCCCGCCGACGACGGCGCTCAATTTCTTCTCGTCGTCGTCTTTCGCGCAGGCGAACGAATATGTCTGGCACGAAGTCGTGCAGGCGCCGACCGCAGAAGCGAAGCTGGCGTTGTTGAAGGATGAGGATTTCCGCGCCCGCGCCCGCGACAGCTGGGACAACAAGGCCTACAAACAGTCGCTCGTCGCCAATCCGCACATGATGCTGCTGAACGACAGTGAAACCGGCGTCGGGCCGACCGGGCTCAGCCTCAAGGACTTGGCCGAGCAGCGCGGCGTCCATCCGGCGGATGCGCTGGCGGACTGGGTCATCGCCAACGGTGTCCAGTCGATCGTCAGCCGCACGCCGCATCCGATGATGCATGAAAAGACCGTCGAGATGCTGAAGGACGCAAAGACCGTCGGCGGGATTTCGGACGCGGGCGCTCATGGCCAGATGCTGTGCGGCGGCGGCGAAAGCATCCTGTTGTTCACCCAGTTCTACAAGAACAAGGAGCTGACGCTCGAAGAAGCCGTGGCGGTCATGACCGGCAAGGTTGCGGACCATTTCAATTTCGCCGATCGCGGCGTGCTGAAGCCTGGCTATCGCGCCGACATCGCCGTGTTCAACCTGGATGAAATCCAGGAACGCCCCCTGAAGCGCGTGTTTGACGTGCCGGACGGGAAGGGCGGCAATACCTGGCGCTTCACCCGTGATGCCGCGCCGATGCGCCTGACGCTTGTCAACGGCGTGCCGACGTTCGAGAACAATGCGTTCACGGGTGCATTGCCGGGGACGTTCGTCAGCCCCGCGATCGAGGTCATGCCGGAAGTCGAAGCAGCCTGACGCAGAGCAGGCAGGAGAGAAAAGATGCAGGAAGCCGATCTCCCTTATCTCCAGCGCGGGCGCCGCAAGGTCGAAACCGAAAGCACCGCGCTGATCAGCTCGTCGAAGTATTTGAACGATTACCGCATCCGCGAATGGATGGTGAACCAGTGCCTGAAGAAACAGGGCCGGGATATGCCGAGCACGTTCGGTATTCCTATGCTGATCGAGGCAGTGCGCGAAGTTCAGGACCACGACCGGATCGAGGAATTGTTCAACGAGGCGCGGCGGACGTGGCCTGAGCTCGATCGCTGGCTTGACGAGCGCTACCTCTCTCCGCTGCGGCGCGACGATATGAAGTCGTGCCCTGAAGGGTCGATCGGCGGGATCTGGTACAACCAGTTGGTTACTGCCAATCTGGAAGTGGACATCATCCCCGTATTCCAGCCGAAGACCGGCTTCGAATATTTTTTCATGCGCGGCGTGCAGATCCACGACTTCATGCACATCCTGGCCGGGGGCGAGTTCAACGACGTGGGAGAGGTGGTCCCGTCCTACCTCAAATACGGCAATCTATTCCGCTGGTTCTCGCCGGAGTTGGCGGGATTGTTGAATGTGCAGAACACCTTCCTGACCGGCCCGATGCTGATCCGAAACGCGCTGCACTATCCCGATATCTTCATGCGCACATGGGAACTGGCGAATTACGCGATGGAAGTCGGCAAGAATTCCGATGCGTTGTTCCTTCCCCGCTACGAAGACTGGCTGGACCTGCCGCTCGAAGAAGCGCGCCTGAAATTCGG
>DDFE01000050.1:20443-21429 GCA_002336985.1 Sphingomonadales bacterium UBA1936
AACCGCGCTTCTTTTTTACCAGCCTTCGATTTCCGCCAGGCCCATTTTCTCGATGACCTCGAGCGCCTTTGCCAGCGAGTCCGGTTCGGACGGCAGGCGCGGGGGGCGGGGATAACCGCCTGCCAATCCGTAATGCTCGAGAACGGCCTTCGTAACGCGAATGCCGCCGTTGCCGTAAAGCGCCATGAACAGGCGCATCAGCTTTCCCCAGCGATCGAGAAAGGCCGTGTTGTCGCCGGCCTTTGCCGCGTCGATCACGCTGCGGCAGAGCTTCGGCGCCAGATTGCCCTCTGACGTAAGGAAGCCCTGCGCGCCGAGCGCGAGCGCCAAGGGCGCCATGTGCGGACCGCCGACACAGATATCGATCCGGTCGCCGAGAGCATCGACCAGCGTACGCAAATACGCCGGATCCTGGTGACTGATATTCAGTCCGACGAGATGCGAATGACGTCCGAAAAGCTCGATAATGACCTGCGGAGGAATGACGTAGCCGACCGACTGATGCGTCGACAGCACACATGGCATGTCGGTGTTCGACAGGACTTCGCTGAAATAGGTATCCAGTTCGCGCGGCGTCGGGACATGGGCGTGCCCGACGTCGAGGGAATAGACCTGCGCGGCATCGACGCCGACGCGCTTCGCCATGTTCAGGAAATCGATCATCTGACGCGACGTGCGGGGTTCCACGCCCATGGCACGAATGGGAGCCTTTCCCTTCAGCGTGTCGACCGCGATCGTAAGCAGCTGTTCGGTTTCGGCAGGGGACAGCGTGTACCCTTCGCCGCTACCGCCGCCGCCGACATATACGCCGACTCCGCCGTCCCCCAATTTGGTCAGATGCCGGCGCAAAGCGGGCTCATCGATCGCGCCATCCTGGGTGAAAGGGGTGATGCTGATGGTGAAGACCTGATAGCGGCTCGTGTCGCGCGTCATTTGTTTTCCTTCTCCTGATCCCCGCTTCGCGGGTGTGTTCACAAACTTGCAAA
>DDFE01000115.1 GCA_002336985.1 Sphingomonadales bacterium UBA1936
CGTAGTCGCCGCTGTTCGATGCCGCTAACTGGCCACCGGCCTTCTTGGTAGCCCATGCGATGAACCGGCCAATGAGTTCGTGCAACGTCAATTCGACGCCGATGGTCACCTTCGCGCTGGCGATCTTGTTGCCTTCACGATCAGTCTTGCCCGCCGCCGTTATGTCGAAATAGCGCGACGTTCCCGGCGAGTAGTATTCGAACACCGAAAGCGGCGACGTGTCATCGTCAGTCGGGCAGGAATGGAAGCCGCGAGCGCAGGTCTTGATGTTGCCGTCGATCTCGTAGGTCTGGCCCACTTCGAACTTGTGACCGCGACAATCCATGTCGCGAGACATGCCCTTGATCGCCTGGATGACCGGCTCGACGGCCACGGCCTCGACAACCGCTTTCTTTGCTCTTGGCTTTTTTGCTGCTGCCTGCGCTGCCACGTACCATCTCCTGTCAGCCCGATTGCTGACAAGAGGGGTGCTACAACGGTGTTGTTATCGTGTCAACAACAGAATTGTAGATTTCTACAACGTTTGGTCGCGAAGGCCCTGCTCGCCCGGTTTTTCCTTACTGGCAGGAGAGAGGGCGTAGGCCCGGAGCGTCGCTTTCATTGAGCCAGTGAGCGAAAAGCGCGCCACCTGAAATTGGCCGCTCTGCATGGGAAATGCTATGCCGATCTCGCCCCCGATATCCATGGCGTCCAATATCGGCTTGGTCAGCGGCATAGATAAAAGCGTAATCTCTTTCGTCACTTTGCAAGTGAGAGTGACGGCAAACGCGCCATCTTTAGAGTTCACGAGAGCGGGGAATTGGTGATTGTGGTCGCACGATATCCTGGGATTTATGAATGCGACACAGTCCTGGTTGCAATACACGCCAAACGCTGAATCAGACGGATTTGTTGTGCTCGCGATGAAGGCTACCATGCCCGACTGACCGACAACCCAATCTCCGTACCTTTCTTGCTGAGGTGGCGGAACATAAACTGGCGGTGGGGTATTGGTCTGCACGATCGGCGGGGGCGCAGGTATCCGCTTCGGAGACGCGGCTGTTAGCGCTAATAAAGATACGACTGTCCCCGCTACTGTTTTCATTGTACCCGCCTGCCAAACCAAACAACTCGCCCGATGAGTCCTATTTCGTCTAGCAGATGTTCACGCGGTTCATATAGCCCATTTGCACTGACTACTCTGACCCGAACTGGTTCAGTGCCGGGGATGCGCTCCAAATACTTAATCACATGGCCGTCGCCGTCCCACATGCAAAATGCGCCCGGCTGGGCCAGAGACTTGCGCCTGGTGTCCACAAGTATTTGGTCGCCTCCGCGAAAATCAGGTTCCATGCTGTTGCCCTCGGCCACCATTGCAAGGAGGGCATCGGCTGGTGTTCGCAATTCGCGCTCAACTAAATCGCGCGAAAACGAGATACGACCTTCGTCGCCTTCGCCGGTGCCGCCGCTGCCCATGCCCGCAAAGGTGGGCAACAGCTTGATCATAACGCTGTCATCGTCCTTGCCGGTGCCTAGATAGGGATCGTTTTCCGTTTCGCCGTCGTGACCGTCGAACGCTTTCCAGACATAACGCAACCAACTCGGCAGCTTCATCGCGCCGCCTTGTTCGAAGCGAGAGATTGATTGCTGTGTCAACTTGATCTCGTCGCCGTCCTCCTTCGCGAATGAGCGTGCACGGTCGGCAAGTGTAATCGTGCTCCACCCTCGGGCTTCACGCTCCTTGCGAATCTTCTTTGCTGCTTCGGCTGGGGTCATCGCCCACGGGTTTACAACATCGTTGTGATCGCGCGTGGTACAAAACGGTTGTTGCATTCGTGACAACCGCGTTGTAGATAATCCTTCCATGAGCACTTCACTGATTTCCGAATGGATCGAAAAGCAGGCGTCGCAAACGGAAGCGGCCGCTGCTTTGGGCGTCACGCAACCACTGGTCAGCCATTGGTATCGAACGGGCAGGGTCGGCGCTGAGCACGTCCTGCGTGTCGAGGGCGTCACCAAAATTTCGCGTCACGTCCTGCGCCCCGATGTTTTCGGCGAGAAGCCAGAACAGGCGAAGGCAGCATGAAGCTCAGGCACACACACGGCATGTTCTGCTCGGTGTTCGGTTGCTCGCACACGGATGGCGAGATCGGTAAGCCGATTGTCTGGACATCCGGTCCCGAGCCTCACGGCTGCATCTGCCCAGCTGGAGCCGAGAAGACCTGCAAAGGTCCGCTCTGCCCGCGCCGCGAGATTAAATCATGAGTTCCGTTCGGGTCGCTCCAACGGGAAAACCGGTGACACTCCCCAGTGATCTCACGCCGGTTCAAGCCGACGTGCCAGTGGCTACAACGACCCAGCCGCTGGCACGTCTCGTCACCTGTGCGACGTGGCGCGAGAATGCTGGAAATGCGGCGAGCAGCTTTAGCGCCGAACTCGCCTTGTTCGAAAGCCGTGTCCAATGCGCTGCCGACGCTCAGCATGGAGCGCGGCCATGAGTACACGCCGCGTCCGGCAGCCGACGCCGCAGGAAGTTGCGGTCTGGTACGCCCGCACGCTCGATCGGATCGCAATGCGTCATTCCGGTTCCGTTGTGTTGCGCGCTGATAACGACAACCAAGGTCGAGCCGCATGACCGCCTTCGCCATCGTCCTCACCCTGTTCGTCGGCAGCTTCCTCGCGTTCGCCTGCATCGCCGCAAACACCCTGCGCAAGTCTCGCAACGGGGAGGAACGGTAGATGGCTGACACCACGCTTTATTGCTCGTTCTGTGGGTCGAGCGACCGCGAGGTGCGCAAGCTGATCGCTGGGCCGACCGTTTTCATCTGCAATTTCTGTGTCCTGGAATGCGTTGCGATCTGCCTCGGCACCCGTCCGCAACAGGAACAACCTGCGCACAATCCCCTCGACCAGCGAGCCGACAGCGAACGGGGTGGGGTCAACAACATCCATAACGGCGGAGATAGCTGAATGCCGAACCGTGCATCCACGCAGAAACATCGCATGGTTTCCGCGTCAGACATCCTTAACGCGCTCGGCTCGGCGCTCGGCAAGATCAAGGCTGAGGACGGCCTGACCTGGGCCGATCTAGGCTCGGCGCTGGGCAAATCGCCCGACCGCGCCGCGCTCTATGTCGCTGGTCACTCGGCGATGGACGTGACCACCTTCTACCGCGCCAAAGCGATCTTCAACGGGCGCTTCACGCGCGACGCCGATGCGCTGGTTGAGAAGGTCGCGGCCGATACCACGACCGATCACGCCAAGCTCTCCGCAGTCATGAAGGCCGCGCACACGCTGGTCGTCGCGCTGGAAGATGGCGAGGTCAAAGATGACGAGATCATGGCCGGTCGCAAGGAGCTGGAAGCGGCCCGCGACGGCATCGACGCATTGCTGGCGCGCCTGACGCCCAAGGCGGTGAAGGCGTGACGTTCGCCCAACTCAAAGCGCGCCGCACCGCAGACGCTCGTCGTCGAGCGGACGACCTCGCCGCGTATGTCGCTGACCACGATTGCACGCTGAAGGAGGCGGGGCAGGCGCTCGGCATTCCGCAGGATAGTTGCACGCGCATCTGGGGTCGCATCAAGCGCGGCTTGGGTGCCCAGGCATGCTAGCCGTTCCAGAGCGCGTCCGCGTGGCGCTACGCATGATCGTTGCGGCCGCAGATGCTGGCGAGCCGTGTCCGAGCAACTATCGCATCGCGCGTGCGATTGATGCGCAGAGCAGATCGAGTGCCGCCGATATCGTCAACTTCCTCGAAGTGGCCGGCATGATCCGTGTCGAGCGCTTCCGGTCCAGCCGCATCGTCGAGATTGTGGCATCCGGCAAGCGAACCGCAGGCAAGCCGACCAGCAAACCCCAGCTTTACGGGATAGGTTCGCGTGGCGAACCGCGCGTCCTGAAGGCTATCCTGTCGTCGCCCGTAGAGATCAAGCCGAGCCTGCCGCCCAAAACTGTTGCCCCGTCCATTGATCGATCGCCGTGTCCACGCTGTGGCATTCGCGCCGATCTGGGGTGCGCTCATTCCGAAAGGTTGGCCGCATGAACGATGACATCGACATGATCCGTTTCGAGCGCGACACGGCGCTTGACCGCGTCCGCGAACTTGAGCGCCAACTAAAGGATGCGCTCAGCGTCTCAGTGGTTGCTCAACGCAATCTGCTCGAACTCTCGACCGCGAATGCGGTGCGGGAACTTCAGCGATGATTTTCCACGTCGATCCCCCCTCGGTCGCAGACGCCGGCAGCGAGTTCGAGATCCAGTTGCGGTTCCGCAAGCGGGTCAGGGATCTCGCGCCGCGCGTGAAGCTCGTAGCCACCCCGAACGCGAGTAAGCGATCACAGTGGGAGGCTGGCCGCGCGAAAAGCGAAGGGATGGTTGCGGGCTGGCCCGACATCACCGCGTTGTGGCCTGGCGGCGGCGTCGCGTTCATCGAATTCAAGGCGAAAACCGGCGCGCTGTCTCTCGCGCAGACCGAGCAGTTGAACTGGCTTACCAATGCCGGTTTCCCGTGCGGCGTGTTTCGCAGCGTAGATAGCGCCGTCGCATTTCTTCAGCGGTGTGGAGCGCCCTTCCTGTTTCGGCAGGAGGCCGCATGACCGATTTATTCGGTGCCTACGCCGCGCAAGCGATCCCGCTTGCCCAGCAGCGCAAGCAGGCGAAGGCTGAAAAGCCGAAGTCGCAACTCGATCTGAAAATGGAGGAGAAGCAGCGCCTGAGCCGCACCTATCGCGTGATGCGCCGAAAGCTGAACCTCGAGATACTCGCGTCGGAACCGCGGCTCGGTGCGTTTGCGAAGTACCTGCGCACCGCCACCGACTCCGACGAGCTGGTCGAGGCGATCCGTGAATCGTGGCTTCCAAGGGCTACTCAGGACGTGAAGCATTATGCGCTGAAACTCGTCTCGGCGCGCTGCGACAGGCTCGATCGTGAAGCCGGTTTCGCGCCGCTCGACGACCCTATGCCCCCGACGCCGACAGCGTTTTTTCGTGCGAAGGAGGCTCTTGGTGCGCGGTAGAGATTACACGGCCAGCACTGACTTCCTGAACGCGCTTTTCGGCGATGCCGAAGGCGTGATCGAGTTGCGCGCGTGCCCGAACGTGAAGGGCGAAGCGGGCGCGCTATCGCAAATGACTGACACGTCCGAGCAGCGCGCCGCTTTTTGCGAGAAGAAAGACGGCCCCGGCATGGGGCTGTATTTCGGTGTCTGCACGCGCGTGCCCGGCGCTACCTCCGGCAACCTGGCGTCGGTCGCATCGTGCCCGGCGCTTTGGGTCGATATCGATTGCGCCAAGGAAGGGCTGAAGGGCGATGATGTCCTGACCGTCCTTGCGCATCTCCCGCATCCACCATCCTTCATCGTCAATTCGGGTGGCGGGTTGCACGCCTATTGGAAGCTCGAGGAACCCGTCGACGTGTCGGGTGTCAGCGAGCAGCGGCAGCGCGTGCAATCCGCGCTGCGCCAGCTCGCGCTGATCCTGGCGGGTGATACCCAATGTGCTGAACTGGCGCGCATCATGCGGTTGCCGGGCACCACGAACTCCAAGCCTGCCACGCTCGAGCTTTACGATGGTCAGGCCTTCATCTGCGAGGTCGTCGAGACTACGGGTCGTGTTCATGATTTCGATGAGCTGGCCGAATGGGCGTCCAGCCAGCGGGTATTGCTTCAGGGTAAGGTGAAAACTTCCGCCGGTGCGCCGCGTGAAGATGATCCTTTCCTCCAGTATGCGCGTGAGGCGGGATATAATCCCTCGATCGATGTCGATGCCGAATTGGCGAAGATCGGCGCCGACATACACGGCACGCAGCTGCGCGTCTCTGCATCGATGATCGCCCGAGGCTTTACCGACGAAGAGATATTCGATCGCCTGCTGGTCGCAACGTCCACGGTCGGGGAATCGACGTGGAACTGGAACGCCGAAGAGAAGAAGATCCGCAATCTCATCGCGACCGGCCGCGCCAAGGGCTTCGACAAGCCACGGCCGCAGCCAATGGTCAGTGGCAACAACGCGCTCAAACTCGTCCCCACCGTCGAGGATCCGCTCCAGAAGCCCCGCGGCGATGCTAAAACCAATGACATCGTGCAACTTGGCGTTGCCGCACTTGGCGTGTGGAAAGACCGTTACGGGCCGATCATGGCGACGGGCGGTGTCATATACTCCTACGAGCAGGGGGTTTGGTCCGCTTGGGACGAGGCGCGTGATCAGCTATTGCGCGTGCTTATCCAAGAAGCCGCGGCTCGCCTTGAGTTCAGGCCAGCCGCCGCGCTGCTGAACGCCGCAGAGCGATGGATAATCGACAACCCCCGGCACATGTCCCCGGGAGTCGTGTTCGACGAGCACGGGCTGATTATTGCGGAGGACGGCACGCTCGATCCGCGCACAATGGAAAGGGGTGGCCATTCTCCAGCACTCAACGCGAAATTCAGGATCGGCGTCAGGATCGACGGCCCCCGAGAGTGCCCCACCTTCTTGGCGTTCCTTGCATCGGCCTTTTCGGACAAGCCTGCAGATGAAGCCAGGTCGGTAATATCGACATTCCAGGAATGGCTGGGCGCTTCGCTGGTGGCCAAGAAAACCCGGCCGCAGCGCAAGGGACTGTTGATCCACGGGGGATCTCGCACAGGCAAGACCCAGGTGTCCGACATCGTACGGGCCATGCTTGGCGACGGCACGACGTCTGCAATGAAGGTGCGTGAGATCGAAAAGGATTTCGGCCTTCAAACATTGCTCGGGAAGCGCGGCTGGATCGCTGACGACGCGGTCGGGCAGGGCGAAACCCTCGACGCCGAAAACTACAAGAACATCGTGACCGGCGAAAAAATGAACGTCACGCGCAAAAACAAGACGTCGATCGATGGCGTGAAATTCGGCTTTCCTGTCCTCCTGACCATGAACAATCTCTTCAAGGTGAAGGATGGGTCTGACGCTGTTTATAACCGCTCGCTCATCATGCCGATGACGCGCGTTCGCGCTGAGACAGAGGCGGAGCCTGTCGGCTACGACAGCATTTCAGAGAAGATCATCGCCGAAGAACTCACTGGCGTTTTTTGGTGGGCCTTGGAAGGGTGGCAACGGCTCAGCGCACGCGGCTTCTACGATCCGCCCAAGTGCATGACACAGGCAATCTCGGACCTGCAGGACGCAAATAACGCGGTCGGCAAATGGGCCCGGGAATGCGTCGTCGTTGACCCACTATCGAAGGTCAAACCCAGCGATCTCTTCGCCAGCTTTGCGGGCTGGTACTTCCAGGAGAACGGTGAGGGCAAGTTCCCGTGGTCGCAGAACGGTTTCAGCCGGAAACTCAAGGAGAATATCCCGTCGATCGAACCCGAACGGGAGTCTCAGATACGATGGGCATCCGGCCTTAGCCTTAACGAGGACGGCCTTGAAAACTGGTCGATCAACGCCGCGCGCGATGAGTACCGCCGTGTCGCAACGGGCACTCTTGAGCGCGCGATGGTGAACCAGGTTGTCATCAACCCGAAAACGGCATCCGAAGCCGGGAACGGGAGGACGATATTCTAAGTCATTCAAAACTCACGGCAATGACGCAATGACGCATTCATATCCGGAATGCGTCATCGATGACGCTAATCGTGTCACGTGCGGGCGCGGCGTCGTGACGCATTACCGCGATCATGACGCATTGCTGACGCGATTTCACGAATGCGTCACCGCCGTTTTTCCGAGCTTTCCCAGCAGCTTCAGCGTTAGGAGTGACGTAATGACACAATATTTAAAAAAGGGGATAGTCACACACACGCACGCAACGCGCACGCACATGAAAAAGGGTTTTGACGTCGGCTGCGTCATCGCGTCACAGGTGTCGTTGTGATGTTCTGCTCGTTCTGCGGCAAGTTGCCGAACGAGGTGCGTAAGCTCATCGCTGGTCCCGCTTCGTTCATCTGCGACGGGTGCGTCGAATTGTGCGTCGAGATCTGTGGCTGGACGATTGTTCGGGCTGCGCAGGAGCGCGCGAAGATCACTCCGAAAATTCGGTATGATGTCTTTGAACGCGACGGCCATCGCTGCTGCTCATGCGGCGTTGGTGTGGGCCAAGGCGTTTCTCTTCACGTCGACCACGTGATTCCGGTTTCGAAAGGCGGCCTGTCGCAACTCGATAATCTCCAAACGCTGTGCGCGTCCTGCAATTTTGGAAAGGGCGCTCGATGAAGAACCACGACGCCGAAGCGCTCGAAACCGCCGCCCTCGCCGAAGAGATGTTCACGAGCCGGTGGCGGCTGTCATCGCTGCATGTCGTCGATCCGGAACTGTACCAGCGGCTCATGGAGCAGCAGGCGCTGTTCGATGCGGCTGTGTTCGGCATGGATGCCCAGGAGACGCGCACACAGGCCGCGGCGATGGTTCGGGGCTGGAAAGCCGCCAAGGCCCGCATGGAGGCCCTGGAGACGCCTGACGATGCCTACCAGTACGGGACGGACCCGGTCTCTGGCTGCGTCGTTGCGATCGGTACGAAGCCGCCGGCCGGAAAATCCGATGTGATCTTCATGACGCCGGACGAGGTGGCAAAACTCGTCGGTGCGCAAAGCATCCTCGCCGCGGCGAAAGAGCATTTTCCCGATGCCGAACTGATCGACATTTCCACACACCACACAGCAGGGGAGGGGTGATGCGCATCGTCAAGCAACGAGGCCGCCCGGCACGACGCCAGGCGCAAGTCCTGCAGTTCGTCGGCGCGATGATCGCAAGTGATGGCATCGCACCCAGTTATGGCATGATCTGCGATCAGTTGGGTATCCAGACACGCACAGAGGTCTGCCGCATTATCGCGAGGCTCGAGCGCGCAGGAGCGTTGTCCCGTGTGGGTTCGGGGCGCGTGCGGCGCATTCGATTGGGAGCGACGATGTGACACCGAAACAGACGCGGTTCGTCGCAGAATATCTCATCGATCTAAACGCGACACAGGCCGCAATACGGGCCGGATACAGCGCCAAGACCGCATATTCCATCGGTGAAGAAAACTTGAGGAAACCTGAAATCGCCACTGCCGTTGCCCAAGCGATCGAACAACGGTCCGCAGAAACCCGCATAGACGCCGCCTGGGTGCTGCTCAGGGCCGTCGAGATGCACGAGCGATGCAAAGAGGCTGATGACAACCCGAGCGCTCTGAGGGCGTTGGAAATCATCGGTAAGCACACGGACGTGCAAGCGTTCAAGGACAGGGTCGATCTGAATGCAACGCACACTCATTCCCTCGCAGCGCCAGAACTACCCGAAGTTTTTGGATGGCTTGAAGCGGCAAGCGCACGAAGCGAACAAAGACCCCACTGAGGCGCTGCGCTGGCTGTGCCGCAACGATCTGTTTTTTCTGCTGCGCTACGGATTGGGCCGTGAGGATTGCGAAACTGATTGGGTGTTCGATCGGTGCCGCGAGGTGCAAGCAGAACCCGATGGCTTCATCGACCTCTGGGCGCGTGAGCATTACAAGTCGACGGTCATCACGTTCGCGCTGACGATCCAGGACATCCTGAACGATCCCGAGATTACCATCGGCCTAGCTTCTCACACGCGACCGATTGCCAAAGCGTTCTTGCGCCAGATCAAACGCGAGTTCGAATTGAACGAGACGTTGAAAGGCTGGTTTCCAGAAATCCTCTACGCCAACCCAGCGAAAGAAAGCCCAAAGTGGTCAGAGGACGAGGGCATTGTCGTCAAGCGCAAATCGAACCCGAAAGAGGCGACGATCGAGGCATGGGGCGTGGTGGATGGCCAGCCGACATCGAAACATTACAGCTTGCTCATCTACGATGATATCGTGACGCGAGAGTCCGTCACGTCGCCGGACATGATGGCGAAGACGACTGACGCGCTGGCGCTGAGTTACAATCTTGGCGCCCACGGCGGCCGGCGGCGCTTCATCGGCACACGATATCATTTCAACGATACCTACCGGACGATCATGGAGCGGGGCACCGTGCGCCCTCGCATCTATCCGGCAACGAAAGACGGAACAGTGGAAGGCGAACCTGTATTCCTGACGCGAGAGCAGCTGGCAGAAAAGCGGCGCGACCAGGGGCCTTACGTTTATGCGTGCCAGATGCTGCAGGATCCGAAGGCCGATGAAACGCAGGGGTTCAAGCAGGAGTGGTTGCGGTTCTCCCAGGTCAACGGACTCGGTCTGAACATCTACATGATCTTCGACCCGGCGAGCGCGAAGAAGAAAGACAGCGATTTTACTGCGGGTTGGGTTCTGGGGCTTGGTGCCGACAAGAACATCTACGTCCTCGACATGGTGCGCGACCGGTTGAGCCTGACACAACGGGCAGACCTCGTGATGTCCTGGCACCGCCGCTGGCAGCCCCTCGCGACCGGATACGAGCGCTATGGCATGATGGCGGACATTGAGCATATTCAGGATCGGCAAGACCGGGAGAATTATCGCTTCCCGATCATCGAACTGGCGGGCTCAATGCCTAAGGTTGATCGCATCCGGCGCCTAATTCCGTGGTTCGAGAGCGGGCGCATTTACATGCCGCAACGACTGATGAAGACAAATTACGAAGGTGTGTCGCATGACCTCGTTGCGGCGTTCGTCAACGAAGAATTCCTGCCGTTCCCGGTCGGCATGCATGACGACATGCTCGATGCCTTGGCGCGCGTGTTGGACGACAATTTTCCTGCCGACTGGCCCATGGCGTTTGACGATCAGGACGACGAAGATCGGAAACGCAAGCGTCGCTCCGGCTACAATTAAGCCCACTATTTTGCGTTGAATCCGTGCGTAATGTCCTTGCCCGGTAGTTCTATCGGGAGACCGCGTGGTGGGTACGACGAATTTCGGTGCAATCGCTGTCGATGATGGCAACCCCGGCAACGGCACGCCGATTACGCTTATTCGCCTTTTTACGCCGGTCCTGACGCCTGCCGCGACTGCGGCGGCATCGACCGTCGAGCAGACGTTCTCGGTTCCTGGCCTGACTACGGCAGACACCGTCCTTGTATCGCCGCCCGTCAACGCGACCTCGACAGGGATCGCTGGCGCCCGAGTGAGCGCCGCTGACACGCTGGCGATCAAGTTCGTCAATCCGACCGCTGGCAGCCTCACGCATGCCGCTGGCGCATTCCGAATTCTCGCTTTCCGCACCTGATGCCGGAGAGCGAACTAGTCCGGCTGCGTGCCAAGCTTGCTGCACGCGAGGGGAAGCCGGGGTTTTCCGAAAACGTGGGGGCCATCCGGGCGCGTATCGCCCAAATCGAGAAGGAAACGACCGATGACGACCAAGAAAACGGCCCCCAAGGCAACTGACACGACGAAGGACAAGCCGTCGACCGCGACCAGCGCCGAGACGAAGGCGACCGAACTTGCTGACGAAGACATGTCGATCGCCAAGGTGAGCGGCGATGACGGCACGGACAGTGCTGAGAACAGCGCGAACAAGGACGTCGCCGAAGCCATGCGGGAGGATGACGGCAAGAAGCCGGAGCATGCTGGGCAGGCCTTCCCCGGCGAAGGCGGCGCGGCAGGCATCTGATTTGTGGCTAGCGCGCCGGTTCTCATCGACGATGCCGAGGAAGAGGCGGAAACGGTAGAGCCGCGCGCGCTAGACATGCTGGCCGCCCATGAGGGTGACCTTTCTCACATCATGACTGATGCCGAACTCACGAAGCTCGGCACCGACGTGATCGAGGATTACGAACGCGACCTGAAATCGCGGGAAGACTGGCAACTGGCAGTTGAAGAGGCGCTTCGGGTCGCAGCGCAAGAGCCGACTGAGGCGCCAGATTGGCCGTGGGAAGGGTGCAGCGACGCGCATTTCCCGATCCTGACACAGGCGGCCATCGAATTTAACGCCCGTGCTTATCCGGCCATAGTCAAGGGCGACGAGGTCATTCAGGTCAAGGTGATCGGATCGGACAAGGGCCGTAAGGCTCCCGCTCAAGCCGCTCCACAAGGTCAGCCATTGCCCGGGCTTCCCGGCGGCGAGCCGCTTCCCGAGGCCGAACCGCAGTGGATCACGCAGCCTGGAGCCAAGACCAAGCGAGCCCAGAGGGTCCGCGAATATCTCAACACTTACGTCATGTACCGTATGGACGATTGGGAGGCGGACACCGACGCGTTGCTCCTGCAGCTTCCAATCGTCGGCTGCGGGTTCAAGAAATGCTGGTGGGCGCATGGTAAGTTCCATTCCGCCTACCTTCCCGCACTCAAACTCGTCGTCGACATGGATGCGAAGTCACTCAAAACTGTGCCGCGCACCACCGAAGAACTTGACGGCGAATATCCGTATCAGATCCGCCAGCGCATGCGCTCGGGCGAATACCGAACGGTCGAACTGACGCAGATCGGCGAGGACGCGGAGGCGCCGCGGCTATTACTTGAGCAGCATCGGCTGATGGACCTCGACGATGACGGCATCGATGAGCCGTACCTGATCGTCGTGGACAAAGAATCGCAGCAGGTCCTCAAGGTCGAGGCGAATTTCGGTCCCGACGACATCGAGGTTGGCGATCCTCTTCCGGGGCGAAATACGCCGAACATCACCATCAAGCCGAACGTGTTTTACGTGAAGTTCGACTTCTTTCCGCATCCACAGGGCAAGTTCTACGGCATCGGCTTCGGCCACCTGCTCAAGCCGCTCACGGCAATCGTCAACAGCTGCATCAACCAGATGCGAGACTATGCGACCGCGGTCATTGCAGGCGGCGGATTCATTGCGTCTGGGCTGCGTTTTCAGGGGCGCGGGCAGAGTTCGTCGCTGACATTTGAGCCTGGCGAGTACAAGACAGTCTCGTCGTCCGGCGCTGCACTGCGCGAGGGCATTGTTGAGCGGACTTTCCCGAGCCAGTCCCCTATCACGTTCCAGCTGCTTGAGCTCATGCTTGGGGCAGCAAAGGACATCGCCGCACTCAAGGACGTGACCAGCGGCGACGCATCGAACAACGGCCAGGTCGGCACGACGCTCGCGCTGATCGAGCAGGGGCTCAAGGTCTACACAGCCGTCTACAAGCGGGTGTTCCGCTCGGAGCGCGAAGAATTCGGCCTGCTATACCAGAACCTCGCCCGCTACGGCGGTGATGCAGTTGCTCAGGACTATGCCGAAGTCCTCGACGATGACGAGGCGAATTTCGCGACCGACTTCAACGCGGCCGACATGGATGTTCGTCCTGTCAGTGACCCCGAGAGCGCGACGCGCATGCAGAAAATGGCGCGGGCTCAGTTCCTCCTGCAGACCGGCAAGGGTGATCCGAACGTCGACCAGCACGAACTTCTGACCCGCGTATATCAGGCGGGCGACATCGAGGACATCGACAAGCTCGTTCCCGCGAAACCGGCGCCATCCGGCCCGCCGCCCGATGTCGTGGCGGAACTTGAGAAGACCGTCAGCGAGAAGAACCTCAATGACGCGAGGACCGAATACACCAAGGCCCAGACCGCGCAGATCGGCGTCGAGGTGGGCTCGAAACTAGGCGAGGCGGATGCACATGCCGAAGGACAAGCACAATCCAACGCCGGAGGACTTCCAGGCGTGGCAGGATCACCCGGTAACGGAATGGGTGATGAAGGCGCTCAGCCGCTTCAGCAACAGTCTCCGGGAGGAATGGACGCAAGCCTCATGGGTGGAGGGGGTCAGCAGCCCGGAGTTGCTGGCTGAACTCAGGACACGGGCGGACGCCTACAAATCGATCAACGAAGTGACCTACGAAAGGTTGGTAGAACTATATGACACGAAACATCCCAACGCTGGATGAGTGCAAGCCTGGGCTTCAACCGTCCGGTTTCAATGTCCTCGTCGCCGTCGCCCAGACCGAGAAGGTTAGCAAGGGCGGCATTATTCTCACATCCGACTTTACCGAACGCGAACAGCTTGCCGAGGTTCGTGGCCGCATTGTCGCCATGTCGCCGGCGGCTTTCGACTTTGCTGAATTTCCTGAGGGTTCGAAACCACGGGTGGGCGACCCGATCGTTTTCGCCAAATTCGGCGGCATCCTGACGGAAGGCATGGACGGCAAGGAATATCGCCTGCTGCTCGACAAGGACGTCGCGGCGATCATCACCGAGGAGGCGGCGTAATGCTTGACGCTCAATCATATGCTGCGCGCATGGAAGATATGCTGTCGCGCCTCTCGGCGCGAACGGCTCCGGGTGAACACCTCGTTTTGGCCGAGGTGCCCACGATCTGTCAGCGTTGCCTCCAATACATGCCTGCAATTGCTGACAATCCGATTTCGGCGGTTTGCGTCGGAAATCCATACAGCAAGAGGTCTAAGTAATGGCTGAGACTGAAACGGATCCCGCAATCGATATCGACGCAGCCCAAGCTGAGGCTGACGTCGCCGCCGATCCCACGCCGCCGACGCTTGAGGATATCGCATCCGAGATGGGTTGGTCGCCGGAGGATAAGTGGCGCGGCCCCAAGGATAAGTGGCGCGACGCAGCGACCTTCCTCAAAACCACTGTCGAGGTGAACCGATCGCTCTCGAAAGAAGTGAAGGGGCTCAAGGACACGACCGAGCGCATGGCGCGTGTCACCGAATCCGTGATCGCTCGCACCCGTGCCGAAGCCTACGCGGAAGCCGAAGCTAAATTCAACAAGGCGGTCGAGGACGGCGACCCGGTTGCGGCGCGGAGGGCCAGCGAAAACCTTGCTGCAATTCGGGAGGAGGGTCGCGAAACGTCATCTGAAGCATCGTTCGCCAGCCGCAACCCTTGGTACGGCAAAGACGAGGACGCGACTGCGTACGCCGTGTCGATCAGCCAGCGCGAAGCGGGCAAGGGCAAGTCGCACGAACAGCAGCTTGAGGCCGTCGAAGAGGGAGTGCGCAAGCGCTTCCCAGAGTTGTTCGACGATGCCTCACCGCCAGCCCGCAAGGCGCCGCCTGGGGTAGCCGCTCCGACGTCGCGCTCTGCCGCGCCCAGCCGCGCAAAGGGCGTTGCCGATCTTCCGCCAGACGCTCGGGCAGCCGCGGCGCGTTTCGTGAAGGCGGGTGCGTTCAAGACTGAGGCCGATTACGCGAAGGCCTATTTCGAAGAAAATGCGTGATCGCGTTTTTGCCCACTATCGCGCGCCATTCGCGTGAAATATCGAAAGGATCGAAGCATGCCCGAAGGCATTGACGACGCAGCTACGCAGGCCCTGCCTCAGCGTGGCAAGCGCGCCGAAGAGACGCTGCAACGGCGTCGCCGCCGTGATGATGGCGATCTCGATCGAGGCGTGAGGCTCAAGCTCACAATCCCCAACGAAATTCAGGACCGTGCAAAACACGAGGACAAGGAACTTCGCTGGATCAACGACGATGGCAATCGGATGCACAGCATGACCGTGCAGGACGATTGGGACAAAGTCGAAGGCGTCGAGCCGGTTCCGGTCGGCACCACGAGGGATGGAAAGCCCATCATGGCGTATCTCTGTTCGAAGCCTGGCGAGTTCTATCGCGAGGATCAGGGCAAAAAGTCCGCCTACATCAAGTCCATGGAGCGCAATGTTGAGAAGGGGGCGAAAGTCTCCGCCGAAGACAAGCGCGAGGACGAAGTTTCTTACACGCCGAGAGGCAACCGTATCAGCCGGGGTGATGTCGCCCCGTAACAGGGGATTTCATCATGCCTAATTCGAACGCGGCGCGGGGCCTTGTCCCGGTTCGCTATCGCAACGGCTCTCCCTACATGGGGGCGGCCCGCACGTATTACGTTCCGGCTTCGGACGCGACGGCATTGTTCGTCGGCGATCCGGTCGTCATCGCAGGTAGCGCCGACAGCGCTGGCACGCCAACTTGCACCATCGCAACCGCTGGCGCGCGCTTCACGGGCGTCGTTGTGGGCTTCCGCCCGACCGGTGGCGCGTCGATCGGTGCAGAGCCGAAATACCGAGCAGCATCCACGGCTGGTTATGTCCTCGTCGCCGACGAGCCGAACCTGATGTTCGAAGTACAGGAGGACTCGGTTGGCGGCTCGCTAGCTGCAACCAACACGCATCAGAACTGCGATCTCATCGCTGGGGCTGGTTCGACGGCAACTGGCTATTCGGGTTGGATGCTCGACAGTTCGACGGCTGCGACGACCAACACACTGCAAACCCGAATTATCGGCCTGCAGGTCCGCGTCGACAACGATTTTGGCACCAATGCCAAGTGGCTCGTTGCCAACAACAACTCGACCGAAACCGGCGCTGCCGGCTCGCTCGGCGTCTAAGGGGGACTGAACAATGGCATCCGCAGGCATCATCACCCGTTCAGCCCACCCATCGGCCCTGTGGCCGGGCGTCAAGGCATGGTTCGGCACCGATTACGCGAAGTATCCGCCCGAGTGGTCGCGGATTTTCAAGAAGATGGATTCGGACAAGGCGTACGAGAAGATCGTGGAAGCAACCACGTTCGGCCTCGCCCCGCCGAAGTCGGAAGCGTCGCCAATCCAGTACGACACCGACAGCGAAGGTTACACCGCCACGTTCACCCACGTCGTTTATGGCTTGGGCTACATCGTGACGGCGGAAGAGCTGGAGGACAACCAGTACGAAAAGCTGTCGATGCAGCGAGCGGGCAATCTATCCTGGTCGATGCGCACAACCGCGGAAATGGTCCACGCCAACGTGCTCAATCGCGGGTTCGACACGAACTATGCGATCGGCGATGGCGCTGCGTTCTTCTCAGCTTCGCATCCGACGCTGGGCGGCAACGCGTCGAACCTCCTGACCGCAGCGGACTTCTCCGAAGCGGCCCTGGAAGACGGTGTAAAGGCCGTGTGGCGCCTGAAGAACAACCGGGGCTTCCCGATCCGCGCCAAGGTGCAGCGCCTCATTCTCAATCCCGAGGATGCATTCACTGCGGAACGCGTTCTGAACTCGTCGCTCCGTTCGGGCACGGCAAACAACGACGTCAACGCCTCGAAGTCGCTGGGCGTCGTGCCGGAGGTGGTCGTGAACCACTATCTGACGGACACCGATAGCTGGTTCCTGCAGACGGATATCGAGGGGCTTCTCTCGATGTGGCGCCGCGAGGTCACGCTGGACAAGGACAGCGATTTCGACACCGAAAACGCCAAAGCGAAGGCAACCATGCGTTTCGCTGCAGGTGTGAGCGACTGGCGCTCGATGCTGGGCAACCCCGGCGCATAAGTTCGTCACGGTGGGGATGGGTTTCGGCTCATCCCCACAATTCTAGGGGCAGGCAATGGGCTTCGACCGCACGGCGGGAAACCACTATGTCCCGCGCGATCCATGGGGAATTTGCGACCGTTGCGGGTTCAAATACCGCCTGTCGCAGCTTTGCAAGGAATGGACCGGCTTGCGCGTTTGCCGAGCAGATTATGATCCAAGACCCTACGAACTCTCGCCGCCTCGCGTTTATCCGGAAGGGCTGGCGCGGCCTGATGCCCGCCCAGAGGCTCCAGACACCGCTGTGGGCGTCGTGACGCAGAATGACCTATGACGACCAGCGGAACCATTACGTCGGCCATGAGCGCCGCTCAGATGATCGCCAAGGCGATGAAGGACATCGGCGCGCTGTCGTCTGGCGAACAGCCAACCGGGTCTGAAATGATTGACGGCATCGAGGCGTTGAACTGGATGCTGAAGTCGCTCGCGGCTGACGGTGCCAATCTTTTCGCGGAATCGACTGCGACGGCAACGTTCGGCGCGAATGTCGCGACAGTTACGCTGAGCCCTCGCGTTAACGACGTGATCGAGGCGCGCGTCGCACAGTCTTCGACATTCGACCGTGTTCTCGCACGCTGGGAAACGGGGCAATATCGCGTCATCCCCAACAAGACCGCTTCAGGCAATCCGACTGCCTACACGCTTGCCCCGACTGTCTCGGGCATGGCGATGACGATCTGGCCAGTCCCTACGACCTCAACGACCGTAAAATACAGCTATTCGCGGATCATCGAGGATGTGACCGCTGGCGAGCAAACGATCGATCTGCCGCAGATGTGGACCGAGACAGTTTATCTCAATCTAGCATCGCGCCTGGCGAACATGTTCGGTGCAACGCGAACCGATCCTGCCGCTGTTGCGCGGATCGACAAGGCCGCGGCGGCCATGCTGGGCAAGATGCTCGACTACGACCGCCCGGCCTCAATCTTCATGGGAAGCGCACGACGGAGGGCGTCTGATGGGTACTGTTAATTCTGCCGTTTACGGTTTCGTATCGGGCGTGGCGATCACGACCAACGATAACCAAGACGTACCGGGCGGACAGCTGCGAGGATTCGTTGTCGCGGTTGCCGGTGACGTAAAATGCACGATGCCAGACGACAGTATCGTCACATGGCCAGCACTCGCCGCCGGGGTGATTCACCCGATTCAAGCCAAGAGAATTTGGCAAAACGGCACGACCGCAACCGGCATTGTCGGGGGCCGCTAAACTGCCGTGAAGCTGGCCTATGCCTTGGGTGCCTACAAGCGCGCGGACATGCCGCAGCTTCGCGTCGTCAACATGTACGTTGAAAGTTCGCCGTCCAGTAAGGATGTGGGCGTCATCCTGCTGGCGCGTCCCGCACTTCGTCCTTACCTTGAAGTGGGCTCCGGTCCCATCCGCGGTCTTTTCACGGATCCCGGGGCGCTTGGTGGAGTCCTGTTCAGCGTTTCGGGTACAAATCTTTACAGCGGCGCATCGAGCATTGGCGTAATCAGCGGCAGCGAGCGTGTCAGCATGGCTTCTTCTACGACGCAGTTGATCATCGCGAATGACGATCAATTGAGCCTGACCGAGGGATCGACGGTCGATCCCGTCGTGTTCCCCGACAGCGCGGCGGTCAGTTCTGTGGCATTTCTCAACGGCTATTTCCTCGCTGCGCGGGCGGGAACGCAACAATTCTACTGGTCGACTATTCTCGACGGGTCGGCGTGGGACGCACTCGATTACGCCAGCGCTGAAAGCAGTCCTGATCCAATTGTCGCGCTGTTCATCGTTTCCGACCAACTGTGGATATTCAAACAGCGTCGCATTGAAATCTGGACGTCGACCGGCGACGCGACGACGCCGTTCCTCCGGCTCGATGGCCGCCTGTTCGACAAGGGCTGCCTGCAGCGCGACACGATCGTGCGCGGAGACAACACGGTCACCTGGGTTGGTCATGATCGCATCGTTTACCGCGGTGGCGACAGTCCTATGCGCATCTCGGATTTCGGCATCGAGGAAGCGATCAAGAAATCGGAGCCCGACGAAATGCGGGCTTGGGGTTACGCCTGGAACGGGCACACGTTCTACGTTCTTCACACGGCGGTCGGAACGTTCGTCTACGACTACGCAACCCAACAGTGGGCCGAATCGTCGAGTTACGGCCGCGATACGTGGCGGGCCGGCGTAGGCGTGCTGTTCGATGACATGACCGTCTGCGGAGATGATGAGACGGGGCAGCTATGGAAGCTGGCGGACGATATTTTTGCGGACGGCGAAGACCCGGTCGTCACGGAGTTCACGGCCCTCGTCAGCGTTGATGGACCAGCGAATTGCGACAATATGGTGGTAAATGCGGCTGTAGGGGCGGCGGACCAGTATACCGACGCCTTCGTGATGGAGATGCGCCACAGTCGAGACGATGGAAAAACATGGATTCCTTGGCAGCCCGTTTCGCTCGGTGAGCGCGGGAACGGTCGGGCACGGCTCGCATGGCGCCGACAGGGCGTGATCGACAGCGGAAACAGGCTTTTCCACTGGCGCACAACAGACCCAACCCTGCGCCGAATTACCTCTGTGGCGGTCAACCAGCCTCTCTCGGGCCGTGCCCGTGGCTAACCTTCTCCGCCTGCCTCGGCTGGACAGCTTCACCGACATCACGCCGCAGTCGAAGCCAACGACGACGTTTCAGATCTGGTGGGCGAATATCGCCACGGCGATCGAGGCGTCGATCAACGGCATACAGTTGGCACTTGACGCAGCAGGGATCGCCCAGGCAGCGGCTGACAATGCCAACGCGGCGGCAGCGGCAGCTATGGCGGCGACTGACACGGTGACCCGAGATCAGGCGCTCATAAACAGCTATATCGAGCCGTCCTCAGTGCTTACCAGCGACCCAACGACTATTTCGATAGCCGCGCACACACGCTATTATGCAGACGGGACGAGCGCGGCAGTGTCTGGAGGTTCGATTCCCGCGACTGGGCCTGCTGACATCGATTACGTCTATTACGACGACCCTGCGCGCGCAGGTGGACCTGTAACATATCAGGTGTCCACCACGGCCCCGACGCAGATCGGCGATACGCATGTTGTTGGTGCGGTGACAGTACCGACTGTGGGCACGACGAATGGCGGCGATGGCCCGCGTAGGCCCGGGGAAGTTATCCCCTAGGGCGCGACACATTCGTAACGCATCGTGGCGCGGATTTCGTTAACGCCAAGCGAGCGCGCCACCTTGCCGTACTTCTTGCACTCGGCGTCGGCGACGGCCATGCCTTTTGACTGCCCGTTCAGGGAGCCGCGCAGGCTGACGATGCCTCCGGCGGAATTGTTGGAAACCATCGTCGGCGCGCATCCGACGAGCGCAATCGGTATCAAAAGAGTTCTCATCCCACCACGCTATCACGAAGCGCCGCAGCGTCAAATTAAGCCCACTATTAGGGCAGCGGAACGGGTGCGATAGACCGCAATCAGCCCGACCGGATGGTCGCCGTACGATCAATCCGGGGCCGGGCACTTGCGTCATTTTCTTCGTATCGCAGAAGGTTTGGATGTCCTGCCGACGCTCAACGCGTTGGCGGTCAATGCCGACCTGTGGAACGAGAACGACCTCCGCACATCGTTTCCGGGCAGCCCGCACGCCGACACAGACGATGTCTGGCTGCTGTTCAACCGCATTCCTGATGACCCAGCCGACGCGGTCAATGATCTAGCAGTCGTTCCATATCGCGCGTGGCAGATCCTCGCGCCGCTTCGCTACATGGTCCTCGACCTGATGCGCCGCGTCGAGGGCACACAGCTTGGTCGCGTCATGATCACGCGGCTCGCGCCCGGCGCGTCCATCACGGAGCACACCGATCAGGGCGCTCCTGCAACCTTCTTCACGAGATACCAGATCGCCCTGCAATCCCTGCCGGGCGCGCTATTTGCGAGCGGAGGGGAGGTGGTCAATTTCAAGTCTGGCGAAGTGTGGTTCGTCGACAACACGGTCCCACATTCCGTCGTGAACAACTCTGCCGACGACCGGATCGTCTGCATCGTCGACATTCGGGGGCCAGTCGGATGCTGACCGCCGCGCCAGAGCCGTTTCCCGAGTTCCTGGAGGAGGTGAAGCCACTTCTGCCGGCGCACTATGCCGAACTGGCGCTCGACCAAGACGATGTGCCGCTCAGCCCGCAGTATGACGAGTATCTGCGTCGTGACGCGCTGGGCATGGTGCTGACAATCGCCATGCGCGAAGCTGGCGAACTGGTTGGGTACTTCGTCGGTTTCGTTGCCCCGGGTCTGCACTACTCGACATGCCTTACCCTCCAGCTCGACATCTTCTGGCTGCGCCCGGATCATCGCGGCAAGGGCGGCGGGACGATACTGTTTCAGGCTGTCGAAGCCGAAGCGAAGCGCCGCGGCGTACAGCGCATGTTTGTCGGGTCAAAGGTCCATCTCGACGCGTCGTGGCTGTTCGAGCGCCTTGGCTACACCAAGGTCGAAACCAGCTACTCTCTTCTGTTCAAGGGCGCCGCATAATGGTGGCGGTCGCCATCGTTGGTGCGGCGGTAGTCGGCGGCGTTGCTTCGGTTTCAGCGGCTGACAAAGCGTCAAGCACTGCTCAGCAGAACGCCGCGACGAACAATGCCCTGCAGAAGGACATTTACGAGCAGAACAAGGCCGCCCTCGCACCCTACCAGCGCAACGGTGAGGGTGCCAACTCGTCCATTAGCGCGCTACTTGGATTGGGCGGGGACACTGCCGGGCAACAACAGGCATTCCAGAACTTTCGTGACAACACGGGATACCAGTTCCGGCTCAACGAAGGCCAGAAGTCCGTTACGTCGGCGCTGGGCAACAAGGGGCTGCTCAACAGCGGCGCGGCTCAGAAGGCCTTGCTCAATTACGGCCAGAATGCCGCGTCTGCGGAATACGGGAATTATTACAACGCTCTTGCCGGACAGCAGGGCGTCGGCCTGACCGCAGCATCGGCGCAAGCTGGTGTCGGGCAGGGATACGCGAACTCTGTAACCGCCAACAATAACAACGCCTCCAATGCGACGGCCAATGCCGCTCTCGCGACGGGCGGCGCGATCAACGGCACGCTTAATTCCGCCCTGTCGGCGTACACTTACGGGCAAGGCATGAAGTCGAGCTACGGCGCGCCGGTCGGTGTCTCTCCAAGTGGCAGCGCGGTCGCGAACACCGATCGCTACAACCCGTTCTATAGTGGTGGGACGCCGTCATATTACACCCCTGGCTACGGGGGCTAGCGCATGCCGGACTTCTCCCTCCTGCAATCGCCGAACTTCGCTCAGTCGGCGCTGTCGGGCTATCAGGCGGGCCGTGCGATGGGTCGGCAGCAGCGCACCGATGCAGCGCTTGCCGCTTATGGCAAGGATCCGGACGCTGGCATCAAGGCGGCAAGTTCGTTCGACCCCGCCCTTGGCAAAGAACTAAGCGACCTTAATCGCGATACCAAAGCGCGCGACGCTCTCTCGCGCGTCTACAACACGACCGCCCCGCAGACGGGCGCGACCCCGCTTACCGCGCCAACTGCACACCAGGCCGGTGGGCAACTGAACCAGGCAGCCCTTGCTGATCTCGCGCGCTACGACCCGCAGCAGGCCATGGCGATCCAGAAGTTCGCCCAGACCGCGAGCAAAGAGCAATTCGACATGGCTGCGAACCATGCCGGGGTGAAGGCTCAGGGCGCTGCGTATCTTATGCAGTTCCCCGAAGGCCCCGAGCGTGTCGCCGCTCTCCAGCGCATTGCTCCGCAGCTACAGTCCTACGGGTTTCGTCCCGAAGAACTAGCGCAGGCGCGCCTCGATGACGCGTCGCTTAAGGCCGACCAGGCATTCGGACTATCGTTCAAGGAAATCACCGACAACGCCCGCGACGACAGCAAGATTGTCTGGCACCAGCAGGGTGAGCAGCCATCCTTTGCCACGAATGGCCGCGGCGTGCCGGTCGGCAATGCGAATCCATATGCAGGTAACCGCGGGGGCGTGGCGCCGCGTCCAGTATCGTCTAAGAGCGATTATGATGCCCTTCCTCCCGGCGCTTCGTATATCGCCCCCGATGGCTCCCAGCGCGTAAAGGGAGGTGCGGCCCAAAGCGGGACCGCCACCTTTCCCGACCCGATGAACGGCCCCGGCCGCATGACCAGCGGACGCCGCACCGTGGCGGGCAACGCCGCGGTCGGTGGCGTGCCGAATAGTGCGCACCTTCGGGGCGATGCGTTCGATGTCACTGGCACGACTGAGGCAGCGCTGCGTGGATATTACGGCCCCGGCGCCCGCCTGCTTAACGAGGGCGACCATATCCACGTTACACTCCCGGGCTATGGCCGCGTTCCCCTGTACGGCAAGCGGGGGGCTCGCTGATGGCCGGCAACTGGTGGGAGCAGGATAGCGTCGTTTCTCCGACGACTGCTGCGCCCGTTCCTGCGTCTGGCGTTTCCGGGTACATTCCCGGCCGGACAAAGCAACTTACCCCTGAACAGGCCGCAGCCGCAGCGCGCGACGCAACGAAGTTCAACGAGCGTAACGATCCTAGGCTTAAAGCAGGCTATCGTTGGAAAGACGGCGTTGTTGGCGGTACGGCTGAATTAATCCCCGGCACGGCAGATGAAAGCGCAAAGCCCTCAGAATATCAGGCGAAGTCTGCGGGTTTCTACGGGCGGATGCTGCGCGCTGAGGAGCAGTTCAACCGCGTGCCAGAAGGATCGCGCGATCCTCGCACTTGGGTGGGCCAGGCTTTCCATGAATGGGCACCGAACCTCGACAACAACCTGAACACGTCGGATCGGCAGATAGCAGATGCGTCAGCTTTGGATTTTGTGCGCGCTACGCTGCGCCAGGAATCGGGTGCATCGATCAACGCCGACGAAGAACTTAAGCAGTATCGCATTTTCTTTCCAATGCCCGGCGACACGCCACAGACGTTGGCGGCGAAGGCTGCGGCCCGGAAACAGGCTATGGAAGGCTTCCGTGTCGCGGCAGGCCCGCTCGCGAGCGAGATCGAAAAGACCGTTGTGCCGAGCGTCGCAATGGGTGGCGGCTCCGTGGATGCAGGACCCAAGGGCTACCGCTTTGACGCTGATGCGGTCACCGCCCTCAACAGCTACCTTCACTCGCCAGCGGCAACGCCTGAAGGCTACAAGTCGCTGCACGACCGCCTGGCTGGCAGAGCTGCTGTAGTATCGCCGGAAGAAGCCGCCCGCACTGTTGCGGCGATCAAGGCCAATCCTAACGCGAAGTTCGGCATCGATTATTCGAAGATCGACGCTCCTGTTGAGGAGCGGGCAAAGGCGCTGGCCGACAAGTGGGATAGCGTAGGTCCGCCTCGCTCGGATACCGGAACCGTCCTTAACGAGGGGGCGTCAGTTGGCCTTTCGGGCGAGGCCGCGGGCGTTGGCAACGCGATCAGCGGCGTTCTCAATGGCGATCTAAACCTAGCTGACAACTACCGGGTCGGTCGTGACGCCAAAGACCTGCAAATCGCGGAGAGCCGAAAGAAGCTTGGTTGGGCATCAACCCCAGTCGAAATCGCAGGCGGTCTCGTTTCGGCTAACCCTTCCGCAATTGCTTCGGCGGTCACTCCCGCTCTTGGCCAGACAATCCGTGCCGGAGCGAAAGCTGGGACGATTGGCGGCGGGGTAGCCGGCTTCGGCTACGGGAAAGATACCGAGGGCAGCCTTGTCGGCGCTGCGCTGGGTGCTGGAACCGGGGCAACCTTGGGCGCCGCGCTACCAGTAGCCGGCCGACTAATCAGCGACCGTGTTGCAGGCGCGCGGGCTCTTGTGGGTGCCGATCCTGCATTGCCGCGCCGCATAGTTGCGCGGGCGATTGAGAACGACGGCAACACGCCGGGGCAAGTCGGCGCAGTCTTGGATCAGGCGGCAACCCGCGGCTCTCCGCTGTCGCTGGCCGACACAGGCGAGAACACGCGCGCCTTGCTCGGGTCGATGGGCCGTCAACCGGGCCCGTCGCGAACGCTGACACGGCAGTCCGTCATTTCCCGACAGGAGGGTCAACAAGAGCGCATCGGCGCAGCCGTCGTGCGCGACCTTGGGCCCACAGCGAACATCCGTCAGGCCGAGCAGCAATTGGTAGAGCGAGCGAAGCGCAACGCAGGACCGATCTACGACCAGTTCGAAGCTGCCCCGGGTGCATCGTCAGTCAAGCTAGACGATCTGATGACCCGTCCGTCGTTCCAGAACGGGCTGAAGCGCGCTCAGCGCTTGGCTCAGGAAGAGGGCGTTGATCCTAAATCGCTGGGCTTTGACCTAACCGACACTGGCGAAGTTGTGCTTGGCACTACGCCGTCCTTCAAGACGCTCGACTATGTGAAGCGCGGACTGGACGATGTGGTCGAACAGTACCGTGACGGCACCACTGGTCGCCTGAATCTCGACGGCGAAGGGCGGGCGATCAACAACACGCTGCGGTCGCTGATCTCGCGGATTGATGGCGTGAACCCTCACTATGCCGAAGCGCGAGCGGCCTATGCGGGCCCCGTGAAGATGGCAGCTGCGCTCAAGTCAGGAAATCGCGCTCTTAACAAGACGGCCGACGACATCGACGCTGAGTTCGGGCGCCTTTCGCCCAGCGAGCAGGAAACCTATCGTCTTGGCCTGCGAAAGGCGATCACCGATCACCTCGAAACCAAGGGCGACTATGCCGACAAGGTAAATGCGCTCGTCGGTACGCCGAAAAAGCGCGCCGCTCTCCAGCGCGTGTTCGGCGACGCCCAAGGCTTCGATAACTTCATCGCCACCCTTGGCGACGAGCGCGCCATGGCGGAGACCTATCGCTCTGTCGCAGGCAACTCGATGACAGCGGAGCGCGCGGCGCAGGACGCTGCGACAGGGGACAGCGGCTTACTCGACGATGCGACCGATCGCGCGCTTCGCGGCATGCGGGATGGCATTTGGCCGACCATTATTGACGGCTTCGCCAAGCTTCGCAGCGCTGGCCAGTTTGGGGCCGGGCAGGCCGGCGAGCGCACCCGCGAGCGCATTGCGGCGCTGCTCACGGAGACGGACCCCACGGTCCTGCGAGATATCATTCTGGCTGCTCGAAACGCTCAGGTCGCTCAAGGTCGCGCGGCCCAACGGCTTGGCCGTGTCGCCACGGTTGGCGGGTCGCAGACTGGGCGGACTGTCGGAGCCGCTCTCGCGCCGAAGGGGGAGCGCAAATGACCGCAATTTATCAAGCAAACGCATCGTCGGGGAACCTAGCCCGATGAGCTCGCTGTTTCAATTCCCGTTCAACCCGGCCCTGAACGTCGCGGGCCTTCCGGCCGGCGCGGCAACGATGACGTTCTATCTCACGGGTACTTCGACCCTGCAGACAGTGCGCGATGCAAGCGGTGACCCGCTGACGAACCCGGTGACGGCTGACGCCAGCGGCCGGTTCCCGCAGATTTATCTGGACGAGAGCGTCGTTTACCGCGTCGTGCTGAAAGATGTGACCGGCAGCATCATGCCGAACGGGGACATCGATCCGTACACACCCGCATCGGCAGCGACGCTCAACTTCCTCCAGTCCGGCACAGGTGCGAACGCCCGCACCGTACAGACGAAGCTGCGCGAAACCATCTCGGTCACCGATTACATGGGCGTGCTGTCCACCGCGGCGGCAATCCAGGCCGCTGTGGACTACGCAAGCGGGGTGGGAGCCGTCGTACACTTCCCTGCGGGCACCTACACCGTCACGCCCGCAACCCTTGCTCCCGGCTACATCGGCGACGCGAGTTTCGGCACGACGCTGAAATACGCAATCCAGATGAAATCCAACGTGCGCTTCGTGGGCGACGGTGCAGTCATCAAGGTCGCGGACAATGTCAGTTCGCGTGCATCTCCCCAAAACTTCGCCGTGTTCTACAGCGAGGCTGCGCTCAGCAACGTCCAGTTCGACGGACTGACGATCGATCTCAATGGGCAGAACAACTATTTCAGCCCCGACCCGACAAATACGGGACTGACGCAGAGCCAACGATACAAGCGCTATCACCAGGCCGCGATCTTCTGGGAAGGAACGGGCGGCAAGGCGGACGATGTCACCATCAGCCGGTGCACGTTCAAGAACAGCGGCGGCGTCTCGGTCATCATCTGCGGACGTGTTGGCGCGGCAGGGACGGGTCGGCGCTGGCGGGTCAACGACTGCACATTCCTCGAAATGGGCCTCGACAGCTACGACCACAGCAGCATCTACCTGTGGTGCGATGACGCCAACGTGACGGGCTGTTTCTGGCGCAATACGCTTCAGTATTCGCCGACTGCCGCAAATCTCGCGGGCATGAACAGCGCTATCGAGATCCATGGCTCGAACACGATCGTCGAAGGCAATACGATCGGGCAGGGCAACCGCGGCATCTTCCTGACCGAGAACAGTTTCGGTCGCGTGCAGCGCCAGGTCGTGCGCGGCAACATCCTCTACGACATGAAGTTCTGCGCCATCGACATCGCGTTCGACGGCTCGGGCGGTTTTGGCGGTCCTCGCCTGCTCGAAGTCACCGACAACGTCATCGACATGCTCGCGGACGATACGAACCTCGACAACACGACCATCCCGGCCGGCATCCAGTACAACGGCCTCGACAGCATGATCGCGCCGGTCGAGAGCCTGATCATCGCCCGCAACGAGATGAAGCGCGGCGCGTCGGGCAGCGGTCGTTCGTGCGAGGGCGTGCGCATAAGCCTCGTCGGTGCAGCCGGTAGCGGCATGATCGATGTCATCGGCAACGGTGCGAGCGGTTTTACCCGTGGCTTCAACCTGATCACCAACTCGACGACGACGATCGAGAAACTGAACCTAAAGGGCAACCGCTGGCGCAACCCGAGCGGGGGCACGATCCCTGCCGTGACGAAGGTCGGCGCGCGGCTGTTCCTTCAGGGCGGTACGATCAACGCCGTGACGATTGACGACGAGATCACGGACACGCGGTCCTCGAACAGCTGGGCGTTCGGCCTGTCCATCGAGAAGTCCTCGGGCACGACGACGGTCACGAAGCTTGAGGTCGGCGCGATGGAATTCGACCATCGCCTCGCCTTTGCCGACCGTATCGCGGTTTCTGGCGGCGGAACACTTACCGTCGCGCGTCAGCTGGGCGTTCCCGTCTCCGGCACATTCCCGGCCGGATCGATCGCGGCCAGCACGGCGGTAACGCAGACGGCGGCCATCCCGGGTGTCACGGCAGACGACCGGATCGTCCTCTCTGGCTTCAGCCCTGCCAACGGCGCGAACTTCAACCGGTCGGCCTATTACACGACGACGAACACGGTTGTCGTCCGGCTGGCGAACGACACGGCGTCCGGTTCCGATCCCGGCTCGACCGCCTTCTTCGTGACGAACCACGCGCGATGAGCCCTCCAGCATCCCGAACCAGCACGCGGAGTAATGCGGTGACTGAAAACGATTTGAGTGTGGCTCGTGATGTTGGCGAACTGAAGGCAGACATGCGGACCGTCAAGCACGACGTAAACCAGCTTTCCGGCAAGATGGACGGGCTGAGCCTCCAGCTTACCAACATGACCGTGAAGCAGGAGCGGGGACTCGGGTTCATCGCTGGGGCGGCCTTCATCATCACGTCTGCAGGCGGTCTGCTGATCGCCTTTTTCAAGCTGGCATTTGGAGGGCACGCATGAAAGCCAACTACGAGCGCGCGCTCAAGGCGGTTCTCGTCCACGAGGGCGGCTATGTGAACCACCCCAAAGACCCCGGCGGGGCGACGATGAAGGGCGTCACGCAGGCGGTTTACGACCACTATCGTGACAGCAAGAGTGCGGGCCGCCAGACTGTTCGCGCGATCACTGACGACGAACTGCAGGCGATCTATCGCAGCCAGTATTGGAACGCGATCAAGGGCGACCTGCTCCCTGCCGGCCTCGATTACGCTGTGTTCGACCTTGCCGTGAACAGCGGTGTCTCGCGTGCGGCACGGTTCCTGCAAGCAGTCGTTGGCGCAGCGCAGGATGGATTGATCGGCCCTGCGACGATTGCCAAGATCGGCAACCCGACAAACGTCATCGATGCGCTGTGCGACAAGCGGCAGGCGTTCCTTGAGACGTTGGGTACGTTCGGCACTTTTGGGAAGGGTTGGACGACACGCGTCAAAGGCGTGCGCGCGCTGGCGAAGGAAATGGCGTCGTGAGCGCGCAAGAGCAGCTTATCGCCTACCTGGCGACGCTGGCGACGCTTGCGCTCGTCATCATCGCGTCACTGATCATCGCGGCCATGGCACCCGATGTCATGGGCAAGATGGAGGTTTTTGGCCTCGGCACCGTGACCGGTGGCCTGATCGGCGTGCTTCGCATCCCAAGCGCTCGCAATCCTGTCGCGAACACCGAAAGCGGCGACGTGAACGTGGGGGATACGGCCAAGTGATCGGCCTCGCCCTCTCAGCCTTCGCAGGACGCGTCTGGGCGCTGCTCAAGGGCATCAACCCCCTGTTGCTCGTCATCGCCGCCCTGTGCGCGTCCACGGCGCTCCTGTGGGCAAATGCGAGCGCGTGGAAGGGCAAGGCTCAGGCATGTGACGCTGGTCGCCGCGCCGACCGTGCTGCCTACGTGCAGGCGCAGGAGGAAGCGACCCTGATCGCCACGGAAGCGAAGAACCGCATCGAGGCCCGCGACACCAGAATCCAGAAGGAACAAGCCGATGTCATTGCCAAGGCTCGTGACGATAACCGCGCTCTTGCTGATCAGTGGGTGCGCGACCAAGCCGCTCGCCGTGCTACCAGCGCAGCCTATTTGCCCCTCCCTACCGACGCCCCCGGAAAGCCTGACGCGCCCGCTACCGAAGCCGTCGTTCCTGTCACCGACATCGAACGGTGCGCCGATGCCTTCACGGTAGCTGAGGGGTGGCAATCGTGGTGGGCCACTATTGCGGCATCCCATGTCGAGGGGAGAACCCCATAATGGCGCTCGCTTCTCTCCTTGCACTTACTGCTGCGTCAAAAGAATCGAAGTATCCCAGGGTGTGGCGCTTTCGGTCCTTGCTGACGTACGCGACCCACTTTCCGCGCTTTGTTTCGAAGCTAACGCCAGTGACGCCGCTGCTACAATCCGGCCTCTGGCGCATGTTGCGATTGTTTTCGGCCGGCGTCACGTCTGACAAGTTTGCAATTCGATTGTCAGTTCGGTCGCCATTCGCATGGTCGATTTGCCCACTGGGCCAAGAGCCGTGGGCTATCGCAAAGGCAACCCTATGAGCGAATACGCTAACAGCTTCAATTCTACCCCTAAGGTAGCCATGGCGGTTTTTGCAAATAAGAGCTGGCTTGCCTGCGCGAGTCTTATTCCATTGGTGGGCGGATCGATCGGCCCGGCCCTTTGCCGACGAGAAGTCTTCAGCCGCCCTGGATTTCCAAAACATCTCTCCAGTGTCGGGAAGGTAGTCGATCAGTTGACGAAGTCGCTCAACAGATGGCAATTCATTTTTAGCCATGGCGCAGTTCCTTTGCGAAGTGGTCAGGGCCGGGCGCTGTTGACGCAGCGTGACCGGCCCGCTTTTCCTATCAGATTCACCGTTCGTTCGCAAACCCGGCTTGAGGAAGCGCGCAAATGGGCACTCTCGCTTGGATCATCCTCGCAATCGGGATCGGAGCCTTCGCGGTGAGAAACTTCATCGGCATAGGTATTCCAAGCATGCCGCGCCCTGGGACCGGCGGGGGGGGTGGTGGCGACCCCGGCATAATCGTTTCTGCGCCGACCCTGACGCGCACGACGGGCGCGACGACCTATCCGCCGCAGTTCGACGTGGGCTTGCCACCTGAAGCGCTGGTTGGCGATATCCTCGTTCTCAGCCGCTCGGCGTCCGCCCTGATCACCTCGCCGACCGACGTGTCGGTGACGATCGACGCGGCGCTGCTGCTTGCCGGAACCGCCAACTTCAATCTGTCCACTGTTCTGTCGGGCAGCGTGTTCTTCCGCGCCCACATCATGCGTGGAGCTTATCGCGTGTCGGCCTACTCGCCGGTTCGCAACGTGGGCGATGTGACGGCTCCGATTATTTCCGCGCCTGCAAGCTCTTCGTCGGCGGAGAACGCCACCTTTGCCGGCACCTGCACGACCGACGAATATGCAACGCTCACGATTACGGGCAACGACGCCGCAAAATTCGAAGTCACGAGCGCGCCTGGCACCAGTCACACGTTCCGCTTTGTCGGCGGCGTCCAGCCCGATTACGAAATCCCGACCGACGCCAACACGGACAACGTCTACGAGTACACGTTGAATGCCGTCGATCCCGCAGGCAACCCGGCCACCCCGGTCGCGCGCACCGTCACGATCACGGACGTGTTCGAATATGCGCCAATGACGTTCTCGCCGCTACCGGCGAATAAGAATTCGAACGTGTCACTCTCCCCCGACAAGAAGACCGCTTCGGGCACTGATACCGTGGAGCGCGCTGAGGTCCGGACCAACCAGAACCGCACCGGCAAGCGTTATTACGAGTTCACGGTGTCGAGCCTGGAAGGGGCCTTGCTCCTGATCGGCGTCGCCTCCGATGGATACACGGACTACGCGACCCTCGACGGCTCCGATCCGACCGCAACGGCCTATGGCGTCGCGCTGGCATGGCTCGACAATTACAGCCAGATCCAGCCCAAGAGCAACGCAGCGGCCACCAACGTCAACACGCTGACCGTCAACGATTACACCACATGGGGATCGAAGGTCTGGCAGATGGCCGTCGATGAGACGGCGCGGCTCGTGTGGTTCGGCCTTGATAACACCTGGGCGAATGGGGACCCGGCGGCCGGGACCGGAGGCACCGCGCTTCCCGCAACCGGCAGCCTGTTCGTCTTCTGCACCCTGTCTGAGCAAAACGCGATCACGCTGCGCACCACAAGTGCTGAATACACCAAGACCAAGCCCTCGGGCTGGCTCGACGGGGACGATTGATGGCCGCCATCGGTACTGATCTAACGAAAATTACATGGCGCAACGGCAATGCCGTGGCTGGCGGCATCGTGTCCCGCATGGGCCGCACCTCGTCGGGCATGAAGTATCACCGGACGGACACCAACGGCAGCTACGTGTGGGACACCGTTCTGCTGAAGTGGGTGCAGACAGTGCGCCCAGCGGCGTTCCCGGCAAACGAGGTTGGCGAGGCGGCCTATTACAACGGCGATCCGCGTTCGACTGGCACCTATGCGCTGGAGTTCTGCTGGGGCGACGACACCAAGGGCTATCAGGTTTACCTCGGCTCCGTCTTCAAGACGACGAATATGAGCAAGGCCAATGTGGCCGCTGCGACTTGGACCAAGACGACGCTGACCGGATACGATGGCACGGCGGCGGGGGCGAATAACAACTCACGCCAGGGCGGCCCCTATATGCGGGTCGATCCAGCGAACGCCAGCCATGTCATTGTCTGCTTCTACAAGGGCGTCCCGCAGCGCACTACGGATGGCGGCACGACTTGGACCGCTGTCAGCGGCGTCCCCGAATCCGCCGACGCCACGTACAATGCCCCGATGATGGTCGAGGTTGCCCGCGGCTCGGGGACGACCGGCGGCAAGACGAACATCTGGTACATCTGGCGGCCAGGCGCAGGACTTTATAAGTCGACCGACTGCGGCGCGACCTTTTCGATTGTCGCCAGCACGCCGGTCAACACGACTGCGAACAACTTGGCCTGCGACAACAGCAATCCCGGCACGCTGTATATGGCATTGAACGTCGCAGGCTCGACGACGCTGACCAAGTATAACGGCACCTCTTTCAGCACCGTTTCGACCAACCTCAACAACGCCAGCGAGAACCCTGCGCAGTTCGTCTCCTGCAAGCACGATGACGTTAACACCGTCGTGATCGGGCACAACGGCGGCGCTCAGTCGATCTCCAGCAATGGCGGCACGTCATTCGTCGGGCTGCCGGCGCCGAACCCGATCATCGGCGGAAGCTGGAGAACCTTCACGCTCAACGATTCCAAGACGAGTGGGCAGGGCGTCTGGAACGACGACGGCACTTTCGAAATGGGCATGGGCACCGGCACGCTGAAAGCTACGCTCCCGACGACCTCCGTCCAATTCAACTGGACGGACACCTCGATCGGCAACGAGCAACTGATCTTCGAGCAGATGGTGACGCCCCCGGTCCCGCTCGACGTGACGACCAAAGGAAATGGACGTTTCGGCAAGTCGCTTGTCATAGCCGGTTGCCAGGACCGGTACGTGATGACGCTGGCGCCAGGTATTCAGCCGACGCAGCACGGCCCGAATAATATGGTCGGTTCCAACATCGGCAATGCTCACACGGTCTGCTATTCGAAGGTCGATCCGACCGTCGTGTATGCGCTGTGTGAAAAGGCGAAGGCCAGCACGACCGGCGTGTTCAAGTCGAACTATCCGTGGACCACTTGGGCCAAGACGGCCGCTGCGCCGTCCTACATGGCGCAGGACAGCTATTTCAACGGCGCGATGGACAGCGGCAGGGTAAGCGATATTGTCGTCTTCCCCCATGCCAACAGGCGGCCCGAATATACCAACGACGGCGGGGCGACGTGGAACCTGTGTACGTTCCCGGTCGAGGTGCCGACGACGGGCGATCTCGGTTGGTGCTATGCCCCGGCGTACTACTTCCTGACGCGTCGGATCATCGCGGTCGATCACGTCAACACCGACACCTATTACGCCTATAATTACATCACGCCGGGCACGTATAAATCGACCGACCGCGGCGCCAACTGGACGCGGTTGAACAGCACGAACATCGACCCGATCGGCGGCAATGGTGTTCTGGCGAGCGTGCCGGGTCAGGCGGGGCATCTGTTTTTCATTCCCGGCATTGGAAACACGCTGGGCGTCGATACGTCGCTCTATATGTACCGGTCGACTGACGGCGGGCAGAACTGGAGCCAGGTGCTTAACGGGGGAACGGGCATCCGCGAGCCGCAGGTTATCGCGTTCGGCAAGAACCTTGCCGGCAGCTCATATCCTGCTGTTGCTTTTGTCGGCTACCTCAACGGCAATTACGGCCATTATGTCAGTCTCGACAACTGCGCGACCTGGACGCGCACCGCTGAATTCCCCGCCGAAAATATGCAAATCCCCCGCTGCATGACGGGCGACATGAACGCTTTCGGCGTGTGGAACATCGGCTTTGGCGGTGCGGGCTATGCGACTTCGGACTTCGAGTTGACCATCCACTGTACCTGACGGCGGCGCATCGCGTATCCTGCGAACCCGAAACCGACGAGCGTCATTGCCCATGTCGAAGGCTCTGGAAGCGGAACGGGCGAAATCTGCGTGACTTGGAAGGTTGCCGCGGCAAGGCGGGTTTCGGTGTTCTGGAAGTTTTGCCAGTACACGAAATCGATCCCGGTGAGCTGGCCGTTCCCGAGATCAAGAACGGTGCCGTTGTACGGACCGAAGCCGAACGTCGATTGTCCGTTGACGAAATCGGGGATGGCAAACGCAGCGTCAAAGGACTGCGAAACCGGCGTCACGATCTGGCAGTTAAAGCCGCCACCCGGACACATTACGCGCGTAGAGGTGGTTCCTGTCGCGTCGGCGTGAAGGCTGATCACCACAGCCGCCCCAGCAGGCACAGACAAAGCACAAGCGGCAGCACTCGCCGCAAGGAACGCGAATCGCATGACAATCTCCCCAGATCTGAGGAGAGGGTGTCAAAAGCTGATCAAGGAGTCGAGTCAGGGATTGTGCCGGGATGGGACTCCTCTTTCTCCCGATCCAGCATTTCGGTCGTCAGCGTCGGCACGCGGACCAGGCCGTCATCCCGCTCCATATTCCCGAACGGTATCCCCGCATAAGGCGCGGTCTGAAACACGCCGTGCACGCTGCTATCGAGGTAATCGAGCAGCTTGTCGGTGAGGATGCGGATGGCCTCCTCGCTGGGCAGAATGTCGCGCGTTGCCCGCCTCGCCGTCTTGGGCATGCACTGGATCGTGACGAAGATGTGGCTGCTGAGCGTCGCTCGGTCGATTCGGTTCATGCCCTCAAATGAGAACGATTGAGGAACAGATGCAAGCGATTTGGTCGCCTATGCCTCCGCATCTGAATTGGGAAGCGCGCGGATCGTGGAGAGGGCGAACGCATCGAGCTTTTCCTCGTCGCCCGACAGCCAGTAATCGGCGCACTTGCGAATGCGGTCTATCGCGTCGTCGCCCGGCCATGCGGCATCGCGGATTTCTTCCAGACCCATTCCCAGATTGCCCATGCGATTCTCCGCCACCGCCAGTTTGCCCTGCAGGTCGCGGATATGGGCGATTAGGGCGGGGAGTGCGTTGATCGTTCCGACAATCAATCCAAAGTCGGCGGCGCGCTGTGGGGCGCTACGATCATGCCCGAACATGACACGCGAAGTCATGTCGTGTTCCGTCCCTCGCTGATCGGTGTACTTATAGTTCGCCCGAATGCTTGCTCCTTCTAAAGACATAACCCATGGCAACGGCGTCGCCTTAGCCAGCAACGCCTCCAGCTTTTCGATGTCGGCGGTCATGGCTGCTTCCCGAAGGCGCAATGTTTTCGGCGATTTGCTCGCGCACGCGCCTCAATTGCGGCCTGGCCTGTCAGCGTCCAAGGCGTTCCGCACGCGAAGACGACAGTGAATGTCTGCTCATTCGGGCAGTATGGTTTGCGATCAGGCATCATCACTCTCCTTCCCGCCCGATGACGGGGCGTGGTCTCCGCGTTCTATTGCGTCGGCGGCACCGTTGTAGATGAACTCACCCATGCGGCCGAAGTCCTCTGCGTCTGCCCCCTTACGTTCGTGAAGATCGACAAAGCCGGTCGCCATCTCCCGCAGCCACGCGACGATCTGTTCCCCCTCACCCATTGCCGGTCTCCGCGCTGAGGGCTGGGGCGAGCCTATTGCCATTTGCGTCGCGCGAAAGCGGATCGAGCAACTTTGCCAGTTTGGCTTCTTCGGCAAGGTTCGCGAGCGACATTTTTACAACGCCAGCCATGGACGCGTATCGGATAGCAGCGTGTAAATCGCCAATTTCTACCGGCAGCATCTGGCGAGCAGTCAGGCCGCCGTACTCGGGGATTTTCGGCCCCGGCGCATCTAATCCGAACCGAAGAGCCTTGCCGATCAGCTTGAGACTTTCGCCCATTTCCTCAACCATTAGACCGAGTGCGTAGGTCTCTGGCGACACAAGTTCGTCAGGGGAGGGGCTGTGTGCGAGGCGGTGACGGGCGATGCGTTGCATGTTGACGCTGCCGTCGTATCGGCCTTCTGCGGCACTATCGAGAATATTGCCGTACTGATCCTTCCAGAGGCCAAGCGCGAAACCCAGCTCCCGATCTGCCTGCGTCACCTCGACCAGTTCCTCTTTATGCATCGTTATTCTCCTGGCTCTTGTGGAGGGGCGGGTTGGGCGTGCTGTTTCGTGAGTTTCTGAAAGCGCGTGATTTTCGCTCACGCTCATCAAGTTCACGACGCAACTTTTGCAGCGGAAGCCGGTCGTAATCATCGAAACCGAGTTGATCGATCCGATACCGAGTAACGCCGATGGTTTGCATCAGCCCTTCCGCTTCGGTTCCCGAGCCGTGTGAATTGATGAGGTTCGACAGGCAGATCAGATACCCGTGATCAAAAGCGTCGCGTTCGGTTTGGGGCTTACCCATCATCACACTCCTCACAAAGCGATTTCCCCTTGGCGGCAAATTCACCGCACTTGTCACAGAGACGAGATCGATGCGGCCTTGGTGCACGCGGCTTGCCGAACAGCCTTTGGAACAGGCGGATCATGATGCTGCGCTCGCACGGGCGCGGAGGGCGGCAGCGCAGAGAGCGAGGGCCGCTCCTGTTTTGACGTGCGCGCGGCAGAACTTCTTTTCCGGCAGAAAAACGCTCGCCGAGTAGGATTGCCAGCCGTCGATCCGATAAGCCCAACCTTGCGGCACCAGCGTCATCGCGGCGTCGAGCGAGGCGGTGAATGCTGGAAGCCAATGCTTATTGCGGACCAGTGGCTCAGCGTGAAACACGACCGGCTCATCGTCATCCGAGCAATAGCGAGCCACCTGCGCATCGGGGTAGAGCGCGCACACGATAGCCGCGTCCAATTCACGATTCGGACCAGCCGCAGCCTCACACCGTTCAGCAAGTTCAATCATCATCATTATATCCTCTACGGGGAGGGAGCGGGCGATCTCGGCGGGCGTCATGCTGACATCACCGCTTCGACGAAGACCGACGCGCAGGCCGCATCGAGTCCATTGCCGTAACCGCGCAGTCGTCCCACACGGGCGGGAGCCGCATCAGCCAACGGGAATGTTCCGGCCTCAACCGGCCGCCACTTGGCATCTCGGCAGAAGAGCCAGTCAACAGGCTGCCGTCCGAGCATAGGCGCATCGGCGTTGCGATCTTGGCGAAGTCCCGCAGATCGTTTGAATGAGGCCCCAAGACCCTCGCCAGCGCTTTCAGCGGGTCTGCGTATTCCCCGCCCGCGGCGATCTTGGCTGTGGGCGTCGGCCACCCACCATGCTCGATCCCGGATGTGCGCGCCGCCGAAGCCCGCAGCCGGAAGCGGGACAAGCCCGAAGGCGTAACCCATTCCTTCCAGGTCAGCTTGTACAAGATCGAACCATACGCCTGTTGGGCCGCTCGCAACCTGCTCTCCAATGACGACTGGAGGCTCGCACTGCTCGATGAGATGGAAGAAAGCGGGCCACAGGTGCCGCTCGTCAGCAAACCCTTCTCCTTTGCCTGCCGCGCTGAAAGGTTGGCACGGGCATGATCCCGTCCAGACCGGGCGATCGTCAGGCCAGCCTGCGCGACGAAGGGCGTGCGACCAGACGCCGATGCCGGCGAAGAAGTGGCACTGAGCATATCCAGAAAGCTCATCTGGCCGTACATCGCGGATATCCCTTTCATCGACGACGCCGGGCGCGATCTGGCCAGCGTTGATTAGTTCTCGCAGCCACGCCGCGGCGAATGGATCGATCTCGTTGTAATATGCGGTCACCGGCTTCTCCCATCCGGTGAAAGTCGGCCATGCAGGGGGGTGTCGGTCATGCTGGCTGGTCCAGAATAAATGCAGCAATGTGTCGACCAGTGCCTTTGCCCTGCGAGCCATCCTCGGTTGCCAGCCAGCGCACCTCGCCCAGGTTCTCGACCTTCGCGCCCGCGGCAAGCAACATCAGCACCCATTTGTCGATGGGATAGACCAGCACGACCCGCTTGCCTTTTTGATGCTCGGCAATCGCCTTGCGCGCCCATGCTGTCGGGCCTTTCTTCTTGCCCTCGTGCATGATGGATCCGAACGGCGGATTGACGTAGCAAGATGCGCCGGGACCGCCCCATTCGTCCGTCAGCCCGTCGAAATTGTCGGGTTTCGGATAGGGGCACGGATCGAACGTGAAAGAAAAGCGCGTGTTTAGGCGCTCGTAGACGTCCGGTGGTGTGAGCCAGTAGTGTTTGCCGTCATCACCGTTGCCGACGTGAAATTTGTTCTCGGCTGGCGCGAGCGCAGACTGATGCAGCCCCGTTCCCGAAGGCTCCGGACTTACCCGTGCGGGTTTTGCTGAGGTCATGCTGCTAGACCCCATTCGATAAGATCGCGAACCGCGGCGCCCCAGGAGCGCTTTTCAGCCACGGCGCGTTCGCGGACCTGCTCGAACGTCTCTTCGTCCAGGCGGATGACGATTTGCACATACCCGCCACGACGAACGCCCTGGGCGACCTTAGCGGGCGCACGAGCGCAAAGCTGATTACCTTGCCCGCTCACTCCCCACACTCCGCACAGACGGTCTTGCCGGGCAGGGCGAATTCTTTACACTTGTCACAGAGGCGGGAGCGGGCGCGGAGAGCGGCGGCGGCCTTCGCCCGAGACTGTTCGTTGTCAGTCCAATCGATCGCGCGATAGGTTTCTTCTTTGCCTTCGGGTCGCGTGTAGATCAGCTTGGTACCTGCCGCGTTCGCGCGAATGGCTGCCCACTGATAGTCCGGCTCAAACAGCGCGACCTCGATCAGCACGTCTATGGCGTTGTCGCTCGATGTCAGCGCATCAACACGGTCAGCCAGCGCAATGAGATCCGTCATCACTTTATCTCCCCGCAATGCGGCTTTGCAAGGCGAGGGGTCATGAGGCTGGCACCTGTTTCGGAAATTTAAAGCGCGGTGCGACGCGGCGAGGGCACGACCAATCGCTGGAATGCCGTTCGAAAGGCTCATCGCAAATCGCGCACCGGATCCCGCCGTAGCGTGAAACTTGTCCTCGCCACTGTTCTGCGTTCCATGCGTCCTTGGCCGCGTGATAATCCGCATTGGCCACCGTTCCATCGGCCTGCAACGGAACGATCGGCGCTTTGTCCATCGGCACGTTGTCACAGCAGGGTCCGCATTTCTCCGTAACGAGCGACCAAGTGCTATCGGGATGCTTGAGCCAGCGTGCTGCACAGACGACACAGTAATGCGTCGGCATATTTGCAACGATCAAAGTCGCCATCACACCTTCCCCCCGCTATGCGGCTTTGCAGGGCGAGGCTTGCCGAACAGCCAGAGGATGAGGCGGATCATGCGGGGTCTCCCGCGTTAGATTTTGCCCAAGCCTCAAAGGCCTCTTTGTCACCAGCGCAGCATTCGAAGTGGGCTTTGCGGTCGCCGTACGAGGTGTCGCGGTCCCATCGGTAGCTTGCTGGACCAATCTTCATGCCCGGAAAATTGAACGACACCGACGCTTGACCGAGCCGCCAGAAGCCGTGCTTGTCCTTCGTGATGTAGACGTGCGGCGTCAGATTTCTCTTGTCCTGAATAATCTCGACCGAGGGGAAGCGGCGCTTGACCAGCCGCTCCATCATGGCGACGATCAGGGCTTCGTGGCGTTTTCGGCTCGCACGTTCGGCCATGTCGAGATCGTGGCAGCGAGCCGTGCACCATGCACTATGCTGAGAGCCGATGATTTCGTCCGGCGTCCAGTCGCGGAACCGGCGGCGAACGTCGGGCAAGTCCGTGTCGATGCGCACGCCACAGCCAGTGCATTCGAAATGCCAACCATGGTCGACCATCACCGATGCAGGCACGACGCCAGTCTCGGAAAATCCGTCTGCCCATGCCGCGCGGCGGGCTTTGTAATACTCCCACTCGCCGCTGCCGAACGTGCAAGCGCCGTCCTTCAGTGCGACGATACCGTACTTGGCAAAGACGATGCCGCCAGTGCCTTCGTCGTCCTCAGTGACCGCCCACGCGCGCAGCTTTGGCGGCTTTCGGGTTTTCCCGCTTTCGGCGATCTCGTCAGACGGGACTTGCTCGATTTTCCCGAACGACTGGTCAGAAACCCCAGCTTCGAGGCGGATTTCTCCAGAATGTTCCAATAACCCGGTTTCGGGGGCAGGGAGGGCGGCTGCGGTTTTGCCCGCGCTTGCTAAGTCATTGGACTGGAAAGCGCTGGTTTTGCTGTCCGAAATGGCATTATCGGCGGAATTTGGTCGTTCCGTCTTAACTGTATC
>DDFE01000116.1:0-2802 GCA_002336985.1 Sphingomonadales bacterium UBA1936
GTCACTGGCGGAAGTACTGTGGGTTCGTCCTGCTGCTGTGCCGACAGGCCGCCCCATGCCGGAACGACGAGAATGGCGGCGAGAGAGACTAATTTCAGCTTGTTCGAAATGGCGCGCATTGCGGTTTCTCCTTCAAAAACTTGCCCCGTTAACCTTGCGTTGTTGGCCTTAACCTTTCTCTCGGATGAACAGTTACGGTAACGCAAGGGTTTGCAGGGACGGCTAGAGCGCACGACGGGACGAACCGTTGCGCGGCACGGCGCGCGAACGGCTCGGTCGGGCGCATCCCGACCGATTACCTGTGTCGAACGTTGCGCGTTGCGCCCGCCGCTATGCGACCTCTGGGTGGAACTGCTTGTACCATTCCCGGTACTTCAGGATCGGGCCGTCGGCGGAGGAAAGCAGCGGCTTTTCGACATAGGCCTTGTGCGGCCAGATCTTGCCGTCGCTCCATTGCTCCCTGATGCCATGCTCGCGCGAGAGCTGAATGAAACGGTCGAGCGCCTCCGCGCTCATCGGGCAGTCGTCGTCGACCAGCATGAACTGGTGCACATAATAATGGCTGAGTTGCTCGTTCACCGGCGTGACGCCCACGTAGTAGACTGTCGTTACACCGGGTGCAGAGGGCGTACGGCTTTCCACGCGCGACAGACCGCCACCGATGACTTGTGAATCGACGGTAGAGCCGATCTTGGGATCGTCTTTTGGTCCATCGTAGCCGGGCGGCAGGATGCGCACGGGAGAGACGAAGCGGTGCGGCTCCGGTTCGGTGATCGGGCCGCCCGAAATGACCATGCCAGTTCCGTGAATGCCCGGAAAATGCGCGTAGTCGACACCGTTTTCGAAAGCGTCCTGCGGATGCATCGCCCCGAATTCGTCGTGCATCTTGCGGAAACCCGACCCGTCACGTTTGCGCGATTCATCGAACACGGGCAGTTCGTAGCCCGGCTCCGCGCCGCCCAGCTCGTGCCAGACGAAGATCATGCCGCCGCGCTCGGCGATCGGCCAGACCTTCACCCTGGCGCGCGGCGGAATGGCCTTTGCATAGGGAACGTGGACGCATTTGCCGTCCGTCCCGTACTTCCACTGATGGAAGGGACACACGATGGCTTCGCCCTCGACCCAGCTTTCATATCCAAGATGCGCGCCCAGATGCGGGCAGTGCGCGTCGGTCACGACCGCCTCCCCGCTTTCGGTGCGGAACAGCACCATCTCCTGTCCGAAATAGTGGAGCGGACGAACTTCCTTTGGCTGCAGGTCGTCGCTGAACCCGACGGCGAACCAGCCGGTCGGATAAGGATGGAACGGATAGCGCGTGTTGAACCGGCTCAGGGCATTCACGGATGCAGCCTCCCTCTCATTATCTCTATCTTATAGATGATAATCGCGAGATCGACCGTGTCCAGTCCGTTGGACTTCAGGGTTTGCCATAGGCCTGTTGCTCATAAGTCGCCCGGTCGAAATATTCGTGCCACCGGCGGATCAGGCCGCCCTGCACCTCGAACACGCCGACCGCTGGCAGCACACCATCGCGCCCGTCCCAGGTGAAGCTGTCGCGGCGTTCGAGGAACACCGTGCAGTCGCTTTCCGCGCGTTTCACAACCTCCATCTCGACCCGGGTCGCCTTGGCGAAGAACATGTCGAGCAAGCCGCGGATCGCCGTTTTTCCAACGAGCGGATCGTACATCATGTTGTGCATCACCGCGTCGTCGGCGAACCAGCTGATGACGGCATCGGCATCCAGAGCGTGCCAGCCCGCGAGCATCGCATCGACGACCTCTGAAGGGCGCATCGCCAAACGTTCAGCGTCGATCATGACTCTCCCTCCGGCACATCCAATATTTCAATGATGTATCGCGCAGCCGGCGTCGACACCATGTGCTGACAGCCGCGCTTTTCCGGCCCCCATCTTTCGTTTCTGGATTTTTGGCGACAAGCCGCCATTGCCGCCGCCATAATGAACGCAATGCCTGCATCCACCCTGACCCACCTCGATCGTCTCGAAGCGGAATCGATCCACATCCTGCGCGAGGTGGTGGCGGAAACCGAACGGCCGGTGATGCTGTACAGCATCGGCAAGGATTCCGCCGTGATGCTGCATCTGGCGCGCAAGGCATTCTATCCCGCGCCCCCGCCCTTCCCGTTGCTCCACGTCGATACGACTTGGAAATTCCGCGCGATGTACGNNGGCATCAATCCGTTCGATCATGGCAGCCTCCACACCGACATGTGGAAGACGCAGGGGCTGAAGCAGGCACTCGATCACTACGGCTTCGACGCGGCATTCGGCGGCGCACGACGGGATGAGGAAAAGAGCCGCGCCAAGGAACGCATCTTCAGCTTCAGGAGCGCGAGCCACGGCTGGGACCCGAAGAACCAGCGGCCCGAACTCTGGAACCTCTACAACGCGCACAAGGCGAAGGGAGAGAGCATCCGCGTCTTCCCGATCAGCAACTGGACCGAACTCGATGTGTGGCAATACATCCGCCGCGAGGGAATCGAGATCGTACCACTGTATTTCGCCGCTCCGCGTCCTACGGTGACCCGCGACGGGTTGCTGCTGATGGTCGATGACGACCGCTTCCGGCTGAACGCTGGCGAGACTGTCGTCCAACGCTCGGTGCGCTTCCGCACTCTCGGCTGTTATCCGCTTTCGGGCGGGGTCGAGAGCAATGCCGTGACCTTGAGCGATGTTATCCAGGAAATGCTGCTGACCACGACTTCGGAGCGGCAGGGCCGTGCGATCGACCATGACCAGGCGGCGAGCATGGAGAAGAAGAAGGCGGAGGGGTATTTCTGATG
>DDFE01000116.1:2872-6368 GCA_002336985.1 Sphingomonadales bacterium UBA1936
CGAACCTCGACTTCGCGCTGCTGGTCGACGGCCTCGCCGCCGAGCGCGAACAGGGTATCACCATCGACGTCGCCTATCGCTTTTTCTCGACCGAGAAACGCAAGTTCATCGTCGCCGACTGTCCGGGGCATGCGCAATACACCCGCAACATGGTGACGGGCGCCTCGACCGCCGACCTCGCAGTCATCCTGGTCGACGCGCGCAAGGGCGTGCTGACCCAGACGCGCCGGCACAGCTATCTCGCGCAGCTGCTCGGCATCCGAAACGTCGTGCTCGCGGTCAACAAGATGGATCTTGTGGGTTATGACCGTGCGACGTTCGACCGCATCGTCATGGCGTACCGCAGCTTTGCCAGCGAGATCGGCCTGACAGCATTTACCGCCATCCCGATGTCGGGCTTCGTCGGCGACAATGTGACCGAGCGATCGGAGAATACGCCCTGGTACTCGGGGCCGGTTCTGCTCGACCACCTCGAAACCGTGCGTGTCGATACCGATGCCGAGCGCGAAAAGCCGTTCCGAATGCCGGTGCAGTGGGTCAACCGCCCCGACCTCGACTTCCGCGGGTTCGCCGGGCTAGTCGCGAGCGGCGAAGTGAAGCCGGGCGCCGCCGTGCGCGTGCTGCCGTCCGGGCAGACATCGACCGTGTCGCGCATCGTCACCGCCGATGGCGACCTCGATACCGCCGTCGCGGGCCAGTCGATCACGTTGACCCTGGCCGACGAGATCGACTGTTCGCGCGGCGACGTGATTTCGGTCGCCGATGCCCCGCCGCAGGTCGCCGACCGGTTCGAAGCGACGCTCGTCTGGATGGCCGACGCACCGCTGGTGCCGGGCCGCGCCTATTGGCTGAAGATGGGCACCCAGACCGTCTCCGCGACCGTCGCGCCGCCGAAATACGAAGTGAACGTCAACACGCTCGAGCAGGTCGCGGCGAAAACGCTGGAGCTGAACGCGATCGGCGTGGTCGAGATCGCGACCGCGAAACCGGTGGTATTCGAACCCTATACCGATAACCGCGCGCTGGGCGGATTCATCCTGATCGACCGTGCCACCAATGCGACGGTTGCGGCCGGCATGCTGCACTTCAGCTTGCGGCGTGCGCAGAATATCCATCGGCAAGCACTTGAAATCAGCCGGGAAGCCAATGCAACACTCAAGAACCAGAAGCCCGCGGTGCTCTGGTTCACCGGCCTCTCCGGCGCGGGCAAATCGACCATCGCCAATGCAGTCGCGCGCAAATTGCACCGGATGAACCGTCACACCTTCCTGCTCGACGGCGACAATGTGCGGCACGGCTTGAACAAGGATCTGGGCTTTACCGAAGCCGACCGCATCGAGAACATCCGCCGTGTGGGCGAAGTCGCGCGGCTGATGGCGGATGCGGGNNGAGTTCGTCGAGGTGTTCATCGATACGACGCTCGCCGATGCGGAAGCGCGCGACGTGAAAGGCTTGTACCGCAAGGCGCGCGCGGGCGAGCTCAAGAACTTCACTGGCATCGACAGCCCCTATGAAGCACCCGAAAACCCCGAGGTCCGCATCGACACATCACGTCTGTCGCCGGAGGAAGCCGCCGACATCATCATCGACGCGCTGATCGGATGACGGACGCCGAACTTGCGGCGGCAATCGCCAGGGAAGCAGGCGCACTGTTGCTCGGCGTGCAAAGGCGGATGTCGGGCAAGGAAGCCGGTGCGGAAGGTGACCGCGCGGCCAACGCGCTGATCCTCGAACGGCTGGCCGCAGCGCGACCGCACGACGCCGTCCTCTCGGAAGAACGCAAGTGCGACGGGTCGCGCGTCGAAACGTCGCGCGTGTGGATCGTCGACCCACTCGACGGCACACGCGAGTTTTCCGAAGGGCGCGACGACTGGGCAGTGCATATCGCGCTGGCGGTCGATGGCGTGGCGACCATCGGCGCGGTTGCCCTGCCCGCGCTGAATCTTGTCCTTGCGTCCGACCCCGCCCCTGCCCTGCCTGCAGCGGCGAACCCGCCGCGCATGCTGGTCAGCCGCTCCCGCCCCGCTGCCGAAGCACTCGCCGTCGCAGAGCACCTCGGCGCGGCGCTCGTCCCCATGGGATCGGCAGGCGCGAAGGCCATGGCGGTCGTGCGCGGCGAGGCCGAAATCTATCTTCACTCGGGCGGCCAATATGAATGGGACAATTGCGCCCCTGTCGCGGTCGCGCAGGCAGCAGGGTTGCATTGTTCGCGCATCGACGGATCTCCGCTCGTCTATAACAATGCAGATCCCTATCTTCCGGATCTGCTCATCTGCCGCCCCGAACTGGCTGCAACCATTCTGTCATTCGTCGAGCATATGAAGCCCGCATGACCCTGTTTCGTGGCGAACTCGTCCGGCACCCGGCATCGCCCGACAGCCCGGTCGACCATATCGCCGTCACGATCGAACGCCGGGGCGCCGAAGCGGTCATAACCTACGAACTGGCCGGCGAGATCGACGAGGTAGTCTTTCCCGACCTCACCCCGAGCGAACGGCGCGACGGTCTGTGGACCACGACCTGCTTCGAACTGTTCGTCCGGCACAGCGGAGAGGATGGATACCAGGAATGGAATTTCGCGCCCAGCACAGCCTGGGCCGCCTATAGGTTCGACGGTTATCGCACCGGCATGCGCAGTGCGGACGTTTCCGCGCCGGTCATATCGCGCGACATGCGTGACGGGCGGTACCGTCTGACCGTCGAGGCGTCGGTCGATGCCGCGCCCTGGCACATCGGGCTCTCGTCGGTCATCCGCCACGCCGATGGCGGCACATCCTATTGGGCACTCACGCATCCGCCGGGCAAACCCGATTTCCATCACGCGGATTGCTTCGCGGCCGAACTCGCGCCATCGAAGGAGCCATGAAATTCGGTATCGATCGCCTCCTCGCCGACCCTGACCTGCGCCGTCCGCTCGAGGGAAGGCGGATCGCCCTTCTCGCTCATCCCGCCTCGGTCACGGCGGACCTGACGCATTCGCTCGATGCCCTGGTCGCGGCGGGGCTGAACGTCTCGGCGGTGTTCGGACCGCAGCATGGCGTGCGTGGCGACCTGCAGGACAATATGATGGAGTCGCCGGACTTCACCGACCCGACCTATGGCATGCCGGTGTTCAGCCTGTACGGCGAAGTCCGTCGTCCTACCGGCCAATCCATGAGTACATTCGACACGATGCTGGTCGATTTGCAAGACGTGGGCTGCCGTATCTACACCTTCGTCACGACCCTGCTCTACGTACTGGAGGCCGCGGCCGAACACGGCAAGAGTGTGTGGGTGCTCGACCGCCCCAATCCGGCAGGACGCCCTGTCGAGGGAACGACACTGTTACCGGGCTGGGAAAGCTTCGTCGGCGCGGGGCCGATGCCGATGCGGCACGGCATGACGCTCGGCGAAATGGGCCGCTGGTTCATCGACCATTTCAGGCTCGATGTTGACTACCGCGTGATCGAGATGGAGGGCTGGCAGCCCGACGCCGCACCCGGTTTTGGCTGGCCCC
>DDFE01000066.1:0-283 GCA_002336985.1 Sphingomonadales bacterium UBA1936
GCGTTGTAATAATAGGCCGCCATCCGCTTCAGATACGGTTCGAACGCGGGCGCCGAGGTCCACCAGTCGAGGTACAGGATTTCGGGGTCGTATTTGTCGATGATCTCGGTCGTGCGGGCCAGCCAGTCGTCGAGGAACTCCTTGTTCGGCGGGTTCCAGTTTTCGAGATGCGAACCGTTCGGCATGCCCGTGCCCGTGTCGCCTGGCAGGCGCATGGGTGCAGCAGGTCCGTAAAGGCCGGCATATCGCGGATCGCGAACGTCGCTGTCGTAATCGCGGCCGA
>DDFE01000066.1:314-4092 GCA_002336985.1 Sphingomonadales bacterium UBA1936
CGCGCGGCGCTCATCAGGGCACCCGCGGTATCCCGCTTCGGTCCCATCTTGGCGGCGCTCCAGTCGGTCATGTCGCTGTCGTACATCGCGAAACCGTCGCAATGTTCGGCGACCGGCATCACGTATTTCGCACCGGCGTCCTGGAACAGCGAGATCCACTGGGCAGCATCGAATTTTTCCGCCGTGAACTTGGGAATGAAATCCTTGTATCCGAACTTCGATTGCGGGCCGAACACGTTGCGGTGAAAGGTGAACGCGACGTTGGTCGGTTCGTACATGTTCCGGGAATACCATTCGGTCAGGAAGCCCGGTACCGAATAAGGACCCCAATGGATGAAGATGCCGAACTTCGCGTCACGGAACCATTCCGGCACGCGGATCGCCTTCAGCGATTCCCATTCGGGGCGAAACGGCCCGGTTGCCGTGCCGCGGTCCACCTTCGCCAGTTGCTTGCCGACCGGCCCCGCCTTGAAATCCATCGGGTACGGATTGCTGTTCGCGTCCTGGGCCAGCGCCGGTGTTGCCGCGCAGGCCAGCAATAATGCGAGAATGTGTTTCTTCATATCGACCACCCACCATCAATGATTTGAACTTGCCCGGTCGTGTAGGTCGCACCTGCGAGATACACGACGAGATCGGCGATTTCCTCAGGCGCACCGATGCGGCCGATCGGCTGACGCGCGATGAACGCGGCGCGCGCACCGTCATAATCGCCGCCCGCGCCCAACCGGTCCTGCAGCGATGGCGTTTCGACCGTCCCCGGACAGATCGCCGTCACACGGATGTTCTTGTCGACGAAATCCGCGGCGATCGACTTGGTCATCCCGACCACTGCCGCCTTGGTCACCGAATAGGCGAAGCGGTTGGGCACGCCCTTCACGCTCGACGCGACGGACGCCATGTTGATGATTGCGCCCCCGCCACGCGCGACCATGCCCGGCAGCACGGCTTGGCACATCCGCGTCATCGCTTTCACGTTCAGGGCCCAAGCAAAATCCAGGTCTTCGTCGCTCGTTTCCAGAACCGTGCCGCCGTGGACCACACCCGCACAGTTGAAGAGGATGTCGACCGGGTCCGCACTACATGCCGCCACAGCCTGCGCATCGAGCACATCGAGCCTTCGCGTTTCGATGCGGTCGCCCTGCAGGCCGGCAAGTCCGGCTTCGTTGACATCGGTTGCGATCACGCGGGCGCCGGCTGCAGCGAGCGCGAGTACGGAGGCACGACCAATGCCTTGCGCTGCCGCTGTCACGAATGCGGTCTTTCCGGTCAGATCGATCAATTGCTGGTCCTCATACTTGGCAACGGCGTGCCGGGCTGGGTGTTGGAAAGGTAACAGGCCTCGACCAGCGCCATCGTCTGCCAGGCGTCGGCGACCGCGGTCAGCAGCGTCGCGTCTTCGCCCGCGGCAAAGCGCTGGAGATTGGCCATCGGGCCGATAAAGGCATCGGGAAACCAGGCGCCGGACAGCGGGACCTGCGTCCAGGGCCCTCCCTTGGGTGCGAGCCACAGTTCGTCAGGTTCGCCGGTCGGGTAATCGAGCAGCACGCCAAGCTTCGCGACTGCGACACCGGACGCCCCTTCGACACGGAATTGCGCATCGGCGAACCGGCGTCCGAAATCATGGTGATGATTGATCGACAGCAGCACGCGCAGTTCACGGCCGTAATCCAGGATCATCGACGTCCGCGTGTCTGCAAGCGCGCTATCCGGATGACCGAAGCTGCGTGCGAAAACGCCCGACGGATTGCCGACCAGGGCGCGGATGGCATCGAGGTAGTGAATGGAGTGGCTGACGATCTCGACCTGCGGATTGGGTTCGAGATGCGGGAATAGATGCCACGGCGTGACGAGGTTGATGTGGACCTCTATCTCGGTAAGCGCCCCGAGCTGATTTCCACGTATTGCATCGGCGATTGCCAGCATCATCGGCGAAAAGCGCAGCTGGAAGTTCACTGCGGCAATCAGTCCACGCGCAGCGCACATATCATGGATCTCCGTCGCTGCTGCGAGGTCCAGTCCCATCGGCTTTTGAAGAAGGACTGTGGAACCTTCCCGCAGGCAGTTGAGAATATCGGGGTGTGCCACGGGCGGCGCGGCGATATCGAACACCGCGTCGCTTGCGGCTGCCTCGTCGATCGAACGGAATACCCTGGGCACGTTCCATTCCGCAGCCAGCGTTTCGGCGCGGGCGGTATCCGGATCGTACAGCCCCGCAACGGCGAACCCGGCTTTCCGGTAGGCGGGGAGATGCGCATCCTTCACGATGCCGCCCGTCCCGATGATGACGATCGGACGCGGCGCCGACGGCATCGGCCAGGCCTGTTGCAGGGCCATCACCGGGCCACCCGCGCCTGCGCTTCAGCAAGCAGGTCTGCAGTTGGTCGCCCGGTCGTGACTGCTGCCGTTATCAGGTCGTCGACGATGTGACTGATCCGTGCGAGGTCCGGCGTTACCGGCATTTCGCGTGCATGTTCGTGAAGCCAGCCAAGCCGGTGATAATAGGGAACGGCCGTGTTGATGTCGGGATCGGCCCAGGTCGAACGCCGCGTCCCGATCGCGCCTTCGGTCGTCGTCAGCAGGTCCATCGCCGGGGTCGCGCAATGGCGCAGGAAATCCCATGCAAGGCTCTTGTTTCGCGATCCTGCACCGATCGCCAGAACCCAGAAGACGTTGAGCGAAACGCTCTTTCCGCGCGGACCCGCAGGGAGTGGGGCCACATCGACCAAGCCCTTCACCTTGCTGTCGGGCGATGTGTCGCAATAGGCGGCGAACCCGAACCAGTTCGCCATCAGCGCCACTTTGCCCTCGGCAAAGGACATTCCAGCGGCAACGCTATCCATCTCACGGCATCCGGGCGCGATGGCGTTTTCGTCTCCCGCGAGTGTTCGCAGGAAGTCCAATGCCTCATGCGCTTCGGCTGAAACGAGGTCGATCCGTCCGCCCTTGTCGAACACCTCGCCGCCCCGCGACCAGACGTGGATGCAAAAGTCGTAGAAGCTATTGTGCCCGTCCGGAAACAGCGCCAGAACCGTGCCGTCGATGCCGCTCTGCCGGTTGTGCTGCGCGCGTGCGCAGGCGTAAAAATCATCCCATGTCGCGGGCGGTGTGGAGATCAAGTCGGTGCGGTAGATCAGGCACTCCGGACCATCATGATAAGGCATGCCCCAGCAACCGCCGTCAAAGCGCTGCAAGCCGGTCAGCGACGGGCTCCATGCATCCGGAAAATCGGCAATCGGCGCGCGCACAAGATGCGGCGTAAGGTCTTCGAGAGCACGCTTATCCACCGCCTCGGCAAGCCAGTCGGTGTTCAGGAAGGCGACATCCCATTCGCCGTTTGCGAGGCCGCCGTCGGCAATCGTCGTCTGATGCAGCGGGTTCAGGTCGAGCGGCACCGCCTCGATCGTCGCGTTCACGCCGGCCGCCGCTACGAAATCCGCGAACTGCGCGGCAATGGCGTTTTCAAAAGGCCCGAAGCGGCGAACGGCCACACGCAGGGCGGTCATGTGGTGCCGCCGGCACCTGCCGGGCGCTTGCGCTGACGCTCACCACCGACGGTGTAAATCGCGGCAGCGGCGATTACGACGACGCCCTCGATCAATCCTTGATAGCTCGCGCCCAGGTTCAAAACGTTGAAGCCGTTGGTCAGCGTGAACAGCAGCAGTGCCCCGACCACCGTCTTGATCACGCTGCCCGCGCCGCCGAACAGCGACGTTCCGCCCAGGATCGCCGCGGCGATCACGGTCAACTCGCTACCTTGCAAGGCGGTCGGATTGAT
>DDFE01000066.1:4142-5466 GCA_002336985.1 Sphingomonadales bacterium UBA1936
GCCCAAACGACGCCTGCAAAGACGGCGAGGTAAACCACCGGCGCGGCCACCGCGAAGGCAGGGCCTGCAAGCACGGCAAGAAGACCGAGCAACACGGCGGCTCCCGCGACAAGGGGCTTGCGCCGGACTAGCCCTAAAATCAGCAGTGCAACCGCGATCACCAACGTAGCAACGAACACGGGCACTCGCGTACTTTCGAACGCCAGCATTTGTGCGAGCGTATCCGCACGCTCGACCATCAGCGACCGTCCGTCGGTCAGCACGAGAACAAGCCCACGCACAGCGGTCAGTGTTCCCAGCGTCACGATGAACGCATTGATGCCGACGAACTGCACGATCGCGCCGTTGAGCAAGCCGACCCCGGCTGCTGTAATGAGCGCCGCCGCGGCGGCTAACGGAAAGCCTATTTGTGGAGAAAGGCCGATCAGCACCGCCGCCGCCAGTGCCGCGACGGACGCAACCGACAGGTCGAATGCCCCGGTGATCAGCATGACCGTCATCGCGACGCCCATGATGCCGACCAGCGACGCCTGATAGGCGATATTCCCCAAGTTTTCCGGCGTCAGGTAGTTCGGCAATCCCCGCGCGTGGGCGATGGCAGCCAGCACGCCGAGCAGGATCAGCAACGCGTAATAAACGCCCGCTTCCCGCAGGCCGAAGACCCGCCGCCAATCGGTTCGCGTCGTCATGCGGCTTCCTCCATCCGGGGCCTCGTCCCGCCCGCAAGCTGGAGCAGCATGGCCTCATTACAATCGAGCGGGTCGGTCACCTCGCTCACCACGGCACGGTCGCGCATCACAAGGATGCGATCTGACACGGCGAGCAGGTCTTCGAGCTCCGAGCTGACCAGCAGCACCGCCATGCCGTCCCCGGCAAGTTCGCGGATGGCACGCAGGATGTCGGTTCGTGCACCGATGTCGATCCCCGCAGTCGGTTCGTCGAGCAAGAGCACGCGCGTCGAAGGAGTCAGCCACTTCGCGATCACGACCTTTTGCGCATTGCCGCCCGACAGTTCCCCGACGAGTGCGTCAGGGCTATCCGCTTTGATGGACAGTCGAGAGATCGCAGCTTCGGCGGCGGCGGCTTCGGCAGTCAGGTCGAGCAGATGCCCGCGGCGCGGCAAGGCGATGTTCTCCGCGATCGTCATCTGCGGCACGAACCCCTGTCGAACGCGGTCTTCCGGCACTAGGGCCATACCAGCTGCGACCGTTTCATCCGTGAACAGCCCGACCGTCCGCCCGCCGACCGATACCGTTCCCCTCGCACCGGGGTCGGCGCCGAAGATCGCGTGAAGCAGCTCGCTGCGGCCAGACCCCAGCAATCC
>DDFE01000066.1:5536-5931 GCA_002336985.1 Sphingomonadales bacterium UBA1936
ACCTCGTCGGTCAGCGCCGCAATTTCATCGAGGAAATGGGAGACGAACAACACCGCCCTGCCCTCGTCTGCCAGTCGGCGAATGACGTGGTAGGCGGTTTCGCGTTCGTGCTCGCCGAGTGCCGCAGTGGGCTCATCCATGATGACAAGCGAAGGATTGCCGATCAGCGCCTGCGCGATCGCGACCATCTGGCGCGTGCCGATCGGCATATCCCCGACGATCTCGTCCAGTTCGAATGGATCGCCAAGCGAGGCAACGATCTCGCCGGCCCGCGCTCTCGTCACCGGGTCGTTTCGGAAACCACGACGCTGTTCGAGCAGGATATTGTCGAGCGCGCTGAGCGTCGGGACCAACGGGATATGCTGGTACAAGGTGGCAATACCCGCCTCACGCGC
>DDFE01000066.1:6034-10448 GCA_002336985.1 Sphingomonadales bacterium UBA1936
GCGCGCGTCACGGCCGGTATCGGATAAGTGCGAAAGCGCGTTCCCCCAGGCTTGCTGAGCGCCTCGAAAGCCAAGGCGCCCAGTGCTTCCGGCTTGAAACACACCGTCCCGTCGACCGCCCCTGCCTTGATCGACGCGATCGCCAGCTTCGATCCGCCAACGCCGACCAGTCGCGCATGCGATCCCGCCGAGCGTACTGCGCGTGCGCAGCCGATCACCATGTCGTCGGCTTCGTTGTAAAAGAGATCGACGTCCGGGCGGGCTGCGAGGATGTTCTGGCAGGCTGCCTCACCGCCCTCACTGGTCCAGTTTCCGGGCTGCGCGGCAACGATCGTGTAATGCGCGCTTGCCGCATCGAGCGCTTCGCGAAATCCCCGGGCGCGCTGCTCGACCTCCGGGAAGCCGGCGGCCCCTTCGATGATGGCAATCCGCGCTGGCCGATCGGCAGGCAGCAGGCGTGATGCGAGTTGTCCGGCAGCGCGGCCTGCCGCGACCTCATCCTGTGAGGCTAGCGCGACGAGACCGGGGTAAACGTCCTCGATGCGGCGCGTCTTGGGATCGCCGACCAGCGCGGCGACTGCCGCGATCGGGACATTGCCCTTTTGCGCGCGCCGTACCCATCCCTGCGCCACGACGGAATCGAGCGGCATCACCGCTATGCCCGCCACACGCTGCGCGATCAGGTCGTCGATGTCGTTCGCCTGCTTCTGGACGTCGCCCTTTGCATCCAGCACGACCGCATTCGCGCCGTTGCGTGCTGCGGCTTCGACGAAGCCCTTGGCGATCGCCGCTGCGAACGGATAGCTGAGCCCGACCGTGGACAGGCCGTAGCGCGGCCCGTTGCCGACACCTGCCACCACCGTTCCATTGGCGGCGCGCGACGCATTGCGAACACCGACCAGCGAGACGACCGCTACCACTGCAACCAGCGCCGCCATCAGGAGTGGAAGCGGACGCCGTCGCATGGTTTAGCCGCCCCGGCGCTCGACGAGATAGAGATGCTCGCAAGCGAGCACCGTTTCTCCGCGCTGGTTCCTGATATCGACGGTTTCCGTGACGACCCCCTGGTTGGCGCGCTTCGGATGATCCCGCTTGTCGGAAATGCGCGTAATGGTCGTAATGGTGTCGCCGATGTGAACCGGGCGAATGAAGCGCAGCCGGTCGTATCCGTACGACATCGCGTGCGGATTGATCGTCGTTGCCGTCAACCCGATTCCGATGGAAAAGACCATCGTGCCATGCGCGATACGCTGGCCTATATCCTGCGTACGGCACCATTCGGCATCCATGTGATGCGGAAAGAAATCGCCGGTGTGCCCTGCATGAACGATGAAATCGGTTTCGGTGATCGTCCGGCCGAAGCTCGTCCGTTCCGACCCGATCGCATAGTCCTCGAAATATTGCTCGATGATCATTGCGCTGCTTCCTGAATCAATTCTCCATCGATCGCGCCCGTGTCGGCGCCGAGCCGCGGCGCGGCGCGCGTCGAATATTGCGCGGCGCCATCGATGCGGATGGGACAGCGCGTCGTCGCCATCGTCGAGCCGTCGCTGGCACTGATCCGTTGCGTCATGGCAAGCGTGTCGAACGCCGGTTCCGCCATCAATTTCGGCCAGTCGAGCACCGGAGCGCACCAGATGCCAGCAGGCTCCAGCACCGCAAGCCATTGTTCAGCGGGACGCGTCAGCAAATGATCACGCAACAGCGCCTTGATCGCATCGCGCTCCGCAAACCAGCGATCGGGAGCAAAGCCCGCAAGTACCGGCAGGTCCAGCAACTCCCCAAGCCGGTCGACCGGTGCCATCGCCAGCGCGATATGGCCCGATGCGGTCTGGTAAATCCCATAGGGCGCCGCAAGATAGACATTGCCGTTTGACACCGCACTGCGCGGCGGCATCGCCTCGTCACGGTTCAGGTGGGCGGAAAGATGTTCGAACTGCAGGTCGATCGCCGTTTCCATGAGGCTGACATCGACCCGTCCGCCACGCCCCGACACGCCCCGCCGCACCAGCAGTGCGAGAATGCCCTGACACAGGTGCGCGCCCGCCATCATGTCGGTAACCGAAAATCCTGCAGGCACCGGCGCATCCGCGGCATCGCCCGAAAGCCAGGTGAGGCCCGACAGCGCCTGGACCAGCAGGTCCTGCCCCGGCCGGTCGCGCCATGGACCATCCGGGCCGTAACCGCTTACACCGGCATAAATCAGGCCAGGATTGATCGACCGCACAGCGTCCCACCCCAGCCCGAGCCGATCCATTACGCCGGGCCGGAAATTATGAATCATCACGTCGGCGCGCGCCACCAGGCGCAATACGGCCGCAAGATCGTCGGCGTTCTTCAGATCTGCAGCATAGCTTTCCTTGCCGCGGTTTATCGCGTGGAAAAGCGCGCTCGACCCGTCGAATGCCATGTCAGCCAGAAACAGCGAACGGCTTGCGTCGCCGCCATCGCGCCGCTCGATCTTGATAACCCGTGCGCCGAGATCGGCGAGCCGGAGCGCGCACGAAGGACCAGCGAGGAACTGGCTTAAATCGAGTACAGTCAGGCCAGCCAAGGGCAGGCCGTCCGACCCCGCTCCGTCGGGCTGTTCATCCTTCACCAAGCGCTCGCTCTCATATTAGTATGTTTATATGATGGTATTTTCATGCGCTATTGTCGAGGCTATGGGAAGTCAATTCCCTTTCATATATAAACATAATGTTTGTAGGAGAATAATGCGTGCGGGGCATGACCTGGGATCATCCGCGAGGCTACGACCCCCTGGCGGCCGCCGCGTTGCGGTGGGAAAAAGACACCGGGCAAGCGATTACATGGGACCGGCGATCGCTNNTGTTACCACTCGACCGCTTCATCGGATCATCGGAACTCGCCGAGATCGCGAACGGTTCGGTTGGCGGATCCTTCGAAAGCTATAACTGGGCGGGGCACCAATGGGCCCTTCCCATCGATGCCGCGGCACAGGTGCAGGCATGGGTACCCGCACGCATCGCTGCGCCCGTTTCGCGCTGGGAGGACCTGGCCGCACTAATTGCGGATGGCCGCGCCGCACTGCCGCTCAGGCCGCCGCACAGCCTGATGAGCCTGTTTACGCTGTGCGGCCTGATCGGGATCGCGCTGGATGTAACGGCCCCCGATCTCTTTCCGGAGGAAACGGCCCAAGCGTGCGGCCTTCTGGGCGAACTGGCGGCCGCGCTCGACCCGGCGGTGTTCGAGATGGACCCCATCGCCATGCTCGAGGACATGGCCCAACCTCGATCAACGCTCGCGGTAGCGCCGCTTATCTATGGCTATGTCAGCTATTCGGTCACGGCGTTCCGTGACCAGCTGATCCGCTTTGCCGATGTGCCCGCCATCCATCACGGTCCGCGCGGATCGGCGTTGGGCGGCACCGGTATTGCCGTCTCTGCGCTGGGATCCGATCCGGAAGCCGCAGTGCGCTTTGCATCATGGATCGCGAGCGGCGTGATCCAGCGCGACCTGATCGCGGCACATGGCGGGCAGCCCGCGCATGCCGACGCATGGTCGGCAGACGGCGTCAACGCGGCGACCCACGACTTTTATCGCGCCACCCGCGCGACGCTCGACCAGGCGTGGCTGCGCCCGCGGCACCGTGGCTACATGCAATTCCAGCATGCAGCGTCGGAACGGCTGAACCAGGGGCTGCGCGCGAGGGAACCCGCGGCCGAGACCATCACCGCGCTCAACGCACTTTACCAGGCGAACCGCTGAAGTTCGCAGACGATACGAACAGGAGTAGGATCATGACCCGACGTATAAGCGCGCTTCTCGCCGGTACGCTGCTTGCCACATTCGGGATGTCCGCCGCACTGGCAGAAGACCCGGCATCGTCGCTGCCGAACGAAACCGATTTCCGCACGCCGCCCGCCGAGGCGCGGCCGAAGACGCTCTATTTCTGGATGAACGGCAACGTCACGCGCGAAGGTATCGACGCAGACCTCGCCGCAATGAAAGAGATCGGACTGAGCGGGCTGCTCGCATTCGACGGCAGCAATGACATTCCCAAGGGGCCGGTCGATTACCTGAGCCCGCAATGGCTCGACCTCATGACGCACATGATGAAGCGCGGCGACGAGCTCGGACTGACGGTCGCCATGCAGAACGCGCCCGGCTGGTCGTCGAGCGGTGGCCCGTGGATCAGCCCTGCCCAGGCCATGCAGCAGATCGTTTGGACCGAAACGACGCTGGACGGTGGACGGCGGGTGAAGGTGAAATTGCCACAACCCTATACGAAGCTCGGCTATTATAAGGACGCGGTCGTCGTCGCTTACCCGGCGTCGGATGGTGATGAAGACCTGTGGCGTGCGGCGATCGACAAGGCGACGATCGGCAGCAAGCCTGTCGCGGTCGCTCAGCTGACGGATCGCGACCTGCACACTACGGCCGAGATCACGCC
>DDFE01000066.1:10507-10808 GCA_002336985.1 Sphingomonadales bacterium UBA1936
CAAGCTCGCCGAGGCGTTGTTCTACGCCACGCCGCGTATCCCCGACTGGGATGCAAAGGCCGAGCATAATTTCCATGGCGCGATCGCACCGGCGGCCAACGCACTGCCCGCGAACGATGGATCGGCAATCGATCCTGCGCGTGTCATCGACCTGACCGGCAAGGTCGCAGCGGACGGCACGCTCGACTGGCGCGCTCCGAAAGGACGATGGACGATCTTGCGGCTCGGCCACACCCCGACCGGCAAGCTGAACGTCGCCGCATCGGATTCGGGACGCGGTCTTGAGGTCGACAAGTTCAGC
>DDFE01000051.1:0-2152 GCA_002336985.1 Sphingomonadales bacterium UBA1936
GCGCGGTCGATGGGTGTGCCGATCGCGAACTGGACGAATGTGTTCGACGACCCTTCGCGCACCGACGAGTTGATTTCGTCGATGCCGGTCACGCCGCGCACCGCGGCCTCGACCTTCTGCGTGACCTGCGTTTCCATTTCGCTGGGCGCGGCACCCGGCTGGTTGATGAAGATCATCGCCGCCGGAAAGTCGATGTCGGGCGAATCGTTGACGCTCATCCGCGCGAACGACAGCCAGCCCGCGAGCAATAGCGCGACGAACAGCACGATCGGCGGAACCGGATTACGGATCGCCCAGGCCGAGATGTTACGGAAACTCATGGCAGGTGCTTCCTAGCTGGCGGCCTTGGCTCGCTGCGGGATGACGACTTCGCCGGGGTTCAGGAACGCGCCCGCGCTCTGCACGACCTGCTCGGCGCCGGTCAGGCCCTCGAGAATGGTGACGCCGGCATTGCTGACGTCGCCGACCTTCACGTCGCGCCGTTCGATCTTGTTCCCCTTGCCGACGATCATGACGAAATTGCCCTTCTGGTCGTTCAGCACTGCCGATTCGGGCAGCAGGGGCACGTCGGCCGATCCGCTGACGATCTTGGCTGAGGCGAAACCGCCGGGCCGCAGGGCATTGTTATAAACCAGCGCAATCCGCGCGATGCCCTGGCGGGTCACCGGATCGATGACGGGCGACAGCTGCCAGATCTGTCCGTCGAACGACTGCGCAGTCCCGACCGGCGTCACGGTCGCACGCTGGCCGACCGACATGCGGGCGAGGTCCTGTTCGCCGAGTTTGGCAAGCATTTCCAGTTCGCCGCCCTTGGCCATACGGAACAGCACGCCCGATCCCGACGAGACGACCTGTCCAGGTTCGATCTTGCGTTCGAGGACGAGGCCGGCCGCGGGCGCGCGAATGTCGAGGCGCGACGTCGATGCCTGCTGCTGACCGAGCTGCGCACGGGCGACGCCGACACGCGCACGCGCCGCGTCGCGCGTCGCCGTCTTGCGTTCGATATCGGCCTTCGAAATGAAACCGCGTGCGACCAGCGCCTGTGCACGGTCGAGTTCGGACTGGGCGATGCGGGCGTCGGCTTCGGCGACATTCACCGATGCCGCCAGCGACGCGATCTGCTGCGACTGGACGCGGCGGTCGATGGTGGCGAGCACCTGGCCCTGCGCCACCCATGTGCCGGGCTCGACGAGGACCTGTGCGACCTGGCCGCCTTCGCCGGCGACGCCGACGGGCATTTCGCGACGCGCGGCGAGGTTGCCGGTCGCCGACACCATACGGTTGACCGACTGACGGCCCGGCACGACGACGGTAACGGTCGCGGCCTGTTTCGCAGCACCGCCTTCGCCGCCGGCCTTCGCATCCGATCCGGCGCTCATCATGCGATAAACCACGAACAGGACGATCAGGACTGCGACGACAGCCCCGATGATGATCATCCGGCGCTTGCGTGCGGTCCCGTCGACCTCTCCGCTCATGTCGATGTCTTCGCGCCCCCGCGCGAATCCAGTCTCGTAATTCATGCTCAGCTTCCCGCCGTATTTAAATTTGTCGTGCAAGTGTGTTATAGCAATAAGTCACTAGGCTCAAGCGGCCTCTTGCAGCGGGTGAGTCGAAAAAACCCACAGGTGCAAAGGGTCGTTTCGGCTTCAACTTTGCGCGCCACGGCGCTTATAACGGCTGGGCTTACCGTAAGGAAGGGTCGCTATGGGGGCACTATTTGGCTGGATTGCCATCGGCCTGTTTATCGGGCTGGTCGGCAAATTCCTGATGCCGGGACGCGATCCGGGCGGCCTGGTCGTGACTGCACTGCTGGGGATCGCGGGCGCGATGCTGGGGGGACTTGGAGCCCAGGCTGCCGGGCTGCATCATCGCGATAGTTTGGCGACGTTTTTCGTCGCGGTTGCCGGCGCTGTTGCGCTGCTCGTGCTCTACCGCATCGTCATGAAGATGAGGGGATAATTGCGGGGCGCACAACCGCACGCCCCGCACTTCGGCATTTCAGTTAGCGAACGCTACCGCGACGGACGAGGTTGACGACCGCGAGCAGGATGACCGCGCCGACGAACGCCCAAAGCAGCGACGGCAGGCTGAAATCATAGCCGTTCATCGCGCCACGGTTGAAGATCAGGCCCGAAAGGAACGCGCCGAC
>DDFE01000051.1:2242-3624 GCA_002336985.1 Sphingomonadales bacterium UBA1936
TCGCGTCAGTATTTCTGCTGGCGCTCGTATAGCGACTTGTAATGCTGGATGCGTGTGACGCGCAGTCCGGGCATGCCCGACCGGTCGACGGCGCGCTGCCAGCCGGCGAATTCCTCGAGCGTCAGGCCATAGCGGTCGCACACGTCGTCGACCGACAGCAGCCCGCCGTTGACGGCGGCAACCACTTCCGCCTTGCGGCGCACGACCCAACGCGTGGTCGATGCCGGCGGAAGCGACGCCAGCGTCAGCGGTTCGCCGAGCGGGCCGATGACTTGTGCGGGACGGATTTTCTGATTCTCGATCATTCGTAACCTCGGAAACGGTCCCGTTTGACGGGGATCCGGACACCAACTTGTGAAACACCCTTAGGGACGGGCCATTGAAAGAACGCTAAAATGCCAAGGTAAATGCCGCCTTCACTTAGGTTGACGAACACTGAACGCGGGGGCGAAACTCGCCGGTGCCGCGGTGCTGTCCGCGCCGTTGCCGGGGTCGGCGAACAGGGCGAGCTGCGGATTGTCATGCCGTGCGGCCTTGTCCTGCGCGACCAGGCGTTGCTGCGCGCGCGCGGTCGGGCTTGCAGCCTGCATCGCGCCGATCGTCGCCAGCAGCACGTCGAGATCGACACTGCGGGCACCGGCTGCGAATCGGCGGGAAAAGGTGAAATCCATCCCCCTTCATGACCCACAGGTCGTGAAGGCGGCGTAAACCATGGCGAAAATTCCGGTTCGCCCCTAAATGGCGTCGATCATGACCGACCTGTTTCAGCTCGACCAGCCAGCGAAAGGCGCGCGCATCGTGGTGGCGATGTCGGGCGGCGTCGATTCGTCGGTCGTTGCGGCGCTCGCCGCGCGCAGCGGCGCCGAAGTCGTGGGCGTGACCCTGCAGCTTTACGATCATGGCGCGGCGGTAAGCCGTCCGGGCAGCTGCTGTGCCGGGCAGGACATCCGTGACGCACGCGCCGTCGCCGACCGTCTGGGCATCGCGCATTATGTCTTCGACCACGAAACACGGTTTCGCGATTCGGTGATCGACCGGTTCGCCGACGACTATATCGCCGGTCGCACGCCCATCCCCTGCGTCCGCTGCAACATGGGGGTGAAGTTCACCGACCTGTTTGCACTGGCGAAGGATCTGGGCGCCGATTGCCTGGCGACCGGCCATTATGTGCGGCGTGTGGCCGGCGCCGATGGTCCGGAACTGCACCGCGCCGTCGATCTGGCCCGCGACCAGAGCTATTTCCTGTTCGCGACGACGACGGCGCAGATGGATTTCCTGCGGTTTCCGCTCGGCGGCATGGAAAAGCCTGCCGTGCGCGAGATTGCCGCGGAACTGGGACTGGGCGTCGCGAGCAAGCCCGACAGCCAGGATATCTGCTTCGT